>NZ_AP023273.1:600000-900000 GCF_013426735.1 Agrobacterium vitis
AAATCTATAACATCGATAGATTAAGAATGATAAATCTTTCCCTGATTTCCATGCTCGTTTAGCTTGTTGTTACAGCTTCTCACCAATCAAGGCAGGAATGCACCGTGACCATCGCAGCGACAAAGCGTGCCACCTGTTTGCGCTCGCAATCAAAATAACCTCCGCAAATGAGGCTGTCCGTCAGTCCCAACATAAGACGCCACCCGACCAGGACCTATTTCATGATCAAACATTCCGATTCTCTGGCTCTTTCTCGACGCAGGTTGCTGCTTGCCGGTTCAGCAATTCTCTCTGCCATGCTTGTGGAATCGGCTAGCTTGAAGCCCGCCCATAGCGCGGGCAAGCCGCATGACGGCGGCGATATTACATTTCTGATCGACTCTCTGGGCAATACCTGGATACCCAACAACAGCGCGATCTCCAGCTTTCAGGGGCATGTCTGGGGCCACGTGGCCGACAAGCTCGTCTATGTCGATGCCGATGGCAAAGTGAGCCCGTGGATTGCCGAGCGCTGGGACCAGAATGAAGGTGCCACCGAGTTCACCCTCCACCTCAAAACGGGCGTGACCTTTTCCGATGGTACCCCGCTCGATGCAGCCGCTGTCGTTGCAAATCTCGACATCTGGTATGCAGGCCGCAAGAGCGAAGGTATCAACCCGATCGGTCTTTTTCCCAAGACCTATGATCATGCAGAGGCGATTGATCCCTCCACAGTGAAAGTCTTTTTCAAAAAACCGACGCTCGGCTTCATTCCGACCCTCGGCTATCACGGCTCGATCCTGATTTCCCCCAAGACCATCAGCCAACCGGCGACCCAGCAGGCAGACCTTGGCAAGACCTTTGGCAGCGGCCCCTATGTGGTTGAAGCCTGGAAGGAAGGCGATTTCGTCAAACTGGTGAAGCGCAAGGATTACAATTGGGGACCGGCCGCTGTTGGCCATACCGGACCGGCGTTTCTGGAGAGCATCACCTACAAGCTGGTCGCCGAACCATCGCTTCGGGTTGCGGCGGTTCAGTCCGGGCAGGCCGATATTGCCTATAATGCCTCGCCCCAGGAGTTGAAGTCACTCAAGGACGAGGGCTTCACCGTTGCCACGCCACGCTATCTCGGGTTCGTCAATGGCTGGGCGGTGAATACCAAGCTCGAGCCCTATAACGATGTCAGGGTGCGCCAAGCCCTTCAGTCTGGCATCGATCGCCAGGAAATCATCGACACCGTCTATACATCGGATTGGAAGCTGGCGACCTCGTTCATCCAGAGCAATGTGCCGGGCGCAACCGACCAGAGCACGCTTTTGGCCTACGACTCCGCCAGGGCGGAAAAGCTGCTGAATGACGCAGGCTGGACGAAAGGCGCCGACGGCATCCGCGCCAAGGATGGAAAGCCGCTTCTGCTGACGCTTTACTCCAACCCCTATCTTGCCACGTCGAAGGCGGTGGATGAACTGATCGCCCAACAGCTCGGCAAGATCGGTTGGAAGGTCAATATCCGCGCGTATGACGTGGTGACCTTCACCGAAAAGGTCAAATTCGCAGGCCCTGCGGTCCCGGCCTATGAAGTTACCCGCAGCTTTATCGATGCCGGCACCGTGGCCAGCATTCTGACCGATGCCAATAATGGCGAGAACTGGTTCGCGCTGGACCAGAGCGACCAGAAAATCAATGAGCTGCGCGATAAAATTGCCGGCGCCCCTTCGTTAGAGGTGCGTGACCCGCTGCTAAACGAGCTACAGAAATACGTCATCGAGCAAGGGTATTTCATCCCTCGCACCCAGATCGTTCAGCGCATTTATGTCCAGTCCCCGAAGCTTTCGGGTGAGGTCTATAACGGCATTGCCTATGCCAGCTACTACACTGCAAAAATCAGCCAATAACCTGCAATGTGAGGAGGTCTCAGTATGCGCAACGCCTACTTGACATACGCTGCAAAACGGCTGACCCAGGCTTTTGTGGTCATTTTGCTGGCCTATGTCTTTACATTCGTGGTGGTCAGCATTCTGCCGGGTGATCCGATCACCTCCGTCCTGCGTGATCCGCAAAACGGCTTCACCGAGGCGGAGATCGCCGAAATCATCGCCGCCCAGGGATTGGACAAGCCGATTTCCGTCCAGTTGTGGACCTCACTCTCTCACTTCGTCACCGGCGATTTCGGCCTGTCGATGCGCTCCAGCCGCCCGGTGACGGCGCTGATTGCCGAAGTGCTGCCCTCAACGCTGATCCTTGCATCGACGGCCCTTGCCTTCGCGCTTGTCCTGGCGCTGCTGATTGCCTACGGCACGCAGTTCCTGCCAAAACGGTTCGGACAGGGCCTGCTGCGGGGCTTTCCCTCCCTGTTTCTATCGGTCCCCAATTTCGTCATCGGGCTGGCCCTGATCCATATTTTCGGCTTCCAGCTGGGCATTTTCCGGGTCATTGAACCGGATAGTGTCTGGGCAACCCTGTTTGCGTCAATTGCACTCGCCATTCCCGTCTCGGCCCAGATCGCAGAAGTCCTGATTGCCAACCTCGATCATGAGGCGAGCCAGGACTATGCCACTGTGGCGCGGGGTCGAGGTCTTTCCCAAGCGCAGCTGTTTTTCAAACACCTGGTGAAGCCCTCATCATTGCCGGTAGTGACAGTGATCGCCCTGACCGTCGGGGAATTGCTGGGTGGTTCGTTGATAACCGAAACGGTCTTCGGGCGAACGGGCATCGGCAGTCTGGTGCAGCGCTCGGTCACAACCCAGGACCTGCCTGTTCTTCAGGCGGTCGTATCGCTGGCGGCGGTTGCCTTCGTGCTCGTCAACCTGATCGCAGACCTTGTCTATCCCCTGCTTGACCCGCGTGTGAAACTGCTTGGCGTCCAACCGTCTCGCACGCCCGCTGAGGACACAAGCTCTACTGAAACCTCCCGTGCGGTGACGATATGACGATCGCTTTTTCCTCCTCGAATGGTGGTATGCAGGCAGCCAAAAAATGGTCGGCAGTCCACATGCCGCCAACGGTGTTCATCTCGTTTGCCATCATTGCCCTGGTGATCGCATGGGCGCTCGCCCCCGGCTTGTTCACAAGCCATAGCCCCGTCATCGGCGTTCCCGCTCAAAAACTGCTGGCACCCAGCGCCCAGCATTGGTTCGGCACAGACCAGCTCGGGCGCGACCTTTACACGCGCGTCGTCTATGGCACGGCGTCTTCGGTGACCAGTGCGCTGATCGCGGTTGTCATTGGCGTTGTCGTCGGTGGCCTCATTGGCCTTCTGGCCGGCTTTCTCGGTGGCTGGGTCGATATCGTGCTGGCGCGCCTGGTCGATATGCTGCTGGCGATCCCCAGCTTCCTGCTGGCGATTATCGTCGTCACCGCACTCGGCTTCACCACCACCAATGCCGCCATCGCGACCGGCGTCTCCGCCGTGGCGGTCTTTGCCCGGGTGATGCGGGCAGAGGTGATTAAAACCCGGCAAGCGACCTTCGTCGAGGCGTCGTTTCTGCTGGGTGGGTCACGCTGGTATATCCTTCTGCGCCACGTGTTTCCAAATGCTTCACGGTCGCTTCTGACGCTTGCCGTCCTGCAATTTGGTCTTTCCATTCTGGTGATCGCCGGTCTTGCCTTCCTCGGCTATGGCGATCCGCCACCCGCCTCGGACTGGGGTCTGCTGATTTCAATCGGCAAGGATTATCTCAAATGGCCGTGGCTGGTTTATGCACCTGCGTTCGCCGTGATCGCAACCGTCCTCTCCGTCAACAGGATCAGCCGATGGCTCCGCAAGACAGACTGAACACCACCCTCCCCGGCCTTGGAGCTTTTCCTCAATTGCGACAGCCATCCGCTCCGCTGCTAAGGGTGGAAGACCTGTCGGTATCCTACGGGGCTCGCCAAGTCGTGACGGCTGTCGGGTTCGAGCTGGATCGCGGCAAGAGCCTTGCGTTGATTGGAGAATCCGGCTCGGGCAAATCAACCATCGCGCGGGCCATTCTGAGGCTATTACCCCAAGGCGGACATGCGACGGGAAAAATCGAGTTTAAAGACCAGAACATCTTAAGCCTTGCCGAGCGTCAGTTCCGGCCTCTGCGGGGGCGCGCTATCGGCTTTGTTCCGCAAGATCCCGGCAACGCGCTCAACCCCGTGCGCACCATCGGCGCGCAAGCCATGGAAGCGGCGGCCCTTCTTGGCGAACAGGACAAAGCCATCCGCAAGGCGCTGATCCTGGAAACATTCGCGGAGGTCGGCCTCGACAAGCCGGGTCGCGTCTACGATTCCTATCCGCATCAACTGTCAGGCGGCATGCTTCAACGCGTTCTGATCGGCCTTGCCGTACTGCCGCGCCCGGCCCTTCTGGTGGCGGACGAGCCGACCTCCGCACTGGATGTAACAATCCAGAAGCGCATCCTCGACCTTTTGACGCGGCTTCAGCAGGATCTGGATATCAGCCTTCTGCTGATTACCCATGATCTGGCAATCGCTTCGGAGCGGGCAGATCAACTGGTCGTGCTGAAGGATGGCGTTGTGCAGGAGGCGGGCAATACCCAGACTGTCTTTGCCGCACCGGCTTCGGCCTATGCCAGAAAGCTGCATGCCGATGTTCCCGCCCTCAATCCTGACCGCTATGCCAAGCTGCGTGATAGCGGGTTTCGTAACATCGAGAATGCTGCAGGCGTTGATGCCAAGATCGAGGTCAAAGGTGTGACAAAGACCTTCACGGTCGATGGCAAATCCCTGACAGCTGTCGATAATGTAACATTCTCCGTACCATCAGGCACTACACACGCGCTGGTTGGTGAATCCGGCTCTGGCAAGACAACGACGATCCGGCTGCTTCTGGGCCTTGAGGAACCCGATAGCGGCCATATCTCGGTCGCCGGTGAGCAGTTTTCAAGCCGTAATCCCCAGTCCAGACGAGCCGTTTGGCGCCATCTTCAACTCGTCTACCAGAACCCGTTCACCTCCCTCGATCCCACCTGGAAAATCGAGAATCTGGTACGCGAGCCGCTGGACCGGTTCAAGATTGGCACTGCGCGGGAGCGAAGCGAGCGGGTGCGCGAAGCCTTGTCCAATGTCGGGCTTGGCGAGCATCTGCTTGGCCGCAAGCCGGGCGCACTGTCCGGTGGCCAGCGTCAGCGCGTCGCCATTGCCCGATCGCTGGTTTTAAAGCCTGATGTTATCGTGCTGGATGAGCCGACTTCAGCGCTCGACGTCAGTGTCCAGGCCGATATTGTTGACGTGCTGTTGACGCTACAGGCCAATCTGGGTCTGACCTATGTGTTCGTTTCCCACGATCTCGCCCTGGTGCGCCAGCTGGCCCATACCGTCTCGGTCATGCATCGCGGACGCATCGTTGAGCACGGCACCGTCAAAGCCGTCTTCGACACACCTCGCCAGTCCTATACCCGTTCGCTGCTGGCTTCGATCCCCTCAGGTAGCACCCACGCGACGCGCTCGGGTGCCCGCGCTGTTTTCAAACAGGACGAACTCGCGTGATCGCAGTTGGCCAGGACAGGACCTCAGCATCACTTTCGCCAAAGACTCAAAACCAAATGGAGTATGCACAGAATGGCTGCCGAATTCATTAGCGCAAGTTTCGCCAACGGATCGAATGATCTTCGCCCCATCCCCGATGCGCCGGTGGACCCCGATTTCCTGCAACGCTACGCGCGTGCGCTGGACGATTACGGTTTCAACTACACTTTGATCCCGTATTCTTCCGCTTCCTTCGATCCTTTCACGCTGGGCGCGACCATTCTGGCCCACACGAAGAAAATCAAGATCATTGTCGCCCTTCGTCCGAACACCGTCTACCCGACCGTTGCGGCGAAATCGCTGGCAACACTGGACCAGTTGAGCGGCGGCCGTGTTGTGGTCCATTTCATCGCCGGCGGCAGTGATGAGGAGCAGGCCCGCGAGGGTGATTTTCTGACCAAGGAGCAACGCTATGAGCGCCAGGAAGAATATATCCGCATTCTGCGTCTGGCCTGGACCTCGACAGAACCCTTCGATTTCGATGGGAAATACTACCAGTTCAAACAGTTCCGCAGTGCCGTGCGCCCGACCAACGGCCTGATCCCGATCTCGCTCGGTGGCTCGTCGGATGCTGCCTATCGGATCGGCGGCTCGTTATGCGATATTTTTGGCCTTTGGGGCGAGCCTTTGGCAGAAACCAAACAACAGATCGACCGCATCTATGCGGAGGCCGCCAGGGCCGGACGCAAGGACCGCCCGCGAATCTGGGTCACATTCCGTCCGATCATTGCCGAAACGGACGAACTGGCCTGGCAGAAAGCGCACCGCATTCTCGACACACTGAACGAAAACCGCGAAAAAGGCTTCAGCAGGACACCCTTGTCCGCACCGCCTCCAGCCAATGTCGGCTCACAACGTCTTCTGGATATTGCCAAACGTGGCGATGTTCACGACCGGGCTCTCTGGTATCCGACAGTGACGGCCACCAACGCCAGCGGCGCAACCACCGCTTTGGTCGGTTCGCCTCGCACCATCGCCGATTCCATACTTGACTATATCGACCTTGGCGCCGATCTGATCTCGATCCGTGGGTATGACAACTACAATGATGCCGTGGATTATGGGCGCTACGTCCTACCGCTGGTCCGCGACGGCATCCGTGAACGCGAAGAAGCAAAGAAGAAGGCCGCCGCATGATGAGCGTCACCCGGCGGCTTTATGGACAGACATTCAAAAGGCTTCAAAACCATGGCCCATGATCAAACCCTGCTCGACGCAACCGTACGGATCGTTGCAGAGGCAGCGCCGGATGCCGACCGCAGCGGACAGTTTCCCTGGGCAGGCATTCGTGCTGTTCACGAAAGTGGACTTCTCGAAAGCACCGTTGCGACGCGATATGGCGGCCAGGGTGGGACGCTCTACGATGCCGCACATATTCTGGCGGCTCTTGGCCGTGGCGATCCATCGGTTGCTCTGATCAGCGCCATGACGATCTTCAATCACCTCGGCCAAGCCTCAAGAAACCATTGGCCTGAAGATCTCTATCAACGGCTCCTTGCCGAGGCAAAACAGCGCCCCTTGCTGCTCAACGCTGCCCGGGTCGAGCCGGAGCTTGGATCGCCAGCCCGTGGCGGCCTGCCGGCAACACGTGCCCGCCGCACCTCGACAGGCTGGTCGATCACTGGTCGTAAGCGTTTCGTAACGGGTGCGCATGGCCTCACGCATTTCCTGGTCTGGGCGCATACGGACGAAACGCCAACCCGCGTCGGAACCTTTATTGTGCCGAATGGACTGCCCGGCATAAGCGTCATCGAAAACTGGAACAGCCTCGGCATGCGGGCGACAGGCTCGCATGATGTTGACTATAGCGATGTCGAAATCCCTCTCGAAAATGTTCTGGATCTGACTGGTACAGAAACCGCCCAGCAGGATAATCGCGGCCACGCGGCGATTACACTTGCGCTGACAGCGATCTATCTTGGGGTTGCCGAAGCGGCACAAGCCGCCTTCAATCACTTCGTCCATGCGCGTGTTCCGAGCAATCTGGGCCATCCCATCGCCCGTACCGAGCGGTTCATAACGCTATCAGGCGAAATCGACCTGCTGGTCGGCGGCGCCCGCCAGATTATCTTCGATGCGCTTCTGTCCGGCCAAGACGATGCGGAACGCCTGATGCGTGCCAGACTTATCGCTGGCCGCCAGGTGCGAAGCGCCGTGGAAATTGCCGTGCGTGGCATCGGCAATCCCGGCCTTAATGCCGATATCGGGCTGGAGCGCCAGTTCCGTGACATTCAGGCTGTACTTGTTCATGCTCCACAGGAAGATACGTCCCTGTCGATCCTTGGCCATGCAGCGTTTGATCGCTGGCAGCGCCAGGAAGCAACACCGACAAAGCCTGCTGTAAAACAATCCGTCCTGAAAATCGCCTGATAGCGAGTCATACGAAGGTCATTGAAAATGACCCTTCGTATGACACTTCCAAATATCTCAAGCCTTTGATGCATTTGAGATATTCGAAACGCCTTCAAGGCGAAAATGCCTTGGTATAACCTTTCTCCATCACGACAACAGATTTGGTCGGGATACGCCCAGATGATCACGCAAGGTCACGCCGCTATAGTCTGTGCGGAAAAGGCCGCGTTCCTGAAGGATCGGCACGACCAGACGGGTGAAATCCTCCAGACCCTCCGGGAAGAAAGGCGGCATGATGTTGAAGCCGTCGGCGGCGCGTGTTTCAAACCATTGCTGCATACGGTCGGCGATATCTTCGGGCGTGCCGAGCACGATATGATGTCCCCGCCCGGCAGCAACCCGCAGGGCCAGTTGCCTTATGGTCAGATTCTCCCGCCGGGCCAACGCGGTCAGCAGTTCGGCGCGGCTGCGCAGCTGGTCGGAAATCGGCAGGTCCGGCAGCGGACCGTCAGGATCGTAATCGGCAAGGCTATGGCCGATCCGCTCCTCAAGCAGCGGCATGGCGCTTTTCAGTTCTGTCCATTGGTCGAGTTCGGCCAGCTTGTCGGCAGCCTCCCTTGCCGTGCGACCGATGACCGGCAGGAAGCCCGGCATGACAGCAACATCGTCGGGATGCCTGCCAAACCCGGTGACACGATCCTTGAGGCTTTTGTAGAAAGCCTGCGCTTCATCGAGGCTTTGCTGGGCCGTGAACACCACATCAGCGGTCCGGGCCGCGAGATCCTGTCCCGGACCGGATGAGCCAGCCTGAATCAGAATCGGATGGCCCTGCGGCGACCGGGGAATATTGAGTGGACCCTTGACCGAGAAATATTTGCCCGTGTGGTCGAGGAGATGCACCTTGTTGGGATCGGCATAAATGCCGTTCTGCTTGTCCTTGATGAAGGCATCATCATCCCAGCTGTCCCAAAGGCCGCGCACCACATCGACGAATTCTTCGGCGACGGCGTAGCGTTCGTCATGGCCGGGATGGGATTTGGAAAAATTATTGGCGGTCCGGGCATAGGATGTGGTGACGATATTCCAAGCGGCCCGCCCCTGGCTCAGGTGGTCAATGGAGGAAAAGGCGCGGGCAACATGGTAGGGCTCGCCATAGGTGGTCGAAGCGGTTGCGGCAAGACCGATCTTTTCGGTCACCATGGCAAGTGCCGCCAAAAGGGTCAGCGGTTCGAACCGGGCGATGGTCGAGGGATGCGCATCGACGCCACTCGTCAGCCCGTCAGCCAGGAACACCATGTCGAATTTTGCCTGTTCGGCGAGCTGCGAGACGCGGCGCAGCAGGTCAAAATTTTCGCTGCCGGCTTCCGCATTCGGATGCCGCCAGCCGGAGACATGGTGGCCAGCCCCTTGCAGGAACAGGCCGAGGTGAATTTCTCTCTTGCGGGTCATGGCACAGTCTTTCATCACGTGTGGGGCTGGCGTCATTTACGGTTATTGGAGACGTCCTGGTTGAGAAGGGCAAGCAGGCGGCGCAGATCGGCACTGCTGCTCATATCCCGGACGAGCGAAGGGATTTCGGCAAAGGAGGCATCCGCCCCAGTCGCCTCGCGGAATTTGTCGGCTGGATCGGCAAGCCCCGGCAGGCCGTCGAACCGGCGCTGGATGGTACCGCCATCTTTCAGCACGATATCGAGGATCACAAATCGCGTCGTCGGATCACTCGACATCCGGGGAGCACTCTCCTGATGCAGACGACCGGCGCGGGCAGCGAGGGCCATCAGCCTTGGCTCCACAGGTCGCTCATCGAAATGGTCGAGCCGCAGGGCTCCATCAATCAGGCAGGCGGCAAAAACATATTCTGGGCTGAAGCGCGCCTCAATCCCATTCGTCGGCTTGGTAACGACGAGTGCGGCATCGGCACCGGGCGGATAGGTGAAGGTGATCCTATCGATGGCGTCAGCGGCAAGGCCCTCGCGATGCAGGTCTATGCCGAGGGATGCGACCGGATGGCTGGCCGTGCAGCAAGGATAGGCTTTCAGCGTCAGGCCCGGCGAAACGATCTGCCAGGGCGCACCCCAGTTCTCAACCACGGTTTCCGGATGCCCTGCCCCGAAGGCATAGGCAGAATGAAAGCCAACCGGATTGTCTAGAAAATCAGGCGCCCCCCCGAAACCCGCCGAGGCCAGCCGCGCCGCCAGCAGGCCGGAGCGCGCCGCCATGCCGGCATGATAGGGCTTGGCGTCGAAACCGAACTGCAATCTGAGCCCGGAGGATTGCGTTGCGGCAAGGCCAAGCGCCACCGCTGTTTCTTCCGGCGATGCCTGCGTCACATGGCAGATCGCCGCCGCCGCACCCACCGTGCCGAGGGTCGCCGTAGCGTGGAAGCCGTTTTCGTAATGCCGGGCACCGAGCGACAAGCCCAGCCGCGCCATGGCCTCCAGCCCGACAACATAGGATGCGACCATTGCGTCGGCGGTAAAATCGCGCTCCTCAGCCAGGGCAAGCAATGCCGGAACGATCACGGTCGTCGGATGGCCGCGCACGCTGGAATGCACATCGTCATAGTCAAGCACATGACCCGCATAGGCGTTGACGACAGCCGCAACCAGCGGATCGACGCGGCGCGCGCTGCCGATCAGGATGGCATCGCCGCCGATTTTCCCGCCGAGTGCGGTCGAGACGATAGCCGTTGTCCGCTCCCCTGCGCCAGCAATCGCACAGGCCAGAAAATCAATGATCGCGGTGCGGGCCGCTGCCATGGCCGCATTGTCGCGGGCGGGTTCAGATTGCACAATTGCCCGCGCGAAAGCGCTGGTCAGTGGCGCGGCTGTGGTCGTCGTCATGGCAGCTCCTATATGCCTTCGCCTTCGCGCACCGTACCCCGGCCCGACAACCCACCGACGAACTGGCGGATGCGCGGATTATCGCTCTTATGGAAGATCTCTTCCGGCGAGCCTTGTCCGACGATGCGGCCATTCTCTGTGAATACCACGATGTCGCTGATCTCTTCGGCAAAGCGCATTTCATGGGTGACGAGAATGCTGGTCATGCCATCGCGGATCAGGTCACGGATCACCCACAAGACCTCGCCGACGGTTTCAGGATCGAGGGCCGACGTAACCTCGTCGAACAGCACGAGATCGGGTTTCATCGCCAGCGCCCGGGCAATCGCCACGCGCTGCTGCTGCCCACCGGAGAGCTGGCCCGGATAAGCATCAGCCTTTTCGCCAAGCCGCACCTTGTCCAGCAATTCGCGCGCAACCTTTTCCGCTTCGCGTCTTGCAGTCCCCAAGATGCGGGTCGGTGCAAGCATGATATTGTCGAGCACCGTCAGGTGTGGAAAGAGATTATATTGCTGGAAGACGATGCCGACCCGTTTGCGCAGCGCGATACGTTCGCTTTCCTTGGTCAACTGGTCCACGCGGGTCCCCGCCACGGTGATGCGACCGCTTTGGGCCGTCACCAGCGCGTTGATGCAGCGCAGGATGGTGGATTTGCCCGAGCCGGACGGACCGATGATCGACACGGCATCGCCCTTGTTGACCGTCAGGTCGATGCCCTTCAGCACCTGCGTCTGGCCGAAGGACAGGTGCACGTCTTCCAAGCGGACGATGGCATTGTCGGTATTTGCAATCATTCTCTCAAATCCTCAGGCCGCCTTGAAACGGCGCTCCAGGCGGCGGGTCAGGCCGGCGATCGGGTAGCAAAGCGCGAAGAAGGCGGCCATCACCACGACATAGGCAATGACGGTAAAATCAAGCCGGCGTACGGATGTGCTGGCATCGGTGGCGGCATGGAGAAGTTCATGAACGCCGACCAGCGAGGCCAGCGACGTCCCCATGGTGATCGAGGCAAGCACATTCATCCATGGCGGCAGCGACCGGCGCAGGCATTGCGGCAGGATGATCCAGCGCAGCGCCTGCCAGCGCGAAAAGCCCAGGCCTTGTGCCGCCTCCCATTGCGCGGTCGGAATGGACAGGATGGCACCACGGGTGATTTCGGCGATATAGGCGCTTGCCGGGATGGCGAGACCGACCATGGCTTTCACCCAATCGGGAAAGGATAGATAATTGCCAAAGACGATGATCTCGAAAGGAAAGATATAGGTTGTCGCAAAGATCAGCACCAGATGCGGCGCATTGCGAAACACCTGCACATAGACCGCAGCCGGGTAGCGGACCAGCCGGAATGGCACCATTTGCAGCATGCCGAGCAGGATGCCCAGCACGCTTCCCAGCGTCATCGCCGACAGGCTGATGACGATGTTCATCGCAAAGCCGGAGCCGAGATAAGGAAGCCATTGCACCAGTTCACGGCCAAGCGACAGATCGGCCAATGCCCAGATAAGGATTGCTAGCGGCAAGGCGACAAGAGCTATATTGCGCAGCGCGGGGCTGCGGCCCGCATGGTTGTGAAGCATTGGCGACATCATAGCCCATATCCCGGAATGGCGAGCTTGCGCTCGACCCAAAGGCCGACGCGGGCGACGACCAGATTGATGAGGCTGAAGAAGGCCAGGATAACGATCATCAGTTCTATGACATTGTCACGCTGCGTCCAGACCATGATCGACGCATAGGTGATTTCGCTGACGGCAATCGCATTGCCGACCGTCGTCAGCTTGACGAGATTGATCAGGTTATTGACAATGGCCGGTAGCGAAGCCCGAAAGGCGAGCGGCACCTCGACATAGCGCAGAATCTGGAACTGGCTGAAGCCAATGCCGCGAGCCGCCTCGATGGTCGAGGCCGGTACAGCTTCAATCCCGGCGCGGATCGCTTCGCAATGCAAGGCCGCCACATGCAGGCCCACCACCGCAACCACCCAGAAAAACGGCGTCAGCGGATTGTTCTGCGCGCCGCCGACAAGATTGGACACAACCGTGTTCAACACCAGAAAGCTGAACATCAACTGCACCAGCGTCGGCGTATTGCGGGTCACCTCCACAAATGCCCGCACCGGCGCGGAAAGCCATGACCTTCCCGATGTCAGGCAGGCGGCAAACAATAGACCAAACAGCAAACTGACGGGAATGAGCAAAGCCACCAGATAAAGCGTGGTCAAAAAACCCTCCCGCCAGATCTGCGCCTCATATCCCGTTGCCAGGAACTCAAAATTAAGCCCGATACTGCCCGTCAGACGGACGAACAGATCGGTGAGATTGATATCCTGCATGTGTCTCTACCGTTGCGCCGCTGATACAACGAGTCTTGTACCATAAGTCTTGGAAAATGACGCGCCGTATTTGGTGTTCGAATATCCCAAGCCGTTGATGGATTTGAGATATTCGAAATCTGTTGAAAGCAAAGATGTGGTACACATCTTCCGGCCTTCGTCTTACTTGGTCGCAGCGAGTGCCTTGTGTTCCTGCTCGAGATAGTCGGTATTCAGCAGGCGGCTGGACTTGGCGAAATCGAGCAGTTTGCCGGAAACATGCAGTTTTTTAACGGCGTTGTCGAGGGCGGCCTGGGTATCCTTCTCGCCCTTGCGCAGCCAGATGACCGAGTCCGAAGGAACCAGTTCGGTTGGGAACGGAATAGCATAATCCTTCCATTCCTCCGGGCGATCCTGCAACAACAGCCCTACAGTTGCGCCGACATGCACGGCCGCCACGCAATTGCCGCCTTGCAACGCCAGCAGCGATTCCGGCTGGCTCGGCAGCGCCTTGACGATGGCACCATATTCCTCGATCAGCGGCTGGGTATAGTTGGAGCCCTGCGAGACGCAAACCGGTTTGCCCTTCAGGTCCGCCCAATCCTTCAGGCCGCTATCCTTGCGCACCACGGCAGCACCACCGCTGCGATCATAAGGCGTCGGCACAAAATCCAGCACCTTGGCACGGTCTTCGGTATACTGCATATTGGCGATCAGGATATCAACTTTGCCCTGCTGGAGAAACTGCACGCGGTTGGGCGGCGTGACCGTCACCGTCTCCAGCTTGACGCCGAGATCATCAGCCAGTGCCTGGGCAATATCGACGTTAAAGCCTTTCTGCTCCTGGCTTTTCGGATCGATATAACCAAAAGGTGCGCCAGACAGGATAACACCGACAGTCAGCTTGCCACGTCCCTTGATGCGGTCAAGCGTGGCATCCGCCGAGGCTTGGGTTGCGACGAGGGCGGATATCGAGAGAACAAAACCGAAGATTGTCTTGGTCATGGTGGCGGCAAGCATGGCGAGGCTCCTTATTTTGGCGACACCGTATTAAAGAGCCGCAACGATCACGAGCAATGGTGTTCCTCCATACCCAGCCTTCAAGGATCGGTCTACCGGAGATTACGACTAAAGTAGAATTTTCTTCATGCCTGGCTGGCCTCCCGTCCCTCGCCGCATCCCCTTCCTGTTAATCTTGAGGCGACAGCAACAAAGGCAGCAATTGCTTTCCCTGCCGTTCGATTTCCGCAAGATAGGGGGTATCGGACAGAATGAAGTGGCTGATCCCGAGATCGCGATAACGACTGAGCGCGCGGGCGACATCCTGTGCGGAGCCGACGAGCCATGTCGTTCCAGCCCCGCCGCCGCCGAATTTTCCCGGCGCCGTATAAAGGTTTTCGTCCAGAACGTCGCCTCGGGAATGAAGATCTAGAAGCCGCATTTGTCCGATCGCCACGTCCCGCTTGTGGTCATGCCAGCCAGCGCCGCTGGTTTTCGCCATTTCCGCCACTTTGGCCTCAGCATCGGCCCACGCTTGCTCCGTTGTGTCACGAACGAGGGTGGTAATCCTGAGACCGAATTCCAAGGGCGGAAGATCGCGGTCCAATGTCCGGCTGAGCGCCTTCAATCGGTCGATCCGTTCCCGAACCCCGTCAAGCGGCTCTCCCCAGAAAAGCTGAACATCCGCTTGGCCGGCGGCGACATGTTCCGCCGCTTCCGATGCGCCACCGAAATAGAGCTTGGGATGCGGGCGTCCTTTCCTTGGCCTGATCCGTGGCTCCACCGTGGAATTCGCAACACGGAAATGCGTGCCTTCGAAGCTGACATTCTCTTCGGTCCATAGCCGGCGCACCAGCCGCATGAATTCTGCTGTGCGGGCGTAGCGATGGGCAGAATCGCCTTCGCTATCGCCATAGGCAGCAAGATCGTCCTTGCCCGAAACCACATTGACGCGGACGCGACCATTGCTCAAATGATCCAGCGTTGCGGCTGCGGAGGCGAAATTGGCCGGTTTCCAATAGCCGGGCCGAATAGCGATCAACGGTTCGAACCGGGTCGTGCGTGCGGCCAGTGACGTTGCCACTGTAAACGTATCGGGCCGCCCCCAACCGGTACCGATCAAGGCGCCCGCCCAGCCATGGGCCTCCAAGGCTTTGGCATGAGCAGTCAAGCTATCAAGGCTGTTATGATCCTCGCCAGCGATATCACCGCGATGACCTGCCTTGACGTCGTTGGGGATATACCAGAGAAATTCCGTCTTACTGGTCATGCGCCCATCCGGTTTTCCAACATACGCGGTTCAAAAGCGCCGCCCATTGGCTGGCGACTGTGTTTACGATCACGGTGTTTGCGATCACGACGGGCGCGCCGTCTTAGAACTCAAGGCCAGCACAGAGAAAATCAGCAGGCCCGTTGCAACCTGTTGCCAGTAGAAATTCAAGCCTGATAGCAGCAACCCGTTCGAGACGAGGCCAAGCAGCAGAACGCCGAGCACCGTGCCAATCACATTGGGCCGACGCAGCGGATGGAGCGTGGTGCCGATAAAGGTCGCGCCAATGGCATTCAACAGGAAGGCGTTGCCGGATGACGGAATGTAGACATTGACCGTTGCCGTCAAAAGAATGCCAGCAATTGCGGCAATCAGCCCGGCCAGAATATAGGCGCTCGCAACAACTGAGGCGACAGACAGGCCGGAATAGCGCGCCACGCTGGCTTGGGTGCCGATGGCCGTCAGAGCCCGCCCGAAGCGGGTCATTGACAATAGCACGGCAGTCAAAACAATCAGCAGGAACGTGACGACCAGCGGCACGGGTATGCCGAGCAATTGTCCATGGCCGATGAACGAAAAGCCTGACGGAATGGCGGCTTGGGACAGATAGACCGGATTGCCGCCATTGGTGAGCAATTGCTGCACGCTGCGGCCGATGAACAGCGTTCCAAGCGTTGCCAGAAACGGCGAGATGCCAATTGCTGAAATCAACAGGCCATTCAAGGCACCGACCAGTCCGCCGGCGAAGATTGCCGCCAGCACCGCGAGGCCGACGGGCACACCACCCAGCACCAGCGAGACGAAGGTGAAACTGGCAAAATCCACCGCCGTTGCAACCGAAAGATCGATGCCGCCGGAGGCGACGGCAAAGGTCATCGCAATCGACACGATGGCGAGCAAGGCGACATTATTGACCAGCACACTCATCAGGTTAGCACCGGTCAGGAAACTTGGCGCCACCGTTGAAAATATCGCAATCACCGCGAGGATAGCGAGGATTAGCGCATAACGCGCCAAATATCCGATCCGCAGGTGACCGGACGCCAAAGCCCCAGCCGTCTGCGTTTTGGTGTTAACCGTTGACATGATGATCCTACCTCCTGCGCAGCAAAGTGGTGGCCGAGACGACCAGAAGGATCAGCGCGCCCTGGACGCCAGCCACCAATGTGCTCGACAGATTGAGCAGTTGAAATCCATTGATCAGCACACCGACAAAAATCGCCGAAACCAGCGTGCCGGGAATGGTCGGCACCAGCCGCCGTGAAAAGACAGAGCCTAGCAGAGTGGTTACCACGACGGGCAGCAAGATATCGCCAGCACCGGTGGAACTGCCGCTGAGATAAGACGTATTGAGGATGCCAGCGATACCGCCCAGCAGACCGGCGGCGATGAAGGCACCTGCCGTCAGGGTTTTAACCCTGAGGCCCGCCGCCCTTGCGGCTTCCGGAAATTCACCGACCGCGTAAAGCCTCAAACCCAGCGCGGTATATTGGACGACAGCTCCAACCAGCAAGGCCGCTCCCAGCAGGATATAGGCCAGCACAGGCAGGCCAAACGGCCCCGTGGCTGAAAGCGCCGAGAGAAAATCGGTTGATGCCGGAATGACAGTGTTTTGGGTCAGCACCAGTTCGAGACCCGCCACCACATTCATCACCGCAAGCGTTGCCAGAAGCGGCACAATACCGACAATGACCACAGCCAAGGCATTGACAAGACCGATGATCAATCCGGTGGCCAGCGCCCCCAAAACGGCAACACCATCGCTCCATCCCAGCTGCACAAGACTGGCATAGACCGCAGCACTAAGGCCCATATTGGCGGCCAGCGACAGATCGATCCCGCCCGTCACAACATTCGAACCGCCCGCAGTGATCACCACCGTCAGCCCGAAGGCCAGCACCCCGAGAATGGCCGACTGCGCAAGAACATTGCCCAGATTGCCGAGGCTAAAGAAGAAGGGAGCCGTCAGCGAAAAGAACAGGAAGACGCCAAGGATTCCGAGGATGGACCCGGTCCGCAGCAGCCAGGCAGCCCCCCACGCAGCACCCTTGCGGGGCTGGGCAAAGTCGCGCGCCTCGGAAGAGCCGTTTTGACGTGTGCCGGTGGGTATAGGCGACCTCAAGTCAATCGAAACGGAATTGACATCAACCGACATGGCGCAATCCTTCCCCCAAGCCCGTTGCGGCATCCGACCCCGTTGTGGCGGCGAAAACGGCGTCCGCTGTCGTCTGGCTCGATGTCAGTTCTGCCGTGATCCGGCCCCGGAAAAACACCAGAATCAGGTCGGTTATGCCAACCAGTTCCGGCAGGTCGGACGACAGGATGATGACGCCTGCGCCCTTTTCGACCAGCTCGCCGATCAGCTGGTAAATTTCGACTTTCGCGCCGATATCGACGCCAACAGTCGGCTCGTCCAGAAGATAGATTTCCGATTGACGGCTCAGCCATTTTGCAATCGCCACCTTCTGTTGATTGCCACCGGACAGCGTTCGTACCGGCGCATCGCGGCCTGCCGTCTTGATCTGCAATTGCCCGATCAGCCTGTCCACTGCATTCTTTTCAAGACCGGTCTTCAGAAAACCCGCCCTCGAAAAACGGTCGAGACTGGCAAGCGTGATGTTTTCCGCCACCGTGAGATCAAGGGCTACGCCGTTGCCGCGCCGGTCTTCCGGAACAAGCGCCAGATTGCGCGACACGGCTTGACGTGGGCTGTCGAATGACACCGCTGTCTCGCCCGTTTGAATGGTACCCGAGCCTGCTGTTTCCAGACCAAACAGTGTCTGCAACAGTTCCTTGGCACCGGAGCCTAAAAGACCGGTGATACCGAGCACTTCGCCCCGGTGCAGGCTGAAGGACACGTCCTCATACTGGCCTTCGGCTGTCAAGCCACGAACGTCCAGCAGGCGCTCGCCCTTGGCGACGACCGGTTTTGGAAACATCTCGGCAATATCGCGCTCCACCATCAGGGTTGCAATCTGTTTTGCCGAAAGACCGGCAAGCGAGCGGCTGGCAACGACCTCACCATTGCGCAGCACGGTCACGTCGTCGCAAAGCGCTTCGATTTCGGCCAGGTAATGCGAGATATAAACGATCGTCACCCCCTCATCACGCAACCGCCGGATCAGGGAAAACAGCATGTCGGCCTCGCGCCGCACCAGCGCCGCCGTCGGCTCGTCGAACACCAGCACCTTGGGCTTGGCCAGCAGCGCGCGTGTGATCTGCACGATCTGCTTTTGCGCGGTGGTCAACTCGCCGATCAATGCATTGGTCGGCAGGCTCAGGCCGAAATAGTCCTGCAAAATCGCCTGCGCCTGGCGTTTCATCGCGCGCCGGTCCAGAAATGGCGTGCCGGCAATCTTCGGTTCGCGCCCCAGAAACAAGGCCTCGCCAACCGTGAAGGACGGGACCAGAAGGCGATCCTGATGAATGAAATGGATGCCAAGCTTTTCGACCAGCGGCGGTGTCAGATCCTGTATTGCGACCCCGTCGATCTTGATCGTTCCGTCATCCTGCCGGTGAAGACCGGCGAGAATCTTGATCAGGGTCGATTTTCCCGCACCATTCTGGCCGACAAGCCCATGGATCGTTCCAGCGCGAATGCCAAACGATACCTCGGCCAGCGCTGTTGCTCCGCCAAACCGTTTGGAAATGCCATGAAAGCGGATTGCATCGCCCTCCGCAGGCTGTCTCTCACGCATAAAAATGTCCTTCGCAAAGCCGCTTGTCGCCCCCGGCATAAGCTGTGGCGTTCCAACACCCTGCCTTGGCGATCAGCCGATCCCGAGCTTCTTGGTGACCTCGTTGACAGTCTGCTTGTTGGCCAGCAGGGCTGGCACATAGCTCTCACGCGGCAAGGTCTTGCCGGACAGCAGCAGCGCCACATTCTGAATGGCCTGGCGACCGAGTTCGGCGGGCTGTTGGGCAACATCTGCAGCGGCAGGCGAGGCCGGGTCCGCCACCAGTTGCAACACTTCAGGGCTGCCATCGACGCCGTAGGTCTTGATTTCCGTGCGCCCGGCTGCCGCCAGCGCCTGGGTTGCCCCCAATTGCGGAATATCCCAGGCGGACCAGATGGCTTTGATCGAGCCTTTTTCCGGATATTTGTTGAGAATGGCGGTGACCTGGGCGAATGCCTCCTGCACGGTATTGGGGATGACGTCGCGCAGTTCCGGCTGGATAATCTTGACCTTCGGGAAATACTTGATGACGTTAACAAGCTGGTCATAGCGGATGGCGCAGGGCGTCACGCCATAAAAGCCATTGAAAACCACGACATTGCCTTCACCGCCAATGTCAGAGACCAGTTGCAGGGCCAGATCCTTGCCGATACCCCAATTGTCGGAGGTCGAATTGTTCAGCGAATGGCTGGAGCCGACATCAATGGTCAGAACCGGAATGCCAGCGTCGCGCGCCCGTTTCAGCCAGGGGTCGATAACCGTCAAGGTGCCGAGCAATTGCACGATGGCATCCGGCTTTTGCGCGATCAGGGTTTGGAGTTGAGCCACCAGCTTGCCATCGCTACGGCCCGCATCGACGGCAAGAGGTTCGCCGCCCAGACGCTTCACTTCGGCAATCTGGGCATTATAGGCCTGGAGGTCAAAGAAATGGTCGGTCCCTGCCGTGCTGATGCCGATCCGTTTGCCCTTCAGGCTGAGAGCTTCATCTGCTGCATGGGCAGCATTGACACCAAGCAGGCTTGCCCCCGCAACTGCTGCGCCAGCAAAGGCCGCGAGCTTGATGAGCTGACGCCGTCCAATTTCAGTGTTGAATTCGTCGTCCGACATGTCGTCTTCTCCGGTTGTCTAGTTTTTCTATAGAGTAAGATTATTTGCTGTTTGGCCGAGAAAGGATTTTGCGTCTTGATAAACCAAGTGGGAAAAACAGACCCAATCAGCACCGAAATGGCGCAGCGATCATCCCAGCCAGCTTTTCGCTCAGACGTTAAGAGGCAGCAGACGACCGGCTCTTCCCTCAGGCGCAATTTCTAAGCGGTGTCGAAAGAAGGGAAGAATATTTCTCTACTTAATCGATGGATTATTCCATCATGCAACCGTCACAGAGGCCAAAGGCATAGCAAAAATCCAGGGCGGTGACTGGCGGAAATTCAACACAGGACGGGAGTTACAGATGAGCAGCAAACCATTGCATCCAGAAACGCTGGCCCTTCATGCCGGCTGGCGCGCCGACCCGACGACGGGGGCTGTCGCCGTTCCGATCTATCAGACCACGTCTTTTCAGTTCCGAGATACGGAGCATGCGGCCAATCTGTTTGCCCTGAAAGAGCTGGGTAATATCTATAGCCGCATCGGCAACCCAACGGTGGATGTGCTTGAGCAGCGCATTGCAGCAATCGAAGGCGGCGTTGCGGCATTGGCGCTTGCCTCCGGTCAGGCGGCGTCTGCCTTTGCGATCCAGAACCTTGCCAAAGTCGGCGACAATATCGTCAGCTCCACCGATCTCTATGGCGGCACATGGAACCTGTTTGCCAACACGCTGAAAGATCAGGGCATTGAGGTTCGTTTTGTTGATCCGACAGACCCGGAAAACTTCCGCCGCGCCACAGATGAGCGCACCCGCGCCTATTATGCAGAGACCCTGCCCAACCCGAAACTGACCGTTTTCCCGATTGCCGAAGTGGCAAGCATTGGCCGCGAATTCGGCATTCCGCTGATTGTGGACAATACCGCAGCCCCCTTGCTGGCGCGGCCCTTTGATCATGGCGCTGCTGTGGTTGTTTATTCCTCCACCAAATATCTTGGCGGCCACGGCACGTCCATTGGCGGCTTGATCGTTGATGGCGGCAATTTCGACTGGGAAGCCCACAAAGAGCGCCAGCCAGCCTTGAACACACCAGACCCAAGCTACCACGGCGCCGTCTGGACGGAAGCCACCAAGCCGCTTGGTCCTATTGCCTATATCATCAAGGCGCGTGTGACCCTGCTGCGTGATCTTGGGGCTGCACTCTCACCCTTCAACGCCTTCCAGCTGTTGCAAGGCATTGAAACCCTGCCGCTTCGCATTGAGCGCCACGTTAAAAACGCCGCAGCCGTTGCAGACTATCTGGCCAAGCGGCCAGAAATTGCCAAGGTGATCTATCCATCCCAGCAGAGCGGCGTATGGCGTGAGCGGGCCGATAAGTATCTCAAGGGTGGTTACGGCGGTCTTGTCGGCTTTGAGCTGAAAGACGGGCTGGACGCTGGACGCCAGTTCATCGACGGGCTCGAATTGCTCTATCACGTTGCCAATATTGGTGATGCCCGCAGCCTCGCCATTCATCCGGCCTCGACCACCCACTCCCAGCTGACCGCCGAAGAACAGGCCGCAAGTGGCGTTTCGCCGGGCTATGTGCGCCTTTCCATCGGCATTGAGCATATCGATGACATCATCGCCGATATCCAACGTGGTCTCAATGCGGCATCTTCTGGCGTGCAGAACAGCAAGGCAGCCTGATCAAACATGGAAAACGGAAGCACCGCGAGGTGCTTCCGTTTTTGTCTGCGCAGAGCCTGCTTGGGAGGGAGGTGCTCAAAAAGCAGCAGACGGAATCCAGCTTGCCGTGACAGCAGAGCTTGTCGAGAAGCTTGGAATTTTCTTGGCCAAGTCTTCGATGCTCTTGACGTTGGCATCCCGCAATTGCTTTTGCGTCACCAGAACCGGATCGACAATAATCTGATGCGGCACCGTTTCGCCGGCAATCTGCAAGGCGGCAGCGCGAATGGACACGGCACCCACCACAGCTGGATTGGTGGCAGCGGTTGCAACCCACGGGCTGCCATCCTCAACAATTTCCTGAATGTCAGCGGTGGAAATATCCGCCGAATAGATTTTCAACTTGGCGCTGATGCCCAGATCGGCGGCAGCGAGTTTGACGCCACGGGCGAACTCATCATAAGGCGCAAACACCACGGAAATATCCGGGTTGGCCCGGAAAACCGCTTTGGCCTGATCGGCGGTGGAGGTGGCCGTGATGTCGCTGACCGTGCCGAAACGTGCTTTTTCAACAATGCCGCTGTTGGCAGCTTTCACCTTGTCCCAGATTTCATTGCGGCGATCCAAGGGTGCAAAACCAGCGACATAGGCATATCCAGCATTGAAACTTTTGCCATTGTCCTTGATCGCCTGATCCAGCGTCAGTTCGGCCAGTTTGTGGTCGGATTGTTCCACCTGCGGGATTTTCGGATTGTTCAGGTTCACATCGAAAGCCACGACCTTTATGCCCTTGTCGAGCGCCTGCTGGACGACATCGCTGAGCGATTCCGGCAGGCCGTGGTCAATGACAATGCCTTTCACGCCGAGATTAATGGCCTGTAAAATCTGTTCGCGCTGCTCGGTAGCATCCTGACGACCGGGGAAAATCCGCAGATCAACCCCCAGCGCCTTGGCCTGCGCCTGTGCGCCCGCCTGATAGGCCTGAAAGAAATCGCCAGCGGAAATATAACTAATCAGCGCCAGCTTGACGCCGCCTTGGTCAAACGGCGCAGGTGCGCCAGCAATGCCAGCCGCAACAGCCGAGTGCGTTAAAACCAAAGGTGAAAGAGCGGTGAATGCCAGAAGGCGCAGGATCGATGTCATCGGGTTCCCCATGTTGAACAAAGGCCACCAATCGGGCCACATGGGGATTATTATCAATAAAATCTACCGTTTATAGATTTTTAAAACGTGAAATTCCGGTCAAGAATAGATTTCTTTGCCCTTTGTGCCGCATTCTTCGGTTATTTTATCCGCGGAGTTTGCGATGACGGCTGCTCCAGCAATTGTTGATAAATGCCAGTTCTGATCGCGCTATGCGACAGTATAATGATCGGCACACCACAGCAGGCATCGTTCGGCCCACCTGTTATGCAAATTTATTCTATATATTAAATGATGTTTGAAACTGCCATTCTTGCTGGCGGTCACCAAGGGTTTATCACCTGATCAACACAATTGGTGAGCCCACAATGCCCCTTCTTGACGTCAAAGACATCTCCCGCTCCTTCGGCTCGACCAAGGCCTTGATCGACGCATCGCTGGTCATTGAGCCGGGCGAGATTGTTGCACTGATGGGCGCAAACGGGGCCGGAAAATCTACGCTGGTAAAAATTCTCTCCGGTGTGCAATCGGCGGATTCCGGCAGTATTTTACTAAACGGTCAGCCTTTTGCCCCGCAAAGCCCGGCAGACGCCGGCAAATTTGGCGTGGTGACGGTTCACCAATCCACGGACGTGGTGGGCATTCCCGGCTTGAGCGTGGCCGATGCGCTGCTGCTCAATCACTATGTCGATGGTCGTCAGCCGTTTTTTCTTTCAACCAAAAGCGTGCGGCGTGAGGCAGCGCGCATTTTGAGTGATGCGGGTTTCAACCTGCCTCTCGATCGCGATTTTGCTGATCTGGGTGCTGCGGATCGGCAAATGGTGGCCATTGCACGCGCCCTTGCCAACAAGGCTGAATTGTTGATTTTGGATGAGCCAACCGCCAGCCTCTCAACGCAGGAAGCGGAACGCCTCTATGCCATTCTCCTGGGCTTGAAAGCGCGTGGCATCGCCATTCTCTATATCTCGCATCGCACGGCCGATCTGGCCGCCCTTGCCGACCGCGTGGTTATTCTCCGAGGCGGGCGCAATGTCGGGTCGCTCCGTCGCCCGATTGATTTCGATGCGGCGCTTGAGACCATGATTGGCCGCGCATTGAACACGGCGCGCCCGGATCGACGCACAGAATTTGGCAAAACCGTGCTGGATCTGCGTGGCATTCGACTACTGAACAGCAGCAAACCCTTTGATCTCACCGTGCGCGAGGGTGAAGTGGTGGCCATAACAGGCGTGCTGGGCGCGGGCAAAAGCAGGCTGCTATCAGCATTGTTTGGAGCGGGGCAATTTGCGGCAGGTAAAGCCGTTGTGGATGGCAAGCCCTATGCCCCCAAAAGCCCGGCAGAGGCTATTGCCGCCGGAGTCGCGCTTGTTGCGGAAGATCGCCACCGTTCGGCCCTGATGCCTGCCGATTGGCCGGGTGAAAGCGTGGCAGCCACCATCAGCCTGCCGCATCTCAAGCGCTGGTATCCTTCGGGTTTTCTGGCGTCGGATGCTGAACGGGTGAAGGCAAAGGCTGCCATTTCCCGGCTTGGCATCAAGGCGGCAGGACCAGATGCTTCCGTCTGGTCTCTGTCAGGCGGAAACCAGCAAAAGACGGTGATTGCCCGCTGGGAAGTGGAGCAAAGCCGCCTGCTATTGCTGGATGAGCCGTTTCAGGGCGTCGATGTCGGGGCCCGGCAAGATATTATCACCACCATTCGCAGCCACGCGGATCGCGCAACCCTGATTGCCACCTCGGATTTCGAGGAAGCACAGGAAGTAGCCGACCGTATTTTGCTGATTGATCAACATACTCTGATTGAGCTGACGCCTTCGGCTGCCTCAACCCATCACCACAAGGAAATCGCCTGATGACGACGGTGAATGACATTCCCAAAGAGACGCTGGCCCAAACGCATGATCGCCAAAGCGTGGCAAGTCTTGTGCGGGAAACCATCCGGCGCGGTGCGGTCTTCATTTTGCTGGCGGGATTGATTGTGATCTTCAGCCTTGCCCAGCCCGCCTTTATCAATATCAACAACCTGATGAGCATTTTGCAAGCGGTTGCCGTGGTGGCTATCATTGGGGCAGGCGTGACCGTGACGCTGGCGATTGGCGGCTTTGATCTCTCCGTGGGTGCGGTGGCAGCCTCCAGCGTGATGGCATCCAGCTATGCGATGATTGTGCTGGGGTTGAATGCCTATCAAACCGTGCCGCTGGTGCTGGCCTTTGGCGCGTTGATTGGCTTTGCGAATGCGTTTTTGATCGTCAAGCTCAAGGTGCCAGACCTTCTCGCCACGCTGGCGATGATGTTTCTTCTGTCCGGTCTGCAATTGATCCCGACCGCAGGGCGTTCCATTTCGGTCGGTCTCATTCTGCCCAATGGAACGACTGCAACGGGCAAATATGATCCGCTGTTTCTGACCATCGGTCGCTCCAGCCTGTTTGGCCTGATCCCCTTCCCGGTCGTTCTGTTGGCCATTGTGGCCCTGACGCTGTTTATCCTGACTGAGCGCACCCGTCTTGGTCGGCTGCTGTTTGCCACTGGCGGCAATGAGGTGGCAACACGTTTGGCCGGAGCCAATACGGCAAAGATCAAAACCTTCGCCTATGTGCTCTCCGGTACGCTGGCGGCCTTTGGCGGCATTATCGTGGCGGCGCGGGTTGGCAGGGGTGACGTCTCCTCCGGTGCCTCGCTGCTGATGGACTCGGTTGCAGCCTCACTCATCGGCTTTGCCGTGCTGGGCCTGCGCCGTCCCAACGTGCTGGGCACCATCATTGGTGCGGTGTTTGTTGGCATTTTGCTCAATGGCCTGACCATGCTCAACGCGCCCTATTACACCCAGGATTTCGTCAAGGGTTTCGTGCTGGTTGGCGCCCTTGCCCTCACCTATGGCGTCAGCCGCGCCCGCACATAAACATCGACCTTCTCATCTGAATGGAACCAACATGATCAAGTCTCTTCGCACCCTTGGCGCAGTTCTTCTGGCCGGATCGATTTTTGCCACCACGGCCTCAGCCGCTGGCATTGCGGGTGCGCCCGCCCCGTTTGATAAGAAAACGGTCAACATCGCCGTTGTCAGCTATCTCGGCGGCGGTGATTGGCTGCAAGCCTTTGAGGCAGGCGTCAAGCGGCAGGCCGATGCACTGGGCATTAACCTCACGGTTTCGCAGGCCCGCAATGACAATGATGCAGAACGCGCGCTGATTGAGCAGGCCATCAACCTGAAGGTCGATGGTATCATCATCAACAATGGCCGCCCGGAAGTGTTGCAGGACGTGGCCCAAAAGGCGCTGGATGCAGGCATCAAGGTGGTGGCCTATGATGTGAACCTCGACAATCCCAACATTCCGCAAATTGAGCAGAGCGATGCCGATATGGCCAAGCTGGTGCTGGATCAGGCGGTGAAGGACAAGGGCGATGGCTTCAACGGTGGTGCAATCTATGTCGCCGGGTTTGCGCCGCTGGATCGCCGCTATGCGGTGTGGAAAGACTATGTGGCCAAGCATAATCTGAAGGAAAAGGCCGTCTGGGGCGTGGTCAATGACACGGTTCCGGCCACCGTTGCCGACCAGACCAAGGCTGTGCTGCGCGCCAACCCAGACATTTCGGTGATTTTTACCCCATGGGATGAATTCGCCAAAGACGCAAAGCTGGCAATTGACGAGCTTGGCCTATCCAGCAAGGTCAAAATCTATGGTGTCGATATTTCCACTGCCGATATTCAGTTGATGATTGAGCCAGACAGCGCCTGGGTGGCAACCGCTGCCACCAATGCTGCCGTGGTTGGTGAGGTTTCGGTGCGGGCCGTTTCGCTTGGCATTGCAGGGCAAAACCCCGGCCATTCGGTGTTGCTCAAGCCCACGCTGATCACCCGCGATGATCTGGTGAACAACAAGATCGGGTCGATTGAGGAATTGCAGCAGAAATTCCCGGCGTTTTTGAAGAGCGATGCCGCGACGGCTGCGTGGATTCCATCAACCGTCAAGTAATGCCGCAAGCCGACTGAAAGAGAGAAGCCCAATGACCACCATAGACCTGCCAAAGCCAGACTTTGCCCGCAATATGAAACTGATCGGCCATAACGATATTGGCGGACGCGGCGATGGGCTACAATTGATGGTGCATCATGGCCATGCCTATGTGGCGCATCCTTGGTCGCAGGGCTTCTCCATCATCGATGTGCGTGATCCGAAACATCCGAAAACCGTGAACTATGTGCAGGCCCCCGCCAACACATGGAACATCCATCTGCAAACCCACGGCGATCTGCTGTTGGTGATCAATGCGCTGGATTTGTTTGCCGACGTGGAGAGTTTTACCGATGAAAAGGCCTATTACACCCAATCGGTCGGTGAAACGGTCGCTGCCAGCAAGCGCGAACGGGCGTGGACGGCGGGCATGACCGTCTATGACATTTCCGCGCCAGCCGCCCCGCGCAAAATCGGCCAATTGGACGTGGATGGCGTGGGCTTTCATCGGCTCTGGTATGTTGGTGGGCGTTATGCCTATGCATCGGCGCTGCTGGATGGTTTTTCCGATTATATATTCGTCACCATCGACATGGCCGACCCCACCAAGCCAGAACTGGTTGGCCGCTGGTGGCTGCCGGGCATGAACACGGCAGCAGGCGAAAGCCGCACATGGGCAGATGGCAAGCGTTATGCCCTTCACCACGCGCTGGTGCATGGCGACACCGCCTATGCCTGCTGGCGCGATGGTGGACTGACACTTCTCGACATCAAGGACCATGTAGCCCCCAAATTGATCAAGCACCACAATTGGTCCCCACCCTATGGCGGCGGCACGCATTCGCCTTTGCCACTACCGGGGCGTGATCTGCTGGTGGTGGCCGATGAAGCGGTGTTGGATAATGAAGAAGATGGCCGTAAGCACACATGGGTGTTTGATATCCGCGTGCCGGAAAATCCGATCAGCATTTCCACCTTTCCGATTCCGAATGAGATCGATTACACCCAGAAAGGCGGCCATTTTGGCCCGCATAACCTGCATGAAAACCGGCCCGGCTCGTTTGTGTCAGACACGCTGATTTTCGCCACCTGGCAAAATGCGGGGATTCGCGCTTTTGATATTTCCGATCCATACCATCCGGTGGAAACCGGCGCTCTGGTGCCTGCCGCCCCAACCACGATGACCGACCGCAGACCCGGTCGCCCCAAGGTTATCCAGTCGGCCGATGTGTTTGTGGATGCCAATGGCCTGATTTACGCCACCGATTACAATGCGGGGCTGGAGATTATTGAATATAGTGGGTGACAAAATGTGCGGATTGATGACGCCCCAATCCATCCTCGACGTCATGCTCGGCCCTGTGCCGAGCATCTGCCACATTCAATTTAGCAATCAAGATCAGTGACATAATCGCAGGAAGCAGACCCTCGGGACAGGCCCGAGGGTGACGTTGAGTATGACGACTGGTCCGATCTGCCCTTACACCACTTGATCGTGGGAAGGTTTTTCCCAGAGGTTGATTCCACCTTCGACGGCGTAGCGATCAATCTCGGCCAGTTCTTCGGCTGTGAAGGAGAGATTGTTCAACGCATCAACATTTTCCTGAATCTGCCGTGCAGAACTGGCTCCAATCAGCGCCGATGTCACGCGCGGATCACGCAGCACCCAGGCAATCGCCAACTGCGCCAGCGATTGACCACGGCGGGCGGCAATTTCATTCAAGGCGCGGGCGCGAACAATGTTTTCTTCCTTCAAATGCTCGGGCCGCAGGAAATCCCCGCCGGGGCGGTTGACGCGTGCATCTTCTGGAATGCCGTTGAGGTATTTGTTGGTCAGAAGGCCTTGTGCCAGTGGCGTAAACGCAATGATCCCCGCACCAACATCATCGGCAGCATCAATCAGATCCTTTTCAATCCAGCGGTTGAACAGGTTATAGGCAGGCTGATTGATCAAAAGCGGCACCTGCCGCTCTTTCAAAAGCGCAGCAATCTCGCGGGTCTTGGTGCCGGAGTAGGATGAGATACCAACATAGAGCGCCTTGCCCTGACGCACGGCCTGCGCCAAGGCATCGGCGGTTTCTTCCAAAGGCGTTTCGGCATCATAGCGGTGGGAGTAGAAGATATCGACATAATCAACACCCAACCGCGTCAGGCTCTGATCTAGGCTGGAGAGCAGCGCCTTTTTCGAGCCACCGCCGCGACCATAAGGCCCCGGCCACATATCCCAGCCTGCCTTGGTGGAAATAATCAGCTCATCGCGCAGACCTGCAAAATCCTCGCGCAGGATGCGGCCAAAATTGATCTCGGCGCTGCCTGCCGGTGGGCCGTAATTGTTGGCGAGATCGAAATGGGTAATGCCCAGATCGAAGGCCTTGAACAGAATGGAGCGCTGGGTTTCCACAGGCGTGGTATCACCAAAATTATGCCAGAGGCCAAAGGAAAGCGCTGGCAATTTCAGCCCACTTCGGCCTGTGCGGCGAAAATGGGCGTTATCATAGCGCTTGGGATCAGGCTGATAGGTCATTTTATGGTTTCCTATGGTCAAGAAAAAGCCGGGCGCAGGAAGATGCACCCGGCGGATAGAAAATCTGAACGTCAGATGGCCCCGTGGCGCGGGGGCAGCTGATCATTCAGGTAGAAATTGCCGATATGGTGATATTTCCAGCGCACCGGATCATGCAGCGAATGGGTGCGGGCATTGCGCCAATAGCGATCCAGCCCATAAGCCTCCAACGTGGAGCGCGCACCGCCAAGCTCGATCAGCTTGGTGGCGGCCAATTGCGCCACTTCCGTGCCCAATGCTTTCACTTCGGCCACGGCAATCGAGGCTTCCGCCACGGTTTGCGCGATGGGATTGGCCGTTGCAATATCCAGAATGCGCCCGGCCCGCGCCAACAGCGCATCGGCGGCATGCACACGGATGGAGACATCACCCACGGCATGGATGGTGTGTGGGTCTTCATAGCCATGCTCAATACTCAGTTCGAAAAACGGCCTTGCATGGGCGCGGACATAGGAAATGGTTTCGGCCAAAGCACCCCGTGCAATGCCCACTTGCACCGCCGAATGGATGATCTGGGCAAACGGCCCCATTGCTGTTGGCTGTTCAAAAAGTTCATCATGATCCACCACCTGAAACGGGGTGATTTCCACATCATCAAAGGTCACCGTGCCGCTGCCGGTGGAGCGTTGTCCAAAGGAGGTCCAGTCATCCACCAGATCAAGGCCCGGTGTGGCGCGATCAATAAACACCAGATGCACGCGGCCATTCGGCCCCTTTGCTACCGCGACAATGATATGGGCAAACAACGATCCAGTGGCATAGAATTTTTGCCCGTTTAACAGCAGCTTACCATCGCGTTCCGCAAAATGTGTCTTGTAATCCACCGGGGTTTTGGTGCCGATTTCGGTAAAGGCATTGCCCAGCCGATCCCCATTGAGAACCCGCTGAAAATAATAGGCCTTCTGTTCATCGGAACCAGACAGCCGCAGCGCTTCCACCATATAGAAATGGTTTTGCGGAATCTGCCCAATGGAGGAATCTGCTGCCGAGATGATCGCCGTCACCTCCGCCAGTGTCACCGTTGAGACACCAGCGCCGCCATAGGCCTTTGGCACCGTAATGGCCCAAAGGCCGCTTTGCGAAAAGCGCTCAATCTCGGCCACGGGCAAACGCCGCTGCCGATCACGCTCTGCTGCGCCCACGGCAAAGTCACGCGCCAATTCCTTGGCAATTGCAATGGCCTCAGCATCATCCTTGATCACATGCGCCTTGATCCGGCGTGGCGGAATATGGGGCGCTGGGCGGCCAGCCGTGAGAGCCGCCTGACGGTGGAGTGTACGATCTGTCGTGCTCATCAGCCTGCCTCAGTTCCACGCATGGCGCGGTGGATGCTCGCCATTCAGGTAATAATTGCCAACGTGATAGAATTTCCAACGCACCGGATCATGCAAAGTATGCACCCGCGCATTGCGCCAATGGCGATCCAGACCATGTTCCGCCAATGTCGAGCGGGTTCCGGCCAGTTCAAACAGTTTGTTGGTGGCGAGAATGGCAATCTCGGTGGTCAGCACCTTGGATTCGCCGGTCTTGATGGTTGCTTCAGAGACCGTGTCCAGCGTGGTATTGGCCCGTGCGGCATCAATGCTGCGTCCGGCAATCTCCAGCAAAGCTTCTGCCGCATGCAGGCGGATTTTCAAATCACCAATGGCGGCGATGGTGAACAGGTCTTCGCTAGCCTTTTGCTTGCCGCTATCAATCCACGGACGGCTCAGGGTTTTGACAAACGTGATCGTGTCATCAATCGCCCCACGGGCGATGCCCGCATCAATGGCCGATTGGATGATTTGCGACACAGGACCACCGACGGTGGGATGCTCAAACGAGGTGACTTTCAAAGCCCGCACCTTCGGCACCCGCACATTTTCGATCTTCACCGAGCCAGAGGCCGTGGTGCGCTGACCAAAGCTGGACCAATTGTTGGTCACGGTCAGGCCGGGTGCATCGCGGTCGGCAAACACCAGATAGCCTTGCCCGGTTTCGTCAACACCAACAATTGGCACCACATGCGAGAGAAGGGCTCCGGTGGTGTAGAATTTCTCGCCATTGACGATCACGTCATCGCCGTCATGCACCACCTTGGTTTCAAAATCGGCAACGGTCTTGCTCTTCAATTCAGAAAACGCATTGCCGTAGCGCAAGCCCTGCAAAGCCCAGCCGAAAAACAATTGTTTCTGCTCTTCGGTGCCATCGAGATCAACGGTTGCGACAATGGCCAAATGGTTTTGCGTTACCTGCGCAATGGCCGGATCGGCGCTCGCAATGGTTGAAATCACCTTGGCAAGCGTGGCATAGGACACTTCCGGCCCGCCATAGGCCTTTGGCACGTTGATGCTCCACAGCCCGCTTTGGGAATATTCATCCAGCTCAGTAATCGGCAACAGTCCTTCGCGGTCACGCAAGGCAGCATTGACCTTGAAGCGCTCGGCCAGCCGCTTTGCAATCTCAATCGCCTCGGCATCGGATTGCACAATATGGGCTGGCACGGCTGGGCGCGGGCGCGGCGCTACCGGATCGCTGGAATTAACGCGCGGGTGAACGGTGTAGTCGATCTTGGTGTCAGTAACGGTACCCATAATCGTGCCTCGTTGCTTGAAATTGGGATGAGAATTTAGCTGGCATTGGCCAGCGGAGCCTTTTGGGCGCGTTTGAACGCCTCAATATCGCGGTATTGATCGGCGGGATGGTTTTGCGGCAAATACGGCCCTTGGCCGAACAGCTTTTCGCGCAGCGTTCCCGGCTTGTAGGCGGTGGGATAGGCTCCGCGCTTTTGCAGTTCTGGCACAATGTAGGTGACCACATCCTCAAAGCTGCCGGGCGTGACGGCATAGGCAATGTTGAAGCCATCCACATCGGTGTCATTCACCCATTCTTGCAAAATATCGGCTACCTGATCGGGTGCACCGACAAACACCGGACCCAACCCGCCAATGCCGCCGAATTTTGCCAGTTCTTCAATGGTCCAGGATTTGTCGCCCCCTGCGATATGTTCCACAAACGAATGGATGGCGTTGGTCTCGACCTTCTGGATCACATCGGTTGGGGCATATTGGCCAAAATCAATACCGCTCCAGCCGGACATGAACACCAACGCTCCATCGTAAGAGACATATTGTTTGTAGTCTTCGAACTTGGCCTTGGCTTTCGCCTCACTCTCATCGGTGATGATGGTGATCAGCGTGTAGATCTTGAGGGCATTCGGATCACGCCCTGCGGCAGCAGCCTGCTGGCGAATCTCGGCCACATAGGCTTTCAGAACCGATTTGGTGGGTGCGGCCACAAACACGCATTCCGCATGCTCTGCCGCAAATTTCTTGCCCGGACCAGAGGCCCCTGCCTGATACAGCACCGGGGTGCGTTGCGGTGAAGGTTCGGTCAAACCATAACCGGGCACATCGAAATGCTTGCCCTTATGGCCGATTTCATGAACCTTGGCCGGATCAGTAAAAACCCGCCCCTTCGGGTCACGGATGATAGCTCCCTCTTCCCAGCTGCCTTCCAGCAGTTTGTAGATCACCTCAAGATATTCATTGGCAATCTCATAGCGATTGTCGTGGCGCTTCAGGCCGGCTTGGCCGACGTTTTTCGCACCGCTTTCGAGGTAGGACGTCACAATGTTCCACCCTACGCGGCCCTTGCTGTGATGGTCCGCTGTCGCAAGCCTGCGGGCAAACGTAAAGGGGTGCTCAAACGAGGTTGATGCGGTAATGCCAATGCCCAGATGCTCGGTGGCCAAAGCGATGGGTGCCGCCAGTTGCAACGGATCATTGACCGGAATTTGCGCAGCCTGCTGGATGGCGTGGAAATTGGAGCCTTTGTAAACGTCATAATAGCCAATGACATCGGCAATGAAGATGCCATCAAAAATCCCACGCTCCAGGGTACGCGCCAAATTCTGCCAATAATCCAGATCCTTATAGGTATAAGACCGGTCATCCGGATGCGCCCACAATCCAGGCGATTGGTGTCCGACGCAATTCATATCGAAGGCGTTGAAGTGAATTGTCCTGGTCATCGGCGCCGTCCTTTGCTGCAAACATGCCGAGGCAGCATCGCAGACATTGACGGTTATTGAAGTTAATCTATGTTTTTTATGCACTAAATGAAGGTATGTTTTTCTCTCTGGCTTACCCATTGAGAAAAACATGATTCCGATACAGCGAACTCGTCATGGGCGTTGAGGAAAGCCTTCAGGTGCCAAGCCTTCAGACAGCAAACAACGCCCGGCATAAAAGTTCTGGCCGCAACGTCGTAGCGCTACCTGTCCGTGTGGCGATAACAGCCGCCGGCATGACGGGCGGGAAGCCGGTTGCCTTCACCAAACAGCCGATGGCGCAAGGAGCCGTCACCATAGCTGGTCTTGTAAGCGCCCCTGCTTTGCAATTCCGGCACCACAAACTCGATAAAATCCTCGTAGCTTTCCGGCGTCACGGTGCGGGTGAGATTGAAACCATCGATATCGCCTTCATCGATCCAGGACATCAGCTCCTCTGCCACTTCGCCAGGCGAACCGGTGATCAGCGGATAGCGTCCACCGATGGAAAGCTCGTTCAGCAATTGCCGCTTGGTCCAACCCTTCTGTTTGGCAAGCTGCGTGACGGACTGGATGGCGTTGGTGGGGCCGTACTGGATAGGATCATCAAGCTCGTAGCGGGAGAGATCGATGCCGCTTCCGGCCGAAAAATGCGCCAGGCCCGCTTCCGGGCTGGCATAGCGGCGATAATCCGCCAGCTTGTCGGCGGCGGCTTCCCGACTTTTGTCGGTCACCACAGTAACACCGAGAAAGATCTTGATATCATCAGGACGACGCCCTGCGGCAATCACCTCTTCCCGCAGAGCTTGGGAGGTTTTACGCGCCGCGGCCTTGTCAGTGGCACCGATAAACACGCATTCGGCGTGGCGCGCGGCAAATTTCCGCCCCCGGCCCGATGTGCCGGCCTGATAGAGTACCGGCGTACGCTGGATAGAGGGCTCACTCAGATGGTAGCCCTCGGACTGGTAATAGGGCCCTTTGTGCTGCACCTTGTGAACCTTGGCAGGATCGGCATATATCCGTGCCTGTTTGTCGAGGCGCACGGCCCCCTCCTCCCAACTACTTTCCCAAAGCTTATACAGCAGGTCCATATAGTCATCGGCCTGGTCATAGCGGGCGTCATGCTCTGTCATGCCGGTCTTGCCCAATGCCTTGGCGGCGCTGTCGAGATAGCCGGTGACGATATTCCAGCCGATACGGCCCGAGGTGAGATGATCGAGCGTCGAGATTTTCCGGGCAAAGGTATAGGGCGCCTCAACACTGGTATTCACGGTAATGCCGAAGCCAAGATTGTCGGTCACAGCAGCCATGCCAGATACCAGCAACATCGGATCGTTGACTGGTAGCTGGATCGATTCCCGCAATGTCAGGTCGGCCGAGTTCTGGTAAATATCGTAGACCCCGACAATATCGGCGAGAAACAGCCCATCGAACAGACCACGCTCCAGTGTGCGGGCCAGATCAGTCCAGTAGCGCAGAGATTTATAGTCATGCGAACGGTCGCGCGGATGCGCCCAGAGCCCGTGATTGATATGCCCCACGCAATTCATGTTGAAGGCATTGAGGATGATCTGTTTTCTGGGAGACATATTGAACATTCACCCGGATGAATTGAGGTTAAAAATTATCCCGCTCGCAGGCGGCCAGCGATGAAATCGCCAAGAAACTTGTAGCAAGAAGATGGTGCGGGTCACAATGACAATGAGTGAAATCACAACTGCCGATCGAACTGCTGATCAAATGATGAGACACTTTACATACATGCAAAACTCACGCCACTGGCCGCTTTGAGGCCTCTATACCCGAGCGAATGGCGAGACTGGCAATTTTATACGGAAAGACGTCATAAAAAGCCTGATGGCGTTAACCGCAGTTTATCCAAATTGGCTTTCAATGAGTTGAAATTTGCAACCATTGGAACTTACCATGACGCTCTCCATCAGAAATGTGCTCATTAGCGTTTTCGCCCTGCTCAGCCTCATGCTGAATGTGCTGGTTGGAAATTCCATGCTGTCTTCGTACCGCACCTATCAGGTCAATGCCGAAGTTTCGGAACTGACCGGTTTTGACAAGGCGTTGTTCAAGGCGCTTTTGGCATTTCGCAGCGAGCGCGGCGACAGCGCGTCCGCCCTGTCGATCTCCATTGCCGATGGCGCTGGCTCCGTCCAATCGGTGCAGAAAAACCGGGCGGTTGTCGATGCTGGTATGAATGAGGCAAAAGCAATCGCTGGAGCGATCACGGCTACCGAATTGTCGGCGCCGATCGCAACGGTGTTGGCCACTTATGAAAAAGTCGCGACCTATCGCCAAACTATCGATGCCGAACTGGCAAAGCCGCTCGAGGCTCGCGACGCAAGCATCACCAAGGCGTCAATGGATCTGGGCGGAACGTTCCTGGCAGATCTTGAAAAGGCGTCCGAGGCTGCGGAAGGCCGCATGCGCACGCTCGACGCGGCGTTGATGCCTATGATCCAGATGCGCGCCTATGCATGGTCGACCCGTGCCCTTGGCGGCGGAAGCGCCCTGATCCTCAACAACGCCGTGACCTCTGGCCAGCAGATTTCGGCTGAGAACCAGGTCAAACTGGCCGCGGGAGACGCCAATGTCGCCTATGCGTGGAAAGCTGTTCGGGTGCTCGTCGATCATAAGGATACGCCCCAGGCCATCAAGGATGGTTTCAAGATCGCCGATGCAGCGTATTTTACCGGTGACTACGCTAAGATGCGCGCCGACGTCATTGCCAAACTGAGTGCGGGCGAAAAGTCGCCGCTGACAATCGATCAATGGAGAGCGCCGACCACGGCTGCCCTGGGGAAGGTTGCGGATATCGCATCGCTTGCCATGGATACGCTGAACGCCAATGCCGTAACTGCCAAGTCAACAGCGCTGACCCATACATTGTCGTTCCTGGCGCTCTTCCTGTTGGTACTGGCGCTCGGCATCATCGGCTTGGCCGTCATCGTCCGCAAGGTCATTCGCCCGATCGGCGCGTTGACACGTTGTATGGGCGCATTGGCCGACGGCGACCTGTCGGTTGTCGTTCCCGGCGCCAAACGCCGGGACGAAATGGGCGAAATGGCGCGTTCCGTGGAAGTGTTCCAGATTGCAGCCATCCGCAACAAGGAGCTAGAGGCCAACGCCGAGGAAAACCGCAGGATCGCCGAGCGCGATCGCATCGAGACGCAGCGCCGTATAGAAGAGGAGGCCGAGGAGCGACTGACCCGCGCCACCGGCGCGCTGGCAAGCGGTCTGCAGAAACTTGCCTCCGGTGATATGCTCTGTGAGATTTCCGAGGAGTTTGCGCCGCGCTTCGAGGAACTGCGCCAGGACTTCAACGCCTCCGTCAGCCAGTTGCGCACCACACTTCTGGCCGTCGGTGGCTCTGCCCTGGCCGTGTCGGGTGGCAGCAGCGAAATCTCGCATGCATCGGACGACCTGGCCAAGCGAACCGAGCAGCAGGCTGCTTCGCTCGAAGAGACCGCCGCAGCCCTTGAGGAAATCACCGCCAATGTGAGAGCGACCTCGAAGCGAACCGGCGAAGCCCGCGATCTGGTGCGTGATACCAAAAGCCGTGCCGAGCAATCGGGTGTCGTCGTCAATAATGCTGTCACAGCAATGGAGCGCATTGAACACGCCTCCCGCCAGATCGGCCAGATCATTGGCGTGATTGATGAGATTGCCTTCCAGACCAATCTACTGGCATTGAATGCCGGGGTGGAAGCCGCCCGCGCCGGTGAAGCAGGTAAGGGCTTTGCCGTCGTCGCCCAGGAAGTCCGTGAACTGGCGCAACGTTCGGCCAATGCCGCCAAGGAAATCAAATCGCTGGTCTCCAATTCGGAAGTCGCCGTCAGCGAAGGCGTCAAACTGGTCAACGATACCGGCGAAGGGTTGACGGCGATCGCCAGCCTCGTCCAATCGATCAATCAGCATATGGATGCAATCGCCACGGCAGCGCAGGAACAGTCCGTCGGCCTTGGCGAAGTCAATACCGCTGTCAACCACATGGACCAGGCGACGCAGAAGAATGCGGCCATGGTCGAGGAAATGAACGCGGCCGGCGCTGGCCTGGCGCAGGAGAGCGGCAAACTGGCCGAATTGCTCGGCCAGTTCCGCACAGGAGATAACCGTCAGGCCGGACACGCGCCCACTGGCCGAGCCCCTGCCAGACCTGCAACTCGGCCCGCCACACCATCGCGCCAGACCTATGCCACTCAGGGCAATGCTGCGCTGAAGGGCGAGAGTTGGGAAGAGTTCTGAGGACGGCTCTGTTTACAATGGACACCGTCCTGATGCTGTCCAGTTGGTGAGCGCGTTTCACGCCTGACAGAAATGGTATAGATGCCCGCTGAAACGCCGCCGAACACGCGGAAACCGTGTCAGCGGGCATCGATGATGCAGCGCAAACACCTTAAACCCCGCCTGAGCGAAAGCCTCGCTTCGACATTCTGTTTCAGAGGCCTTCGGTTTACGATACCCGTCAGACGCGCTCATATGACATGGTCATTCGCAAGCTGATTGTTCTGCCCGAGATAAAAGGATTTCACATCGTCTCGCTCGCGGATCTCGCGGGCAGTGCCCGTCAGCACATCCTTTCCATTTTCGAGAATGGTAGCGCGGTGGGCATAGGTGAGAGCAATCGCTGAATTTTGGTCGGCGACGAGAATGGATAGCCCCTCCTCCCGGTTCAATCGGCGCAGGGTACGAAATATGTCCTGCACCACGATGGGGGCAAGACCCATGGACGGCTCGTCAAGAACAAGCAGACGGGGACGCGACATCAGAGCCCGGCCAACCGCCGTCATTTGTTGCTCGCCACCGGAGGTGAGGCCCGACAGTGTCCAGCGTTTTTCTTTCAGTCGGGGAAAGAGCCCATAGATACGCTCGAGATCATTGGCGATTTCCGCCCGCGAACTGCTGCGTCCCAAACCACCGCATGTCAGATTTTCCTCGACGGACAGGCTATGGAAGCAATGGCGCCCTTCCAATACCTGTACAAGGCCGGCGCGCACCAGCGCCGCCGGGCTTGTTTTGGTGACATCTACGCCGTCAAAATGGATAGACCCGGCATTGATCTGTCCGCGCTCTGCCGAAAGAAGGTTTGACACCGCCTTCAGCACCGTCGTCTTACCCGCTCCATTCGCGCCCAAAAGGGCTAGAATCTCGCCCCGCGCAAGCGAAAAGCTGACACCATGCAAAGCGGTGATAGCATGATTGTAGGTGGCTTGCAGCCCATCCACCTGCAACAATCTAGCGTCTTTCATGGGATCGATTCCTCGTTGTTCTGGCAAAAAATTGCCCCGTCACGGCGTCACTTCAATTGAGCGCTGAACCGCGAAATCAGCCCATCTCGTTGTCGATGGGCTGATTTTCCAAGGCAAATATCTCAAGTCCATCAGATGCTTGAACTATTTGCAAAAGGACCAGGAACTGACATCTTCAGTCCCTGTTGGTGTTAATTGGTAACGCCATCCGCATCGGCAGCCGTGCGGATCTTGATGCCTTTATCCTTGGCATAAGCCTCGGAGGACTTTTCAATGATCGGCCGCAGCAACGCCCAATCCGGTGCAATCCAATCAGACACGACGTTCCATTTCTTGCCGTCCCATTGCTGGAAGGTCACATAACCATTGCCCTCGTGATTGTCCCAGGTGACATTGATGGAGTGAAACAGGTCTTTGGCGCCAAGTTCCTCAACGCGCTTCTGGTCCAGTTGCAAATGCTCGAAGCCCCAGCGTACTTCGTCGCCGGTCAGCGTGCGCTTGCCGAATTTTGCCTGCGCGATGCGGATCGCCTCGACATTCAGGATGCCATTGACGATACCCAGGTTGTGATAGACGGAGCCGATGCGTTTTTTGTCTTCCAGGTTGCCCTTGCCACTATCATAAAGCGTCTTGACGATTTCCTTGACGACTGGATACTCGGCACCGGACGCCTGGGTGGTGATGGCGGTATAGCCTTTGGCGGCATCGCCTGCCGGGATCACATCTTCTTCAGAATTGGACCAGACATTGCCAATGATATGGTCCACCGGAAAGCCGGTTTTGGCAGCTGTTTTCAGGGCCACCGGGTTCATCACGCCCCAACCGCGCAACACGACGTAATCAGGTTTGGCGCGACGAATGGTGAGCCATTGGGCTTGTTGTTCGTTGCCGGGATGCGGCACCTCGATCTGCTGGACATCAAAACCGTATTTCTTGGCCAGCAATTCATAGATCGGAATGGTTTCCTTGCCATAAGGCGAGCCGTGATAGAGAACCACGATCTTCTTGCCCTTCAGGTTTTCGATCCCGCCCAGCTTGGAGCCAATATAGTTCACGATACCGGAGGTTTCGCTGTAGGGATTGAGCAACAAGGGGAAAACATAGGGAAATACGCGGCCATCGGTGGAATCCGTACGACCGTGGTTGATGGTGATCAACGGTGTCTTGTCGGCGGTAATGCGGTCGATCATCGCATAGGCGATGCCCACGGATAACGGGTTCCAGGCGGCGACGTTCGGATTGCTTTTCAGGCGCTCATAGGCTTCGACGCCACGTTCGACCTCGTATTGGGTTTCGGCCTCCGACCAGGTGAGCTTGACGCCATTGACGCCGCCATCCCGGGTGTTGATCAGGTTGAGATAGTCGATAAACCCGCCAAAGAAACCGGTTCCACCTGCGGCATAGGGACCGACGCGGTAGCTCTGCAAGGGAAAATACTGCTCATCGGCATGCGCTACGGGAAGCGCGACACTCAACGAGATGCCGATCACCAATGCCGTGGCCTTGAATTTCGAAAGAATGCTCATGCTTGGATACACTCCTGGTATTGCCCGGTGCGATGCGCATCGGACGTGTTCATGGATGATGGATGGATTGCGGATAAACGGCGTGCGGAGAGAGAGAGCCGGATCAGGCTGGCCAAACCGGCACGCCGAAGCGTTTTCGGATCCTGTCGATAAGGGCGGCAAGCCCATCTGGCTCAAGGATCAAGAAAAGAATGATGAGTGCGCCGAGCACGATACGCTGCGTCATATCGAGCACGCCGCTATCGAACAGGTCACCAAAGACGAAGGCCCCAACCCGCGACAGCACCACCGGAAACACCACGATCAGGGCCGCCCCGAAAAAGGCACCGCGCAGCGAGGCCAGACCGCCAATGATGATGATGAACAACACCTGGAATGAGCGATCCAGGTTAAAACCCGCCGGTTCGACGGTGCGCAGATAGGCAAAGGCCCAGAGCACACCGGCGATACCAATGATGAAAGACGACACGGCAAAGGCCAGAAGCTTGGTGCGTAACACCGGAACGCCGATAATGCGCGCCGCCGTTTCGTTATCTCGCACCGCGATGAAATTGCGACCCGTTTGAGAAATCACCAGCCGATGAGCGAGAAAGGTGACGAGTGTAACGATGATCAGCGCAAAATAGTAGCGCCCGACCGGCCCCTCGAAGGTAAAACCGGCAAGCGTCAGCGGCGGCGCATCGATGACACCCGAAGCGCTATCGTTGGAAAACCAGCTGAATTTCGTCAACGCCCACTGGACGAAGAACTGTGCAGCAAGGGTGGAAACCGCGAGATAGAAGCCGCGCAGCCTAAGGCTTGGCAAGCCGAAGACAATGCCAATGGCCGCAGCGGATAGACCCGCGAGCAGGATGCTGACGATAAGCGGCAGGGAACCAGCCCGCAGGTCAAAATTGAAGCAGGCAAACGCGCCAACCGCCATGAAGGCCGCGCTGCCAAGCGACACCTGGCCTGCATAACCGGTCAGCAGATTGAGCCCGACCCCTGCGAGGCTAAGGGCCAGAAAGGGCAGCAGGATACCATCGAACAGGTAGCTCGTGCCGATCACTGGAAGAATGCCATAGGCCACCAAAAGCACCAGCAGGGTGGCGACAGAGATCGGCATCGCTTTTGCTGGCGTGATCCTCGCAGGCGTCACGTTGGGCGAAACAGCAGACATGGATCAAACCCTTTCCACGAGCTTTTGGCCGAAAAGACCGGAGGGGCGCACAAGTAAAAACAGCAGGGCAATCACATAGGCGAACCACCCTTCAATCCCCCCGCCAAAATAGGCCCCGATATAGACTTCGGCCAATTTCTCAGAAGCGCCAATCAGCAGCCCGCCGATAATCGCCCCCAGGATGGAATCAAAACCGCCCAGCACCAGCACAGGCAGTGCTTTCAGCACGATCAAGGATAAGGAAAACTGCACGCCGGAGCGCGCGCCCCACAAGAGCCCAGCAACCAGCGCCACAAGCCCGGCGGCGGCCCACACACTTGCCCAGATCCAGGGAAGTTTCAGGCCAACGGCTAGTGCCGCAAACGGATCATCGGCGACCGCACGAAAACCAAGCCCAATGCGGGTATAGCGAAAGAACACGGACAGGACGACAACAAGCCCAAAGGCAACGACCGCTGCGAAAATATCGAACTTGCTGATAAACACACCCGCGATATCGAAAGGAACATCTTCAATGCCCAGATCAAGCCCATGCACCTGCGTGCCCCAGAGCAGTTGGGCTGCTCCTTCAATCATGTAGGACAGGCCAAGCGTGGCCATGAACATGGTAATCGGCGGCTTGTTGGTGAGCGGACGAAGGACCGTCCGCTCAATGCCAATGCCGAGCAGGATCATGATGGCGAAGGTAACCAGGAAGGCGAGCGGAAAACCAAACCCGCGCTCTGTGAGGCTGACGAAGGTCAGCGCTGCAAACAGCAGCATGGCACCCTGTGCAAAGTTCAAAACACCCGATGTCTTGTAAATCAGCACGAAACCGATTGCCACGAGCGAATACATCACGCCGGACAGCAATCCGCCGACAAGCACTTCGGTAAAAAACAACCCGTCAAAATCGGCCATCAAATGCCATCTCCGTCTTCATTCTCTGGTGCAACACCGAGATAGGCATCAATGACTTTCTGGTCAGCGGAAATTTCCGCTGGTGTGCCATCGGCAATTTTCCGCCCGTAATCCAGCACCGCCACATGGTCGGAAAGGCCCATAACGACGCCAATATCGTGCTCGATCAACACCACAGTGGTGCCAAATTCATCCCGTGCGGCGCGCACATAATGCGCCATTTCGTTTTTCTCGGTGGCTGTCATGCCAGCCATTGGTTCGTCCAGCAGCAAGATGTCGGGCTCTGCGACCAGGGCACGGGCAAGCTCCACCCGCTTTTGAAGACCGTAAGGCAAAGTACCCGCAAGGCGATCCCTGAGGTCGGTGAGATGCAGAAAATCGAGAATTGCCACCGATTTGTCGCGGGCATCCTTATGCTCACGGGCAGCCCTGCCATAGCCGATGATCTGCTCCACAAAACTGGATCTATTGCGGTAAACGCGGCCCGCCATGACATTGTCCAGAACACTCAACCCCTTGAACAGGGCGAGGTTTTGAAAGGTTCGGGCAATACCAAGCTGCGCGAACCTCTGGGTCGGCACGCGGCTGAAATGGAGTTCGCCGATGGAAACGCGGCCGTGATCCGGCTGATAGAGACCGCTGATCACGTTAATGATGGAGCTCTTACCAGCACCATTCGGGCCGATAATGGCGCGGATCTCACCTTTGCTCACCTTCAGATCAATATCGCTGAGCGCTATAACGCCTCCAAAAGACAGAGTGACCCCAGAGAGGGCCAAGGCATTTGAGGAAGCCTTTGCACTGTTGACCGCAGCCACATCATCCACCGATGCGCTCAGATCAGCCAAGAAAATGGCACCAGATCGGGCCGCCTGCATAGCAATCGTCATGTTGTAAGCCCTCCTCATCTCCAGATCGCTGCGCCCAAAGAGCGATTTACTGTGCTTGTCTGGTCTCAGAGTCTGTCTGGTTCATATTGAACCTAACGGACTCTCAGTTCTCTTGTTTTCGTTTGTCTTTTCGGCAAACCCAGGTTCCACTTTCCCCTGACAAACTTTGGCGCACAGCAAACGTTTCCGTGCCGTCCGATGTCTCCAGATCTTATGGAGGCGGCATTTGGCCGGTTTGATAAAGTCCCTTCAGAACGCACCCGTGCAGGATGTACACTTGGCGAAATGACAGACGTTTCCTGCTGTCTGCGAGCGGCACAAACCGACATGATGCAAGCCGAACAACCGCGTTGATCCGATTTTCACCATTCAATAGAGCCGCAATAGATACATCCGCACATCAATCAAAAGCCTGTTTCGCACCCAGAAAGAAACCGGTCTTTATTTAAGGTCAGAACCAACACTTATTGAGGTTAATTAGAAACACAGCATACGAAGCGCGTGGAAAACAAAATATATTTTCATTTTCCTATACTTTTGACTGCCGACGCCCCCTTTTCAATTCCGTACTTGTTCAGCGCGATTATTTATCTATAATTTCCATAGATTTTAAAGGTTTTATTTTCTAATTTTTGCGCTTAGCGAAGAATGACCGTTGGGCTGAACGCGCCACCAAACGCGCTATAATCTAAGCTGGAAACCGATGCGCCTTGTCACGAGATTTCGCAAAATCCACTGAAGGCGTTGAGATCAAATCCATACATATCAACGCGAATGGCAAGGTGCCCGTTGATCGCATAGCCCAAATCGCCTGTATCCAGGTTTTTTTAAGAAAGGCACATCATCGGGATGATCGGCGAAAGTGGCTTGATCCGCGCAATATCAAATTGCAATCGAGAGTGCGCGTGCGTATGTCCGGAACATTGTCTTGTGTTAACCGCGACAAAACATAAGCGCTGATCGATTGCGCTATTTTTTCAATAGGTTGAGCGATGGCGGTCACTCCGTCATCATAGAGGCGAAACAGTTCCACATCATCGAAACTGACGATGGCGATGTCTTCCGGCATCCTTGCCCGGTGTTCCCGGACCCATTCCAGAATGCCGTAGGTCATTTTATAATTGGCGGAGAAGACCGCTGTTGGCGGCTCAGCCAGCGCCATGAATTTCTGAATGGCAGAATATCCGCCTTCTTCGGTCCAGTCGCCGGAATGCAGGTAGGAAGGGTTGAAAGGAATCCTGCCCTCTTCCAGGGCCTGCTGATAGCCATTCAGGCGCTGCAATCCCGATGATGTATCCAATGTGCCAAAGGCCGTGGCGATCCGTGTATGACCGAGATCGATCAGATGGCGGACAGCACGGTAGGATGCCTTGGCATTTTCGACGAACACGCGATCAACGCGCAACCCCATGATATCATTATTGTAGACGGTTACCGGAATACCGCGTTCCACGAATCTCTCGACTTCATTGGGAATGTCTCCATGTCCCGCAAGAATGAGCGCATCGACATTCTGCCCAGCAAAATAGGAGAGGGATTCACTCAGCAGCCTGATGTCACCATCATGGCAATAGGTCAGCAGCGTTCTGCCGCTCTGACGAAACAAGCGCGCCAGATGATTGAGGAGCTGGGCATGAAACTCATCCAGCTCCGGCGTCAAAAAGCCAATCACATCGGTCTTGTCGCTTTTCATCGCCCGCGCGGCGGCACTGCGTTGAAAAGACAGGGCCTCAATGGCCCGCTCAATTTCGGCGCGGTTGCCATTGCGCACCGTTTGCCCATTGAGATATCGGGACACCGTGCCGATGGCCACACCTGCGGCCTCGGCCACATCGTGGATGGTTGCCTGTTTTCGCTTGCCGGTTATTTCCACAGGCCCTCTCCGCAGCTCCAGTCTTGGCCCTGGCAAGGACACACGAGCAATCGTCTCACATCATTTGGGCACCACGCCGTCAATCACAATCGCACGGTGAATGGAAAGGCCTGGCAGATCAACCGTGATTGCGCCATCTGCTTGTTTTTTCCAAGCAAATGTCTCACCTGAAATCGCATCATAGACCGATGATGGCGTCCCAGGCAGCCGGACCGTGAAGGATAACGGCCCGATGGAGGGAATATCCTCGATCATCTCCATGGGTCTTGCTGTCGGCTGCCAATTGATCCGCACCGACTGACCGCGGATCTGTGGGATGCCGCAGAGAAGGTGAACTATGCTGCGATTTTCATGGGCCTGTACCGTCAGCGTCGCACGGCCTGCGGATGGCAAAGTGGTTTCCAGCATCCGCCCCGGCATTAGCCGTTCGATCAGCGCATCGACCAGATATTTGTAGAGAGGCTGCCCCATGGCGCGGTAAAGTGCAAAGACCGGATAGGCGATGGTGCCTACCTTGCCATGCACTGCGCAGGCCACGCCAATAGCATCCGCCTCAGGATCATCTGGCGTATGCTGATGCGAGCAGAAATGGTTGAAGGCACGATTGAAATAGGGCGGCCTTATGCTTGCCAGAACAGTGGCGCCCGCCGCTTGCAGTTTTTCGGCCTCGGCATAGACCACGAAGGGGCTTGCCGGCAGGCGCGCATCGGTCAATGCTTCGGTGATCTGCGCATAGGATGGCTCGAAGGCGATGTTTTCGCCTGTGAGTGTCAGGCCCGTCTCAAAGGCAAAAGCGCCGGTATTCGGTGTGCGGCCAGACTGGCCGGAAATGAGGACCGCGCCACCCGAGGCGAGATAGGCATCGAATTTTGCCTTTAAGGCAGCATCCACCGGGATCGTATCGGGTAAGATAATCAGGCGATGGCGGGAAAAATCCATCTCCGGGTCGATGACGTCGAAACATCTATGCAATTCCAGCAGCATCTGCACCGCACCGTCATCGCTATCGCGCACACGCTCCACACCGTCCCGATGGAAATATTCGGTGGCGAGAATGGCGATGTCAGAGACCTGTTCCGCACCCTCCAGAAAGGGTTCAAGAGCAGCGATCCGGCGAAAGGCCGGGGCGATGCTGCGATAGGTATCGGCATTGATCCGGCCATTGGGATGGAGCTGATCGCCAACCAGGCATTTAGACCCAAGCGCCACCATCATGGCACATTCATATTCCAGCGCATCGGGATGTTTGAATCCGCCGAATTCGCCCCAACTGGTGTGGAATTTGCCGGTATGACTGACAAAATCCAGGCCAAGCCGCGCCGCATAGCGGGCGCTGGAGGGAAAGTGATTATAGCCCCAACCGCCCGTGGGCAGGCTTTCCAGTTCAAGATGGGTGTAAGGCGCGAAACGGTCTTTGCCATATTTGTTGATATGGCCGCTGTTGTAAAAGATCCGCGCCTGCGGAAATTCGCGCCGCAGAACGGTGCTCATTTCCTCGCGGAACTGCGCATTGACGGCCTCGTCATTGGCCAGCCGATCCACCTTGTTCAGCGGGTCGAGATTGAGGCGTGCCATGCGCGCAAGACAGGCAGTGCAGACGCAATCCGGCGTCTGGATAATGTCGAAGAACAGCCCGGCAGTCGGATAAAGCGTCAGAACCTCTCTGGCTTCGGCCATCAAGTAGCTACGAAAATCATCTTGGTTGAGGCACAAGGTGTGCCAGGCCGCGCTTAACTGGTTCTGGGCCGAACGATCATGGTCATCGGCATGGTCAAGATGATTATTGGCCTTCATCACCCGCCATTCGGGATGCAGGCGGGCAGTCCGCTCATCCCACTGCACCGAGAGATAGATGGGCGTTTCAATATCAGCAGCGTTGCAGGCGGCAATCATCTCCCCCAGCAGATCGGGGCGAGACAGATTGGGATGCGGCGCACCCACCTTGGTCGGATAATAGGACCAGCCATGGTGGCATTTGGCAAACAGCGTGATGGAATTGACATGCGATTGCTTCAGCGTGTCAACGAACGCTTCAGCGTCAAACTGGCTGCCAATGCCCGGAATATGCTCGGATGTGTGAAAATCGAGATGAATTTGACGATAGCGCAATGGACGCAATGAATTCTGCGACATGATGGCTCCTTTTCTCCGGCACGAAAGCCGCGAAAATCCTGTTAGAACACCTGAAAATGGATGGTGAAATATCTGCTATCGACTTTCCCAAACCTCGCCTTCCCTAAGTTGAACCTCAAGGACATCAGCAGGTTGGCGGATGGTGAGTGGCCCGGAGTGGCCAGCCGTGATGCGGAGTGAAGACAGTTTTCCTGCTTGCCAGCTGAGATCAACCGTGTGACCGCCACGGATGCGCACCCCCTTCAGGCTGCCACTTGACCATTGTTCCGGCAAAGCAGGCAGAAGGCGAAGCTCGCCGGGGCGCGATTGTACCAGCATTTCCACAATCCCAGCCGCTCCCCCAAAATTTCCGTCGATCTGGAAAGGCGGATGGGCGTCCATGAGGTTCGGATAGGTGCGCTCCGGCGTCAAAAGCTTGGTCAGAACCTGGGCAGCCCGATGGCCATTACCCAGTCTGGCCCAAAGGTTCAGCCGCCAGCCAATGCCCCAGCCCGTTGCATCATCACCGCGCCGCTCCAGAACAATCTGTGCGGCCTTAGCCAGTTCAGGCGTTTCCAATGGGTCGATTTGCAGGCTCGGATAAAGCCCATAGAGATGAGAGACATGGCGATGCTGCTGCTCTGGCGCGTCCAGATCCCAGTCGTCCATCCATTCCTGCAATTGACCTCCTTTGCCGATACGGTCTTCCGGCAGGCGGGCACGGGTGGCGACCGCTGCTGTACGAAGCTCGCCGTCCCGGCCAAGCGTGGCGCTGGCATCCGCGAATGCCTCAAACAAATCGCGGAGAATCTGGTTGTCCATGGCCGGTGCGGCGCAGAGTGAAGAACCAAAAGGATGGGAGTTTTCCGGCGACAGGGATGGGCAAGTGCCGAGGTAATTGCTATCAGGCAGGGCTACCAGCGTATCCAGCGCAAATTCCACCGCCCCCTTGATCAAAGGATAGATGCGCTCCAGCACGGCGCGATCCGGATTGAAGCGATAGTGATCATAAAGCTGGGCGCAGAGCCAGGCACCGCCCATCGGCCAGAGACCCCAATGGGGTCCATCAATCGGGCCAGTAGCACGCCAGATATCGGTGTTATGGTGCAAAACCCAGCCGCGTGCGCCGTAATGGGCCTTGGCCATCTCGCGGCCGGTGTCGGCCACATCTTCCACCAACTCCACCAGCGGCAAAAAGGTCTCGGACAGATTGGCAACATCGGCCAACCAGTAATTCATCTCCAGATTGATGTTGACGGTATATTTACTGCCCCAGGCTGGCAGAATATCTTCATTCCAAATGCCCTGGAGATTGGCGGCCTGCGTGCCGGGTCTGGAACAGGAAATGGCAAGGTAGCGGCCATACTGCAAATAGAGCGCGGCCAGTGAGGGATCATTGCCTTCGGCATAGGCGGCAACGCGCTTGTCGGTGGGAAGCGTTGGCACGGGCTTATCACCGAGGGAAATTTGCATCCGGTCAAACAGGCGGCGATGCTCTATGACATGCGCTTCCAGCAGCGCCTCATAGGGCAGCATAGCCGCTGCATCCAGACGTGCTTTGATCTGCGCCTGCGGATCACCATCGACATTCCTGTAGTTTTGAAAGCTGGTGCCTGCATCGATTAGCAACACGACGCTGGACGCTTCACGCACCCGAATGGTTTCCTCGCCAATATCGACAAAGCCCCCCTCGGACAGCACCCGCACCCGGAAAGCGAAGCGCAACGCGCTATCAATGCCGTTTTGCCGACGATTACGCCCGTCATAGCCAAGGGTGGCATCGGCGATATCAATCGGATCGCCATTTTGCGGGCTGCTCAGCATCACCGTCATCGACAAGGCACCGGGCTGATCCACGGCAATGCGGCAAACAATCACGTCCTGAATGGCGCTGGCAAACACATCGCGGCGAAAATGCACGCCGTGGCAATCATATTGCGTGATAGCAACAGCCGTTTCCAGATCAAGCGAGCGGCGATAGTTGGTGACGGTCATATCATGATGCAGGTCGAGCCAGACATCGCCAATCGGCTGATAGGAGGTCTGTCGATCCGGCTTGGCCATGGCCCCTTCATAGGCCTTGCGGTCTGCCTCCTGATACCGTCCGGCAAGGATCAGATTACGCACCTCAGGCAAGGCAGCGCGGGCATCGGGATTGATCGGCTGGTAAGGGCCACCGCTCCAGAATGTGCTCTCATTGATCTGAAGGCGTTCATTCCAGGCATCTCCGAACACCATGGCCCCCAGCCGACCATTGCCAACGGGAAGGGCCTCGGTCCAGACAGATGCGGCACGGTCGTACCAGAGTTCATTATCGCTCATGATTAGAAATCCCATTGAAAATATTAGCTGAATGACGTGTCACCGAAGGCGCGCACCGGTGGCCGGATCAAACAGCAGGGCCTTGGACGGATGAAAGCCGGTGTGGATCGTATCGCCGGTCTGCACGGACCGGTCGCCCTTCAGATCAACCGTCAGGGCGTCTTCGCCCCGCATATTGCTGTAGCCGTAGGAAACGCCGCCAAGGCTCTCCACCATGTCCACCCGCAGGTCGAACTGGGCTGATCCGTCAGAGGAAAAATTCTCTGGCCGCATGCCAATGGAAATCTTTGCGCCGGGGGCAAGATCCGCACCCAGTGCAAGCTCGAATTCCACGTCCTTGAACTCGCTGAGCTTGACGCGGATTGCCGCTGTGCTGCGCGCCACCACATGACCCGTCAGAAAATTCATGCGCGGCGAGCCGATGAAACCGGCCACGAACATGTTGTCGGGGTCGTCATAAAGGTTGATCGGCGTACCAATCTGCTCGACATTGCCCGCCCGCAACACCACGATCCGATCAGCCAAGGTCATGGCTTCCACCTGATCGTGGGTGACGTAAATCATGGTTGACGCCAGTGACCGATGCAGTTCGGCAATCTCAAGCCGCATCTTCACCCGCAATTCGGCATCGAGATTGGAGAGCGGTTCATCGAACAGGAACACATTGGGATCGCGCACGATGGCCCGCCCGATGGCCACCCGCTGGCGCTGGCCACCAGACAAGGCCGCTGGCTTGCGCCCCAGAAGCGGTGTGATGTGCAAACGGTTTGCCGCCTGTTCCACCCGCCGTCCGATGTCGGCGCTTTTCATGCCCGCCATGCGCAGTGGAAAACCGATATTGTTGCGCACGGTCATATGCGGATAGAGGGCGTAATTCTGAAACACCATGGCCACACCGCGCTCGGTGGGCGTGGCATCGTTGATGCGTTGACCATCGATGAGAATGTCGCCGCTAGTGATCGGCTCAAGCCCGGCAATCATCCGCAGCAGGGTGGATTTGCCACAGCCGGATGGCCCCACAAAGACGGTCAGGGAGCCGTCTTCAAGGTCAAGATCAATGTCATCAATAACCTTCAAGGCACCGTAGCGCTTAGCCACACCTTTGAGTTCAACGGTTGCCATATGATTTCTCCTCCCGATGGCCAGTTTTTGGCCGGGACATGAACACTGTGGATGACACGATCATTCCTTGCCTCCCGAGCGATTGCGGGCGTCTGCCGCGAAGAAGCGCTGAAACACGATGAAGACCACCAGAGGCACCGCCATGGTGACGATGGCCGCCACCGATTGTTGATCTAGGTTGGGCTCAAACGAGCCTGCGATGCGGGCCAACAGCACCGTCAGCGGCACATCGGAGCGCAGATACAGCATGGGCAGCAGCATGGAATTCCAGCACCACAGAAATTGCAGAATGCCCACAGTTGCCATGGGTGTGAGGGAATTGGGTAGAACGACATAAAGAAAGGTGCGGATCGGCGTACAGCCATCAATTTTTGAGGCCTCGATCAATTCACGTGGAAATTCCGCCAGAAAGCTCTGCACCAGAAAGATCGACCAGGCGAAAGACAGCCCGACAAAGGGAATAAGCACGGCCCAGACATTGTCGATCATGTGCAGATCACGCCAGAGCGTAAACAGCGGAATGATCACCACCTGCTGCGGCAAAACGAAAGAATTGACGATAACCAGCAACAGAATGCGCCGTCCGGGAAACTTGAGAAACTGAAAGGCATAGGCCGCAGCCGGTGCCAGAAGAACCGTCAACAACGTCGCAAGCCCTGTCAGTTTCAGGGATGACAAAAAGGCGGGCGCCAGCGGATACTTTGTCCAGACCGTCTGCCAGGCCTCCAGCGTGAAGCGCAGGGTGTGCAGTGACCACCAGCCACCAACGGCAATATCACCGGCAGGCCGGATTGAGGTCAGAACCAACCCGACCACGGGCACAATCCAGAGAATGGCCAAAAGACCGACGAGAACCGGAATCCAGAGAGGAGCACGGGCGTTCATGTCGCCTCCTTGGTGCGCTGACGCAGCAATGGGATCGAGACGAACAGCACGACGGCCAGCAACACGACGGTGGCTGCCGCGCCATAGCCAAGCTTGAACTGCATCATCGATTCCCGAAACATGAAATAGCCAACCGTCTCGGTGGAGCGCACCGGACCGCCGCCCGTCATAACGAAGATCATGTCAAAGGCCCGCAAACTGCCGAGAAGATTGATGAAAACTGCCACTTTCAGCCCCGGCAGCGACAAGGGCAAAATGATGTGGCGCATGATGGAGAGCGGCTTGGCCCCATCAATATAGGCCGCTTCCTTGATGCTTTTGGGGATGGTCTGGATCGAGGCAAAGCAGGTCATCAGCGGCAAGCCCACTTGGGTCCAGGCATAGGCAATCACCAGACATGCGAGGGCCGTGGACGTATCGCCCAGCCACGCGCGGGTCAGGTTTTCCAGACCGAGCGTGTTCAAGACGGCATTCAGCAAGCCGCTTTCTCCCGGCCGGTAGATGCCGAGCCAGATGAAGCCACTGACGGCCTCGGCAATGCCATAGGCGCAGAAGATCATCACACGAAACGGCAATGTGGTGCGCGGGGCCAGCGAACACAGCACCGCCAGACCCCAGCCGATGCCCACGGACAGGGCTGTTGTGCCGACCGTCCAGACGATGGTGGTGATCACAGCCACCCGAAAACTGGCATCCGCCAGCAGGTTTGCGTAGTTGGAAAGCCCGACCCATTTTGCTGGGGCAAGACCGCGAATATCGAAAAACGATAGACGGATCGTATCGATCAACGGATAGACGACAGCGCACAGAAACAACAGCACCATCGGTGCCAGCAGGACGAGAGCCGCTCCCCCATCCGTCTGGAAGAAGCGCCGGCTGGCGCTCCCTCCCGTCCGTGGCAGATCGCTGATGGCCCGCATCAATACGATCCCTTTGCCTTGGCCTCGATCGCCGCCGTCACCCTGTCGATATTGGCATCGCTGGGATCGCCCAGAAATTTCTGAAGCTGAATGCGATACTCATCCGCCAGATCGCCGGGCAGGCCATCACCCAGCACGAAGGCCGTATCCGCCCCGGTCACAAAGGTATTGGACGCCTGAATGGCAGGGCTATAAAGTGCAACATCAACCGCTTTGGAGGAGGATGCTAACCCGCCCTTGGCAATGATGTTGGCACCTTCACGGCTTATGGTGAAGTCCATGAAGGCATCAGCAGCCTCGCTATTGCCGCCGGATGCCAATGCGACAAACTCCTTGGCATCGACACTGGCGGCAGTGTCATGCCCCTGCCCTGTGGCGGGAAACTGGAAAAGGCCAAACTGATCCGGCGCAAGTTTGTAGACGGTCTCGGCGCGGTTGTTGATCCACATTCCCATCTGGAAGAAGCCTGCTTTGCGCTCTTTCAAAACCCGGTCGGAAGCGTTGTCCCACTCTGTTCCAAGCATTGTGGAGGCATCGCCGCAGCAACCGGCGCTCAACAGCTCGCGCCATTTGCGAAGGGCCGCCTTGACGCGATCATCGGTCCAGGGGATCTCGTGGGCCACCAGCTTGCGCGAAAGATCCGCACCGCCCTCGCGTAAGATGAGGGTTTCAAACACTTCGGCATGCGCCCAGGTCTTGGCAGGGACGGCCATTGGCACCACACCGGCACTCTTCAGCTTGGCGATAGTGTCCAGAAATTGCGCCCAATCCTTAGGCGGCGTGGCAATTCCTGCCTTTTTGAAGGTTCCGGTATCATACCAAAGACCGCTACGGTCGCCATAAGTGAAGGTAACGCCGTAGAGTTGGCCGGAGACAGAGCCAAGATCCTTCCAGCTGTTGTCAAGTCGCTCTCCCCATTTCATGGCGGAATAGGCATCATCCAGCGGGCGCAAAAGGCCGGCGGTGACAAGTTCTGTGCGGAAAGCAGGCCACGTATTGATCATCAGATCGGCCTTTTCGCCGCCCATCAACGAAGTGCGAAGCCCGCCACGCGGATCGCCAGACCATGTCACCGGCACTTCCTTGATTTTTACATCCGGATATTTGGCCATGAAGGCTTTTTCCAGATTTTGGATCACCTCAAGGTCAGACCCCGCCATCCATTGCAGGATGACCAGATCGCCTTTGGGCTGGGCGAGCACCGAACCGCTTGAGGCCAATGCAAGAGTAAATGCTGCCAAAGTGAGACGCGCGCAGCGTGACGCATCCCCGGCGATAGCCGTGAAACTGGTAGTCATCATAGGGGCTCCTCCTCCCGTTATGACGCCATACTGTCATCTAAAATGAAACGATGTCAACTAAATTGACTCTGCCGAAGACAACTGGTGAACTCAGGCAAGGCTTGGGCAAAGCCAAGCTGTCCAATTTCATGGCTTATTTGTTTATTTTTCAATATTTTGAAGCAGAACAGGCGAGCCGAGAGATCATACTGCCAGTCAACTCTCCAACCATCGCCGTCGTGATGCCGTCAGATGCGCATACATTGCAGCCTGTGCTGCGAGCGGGTCTCGCGCTTCCAGCGCAGTCAGAATTGCCTCATGCTCGATCAGCGCCAGTGACCAGGTTTCGGGCGTCTCAAAACGGCCCCGTATATGGTCCGAGATAGGACTATGGCGTTCGTCAAAGAGATTGGCGACGATCTCCGCCAGAACCGAATTGCCCGATTGTTCGGCGATGGTCAGATGAAACTGGCGGTCCTGATCGATCGGCTTGTGACCCTCGGCAATCTCCTGACGCATCTCTTCGACAATCCCGGCAAGCGCCGCAAAAACCGCATCGGTCATTGCGGCAGCGGCCTTAACGATAACGGCACTTTCAATGACGGCACGCGCCTGCATCAACTCTGTCGGGCTCTCCCCCAATGAGCGCCCCGCGACGGCGGACTTGCTGGCGGATAAGACATAAATACCCGACCCCATACGAATCTCGATGGTTCCGTCAATTTCCAGCGCAATCAACGCCTCGCGCAAGGACGGTCGCGAGACCCCAAGGGTTTGCGCCAGCTCACGTTCCGGTGGCAGCCGCGACCCTGCCGGATAAGGGCCGCTTTGGATCAGATGCCGAACTTGATCAGCAATCTGTTGGTAAAGACGTTTGGGCAATGTCATTTTGGTCAGTCCAATTTAGAGAATTTCATCAATAAAACGATATTTATCCGAGATATTGCCACGCATGCAAGCACGAAAGAATAATTGGCTTGACCAATTATTGCGGCATGCCCTATGTCTGTTTATTGAAAGTCTGGGAGGCTTTCACGAACTGGAGGACATCGCGATGGGAGGAGTGTCGCTTGCCGCTGGCGAGTGCAAACCCGCGCCGCTGCTTTTAAAACTGGAGGGCGTCACCAAGGAATTCCCTGGTGTGAAGGCCCTGCAGGACGTCAGCCTTGATGTCAGGGCCGGTGAAGTCCATGCGGTTTGCGGAGAGAATGGAGCCGGAAAATCCACGCTGATGAAGATCATCAGCGGCGTCTACCAGAGAGACGCTGGCAACATGATCTACAAGGGCGAGACGGTTCATTTCACCTCCACATTGCAGTCGGAAGCAGCCGGAATTGCCATCATCCATCAGGAACTCAACCTTGTTCCGCATCTCTCCGTTGCCGAAAACATCTATCTTGCGCGGGAACCACGGCTAAGTTTTTTGGGTGGGGACTTCATGGTCAACAGGCGCACGCTGCGCCAGGACGCCAAGCGATGCCTGGACCGGCTGGGGGTCGATATCAATCCCGATGCGCAAGTGCGCACGCTCTCCGTCGCGCAGCGGCAGATGGTCGAGATTGCCAAAGCCCTTTCGCTCAACGCCTCCGTTCTCATCATGGATGAACCGACCTCCTCGCTGACGCAACAGGAAGCCCAGCTTCTGTTTCGCGTCATCCGTGACCTGAAACGCGAGGGAACCGGTATCATCTACATCTCACACCGGCTCGACGAAATGGCAGAGATCGTTGACCGTGTCACGGTGCTGCGCGATGGGCGCTACATCTCGACGGATGATTTCGATGCGATCACCGTGGACTATATCGTCGCCCGCATGGTGGGCCGCTCGCTGGAAGAGAAATTCCCGGCACCGACCCGTTCGCCAAGCAATGACACCATCTTTTCCGTTTCGGGTCTTACCCGCCATGGCGTTTTCTCCGATATCGGCTTTGAACTGCGCCGCGGCGAAATTCTAGGCTTTGCAGGATTGATGGGTGCAGGCCGGACGGAAGTGGCCCGCGCGATCTTCGGAGCCGATCCGTTCGACAGCGGATCAATCCTGCTCGAAGGCCGGCCCCTTTCGATTTCCGACCCGCGTTCGGCCATTGACGCAGGGCTTGCCTATCTTTCCGAGGACCGCAAGGCGGGAGGTCTGGCCGTCAAGATGCCGGTCGATGCCAATCTGATGATGGCCAACATGGAGGCCGTCTCCAATCCTTTCGGCGTGATCGACAAGGAACTACACCGCCAGTCGAGCCAGCACTATGTCGATCTGCTCAATATCAAAACGCCCAGCTTGAACCAACCCGTCCGCCTGCTGTCGGGCGGCAACCAGCAGAAGATCATTATTGGCAAGTGGCTGTTCCGGCAGCCGAAGATCATGTTCTTTGATGAGCCGACGCGAGGCATTGATGTGGGTGCCAAGCTCGCCATCTACCGGCTGATGGATGAGCTTGCCGCCAAAGGCATCGGCATCATTCTGATCAGTTCCGAGCTTCCAGAAATCCTCGGACTATCGGACCGCGTTGCGGTTTTCCACGAAGGCCGCATCACCGCAACACTGACGACGCGCGAGACGTCGCAAGAAGAGATCATGCTGTATGCCTCCGGCCGTGTCCGGGAGCGCGCGCGAGGAATGACCCATGGCTGAGATCATCACCGACAAGCCACCGCAGGCGGACCAGAAAAAGGGCCAGACAAAAGGACTGAGCGACCGGCAGAAGGATATCATACAGAAATTTGCAGCGCTTGGCTGCCTGGTCGTTCTGGCCGCCGTGTTTGCTCTTACATCCAATGCCTTCCTGAGCGTCAACAACGGCATGACGATTGCGCTTCAGGTAACGTCGATTGCCTTTCTCGGCATCGGGGCAACCTATGTCATCATCACCGGGGGCATTGATCTTTCGGTCGGCTCCGTGCTGGCGCTGGCCGGGGTGGTCGCCGCCCTTGCCGTCAAGGAACTCGGCGCGCCGGTGTGGATCGGCATGTTGCTCGGCGTTCTCACCGGCACGGCCTGCGGCGTCATCAATGGCCTGGTGATTACCAGGCTGAAGCTGCCGCCGTTCATTGCCACCCTTGGCATGATGCTGATTGCACGGGGCGTAGCGCTGCAAATTACCGGCGCACGGGCGGTCTCAGGCCTTGGGGAATCCTTCGGCGTTCTGGGCAACGGCTCGCTGCTGCGCTTTGAAAGCATCGACGATCAAGGATTTCCGCTGGTCAGCTTTCCGGGCATTCCCTATCCCGTGGTACTGATGGTCATCATTGCCGTGGCCGCAGCCTTCGTGCTGAACCGAACCGTGCTTGGCCGGCATATCTATGCCACCGGCTCGAATGCGGACGCCGCCCAGCTTTCAGGCGTCAATGTCGCCCGCGTCACCGCCTTCACCTATATCGTTTCCGGCACGCTGGCCGGTCTCACCGGCTGCGTGCTGATGTCTCGTCTCGTCACCGCCCAGCCGAATGAAGGCGTGGCCTATGAGCTGGATGCAATCGCTTCGGCAGTGATAGGCGGAACCTCGCTGATTGGCGGTGTCGGCACGATTTCCGGAACCTTCATCGGCGCCTTTGTCATCGGCATCCTGCGCAATGGCCTGAACATGAACGGCGTCTCCGCCTTCACCCAGCAGATCATTATAGGCCTGGTCATTCTCGGCACCGTCTGGATCGACCAGATCCGCAATCGAAAATAATACCCGCCGTCAGGCGGGGACAGAACGAACATGGGAAGGGAGGAGCCTTCCCCCGCATCGGTCCCCGGCAGGGCCCGTCACACTGAGGAGGAAAAATATGCGTAAACTAGCCTTGGCCCTTGCGGCTTCAGTCTTTACACTGTCGGGCGCGCTCACCGCTTCGGCGGGCGAAATCGCCGTGATCGTCAAGACCGTCAACTCCACCTTCTGGCAGAACGTCCAGAAGGGCGCGGATGCCGCGATTGGCAAGCAGAAGGCGCACACGATGACCTTCCAGGGTCCGGCTGCGGAATCCGCCATTGCCGATCAAGTCAACATGGTCGAAAACGCCGTGAACCGGAAGGTCGATGCCATCCTGCTTGCGCCATCCGACCCGGACGCACTGGTTCCGGCGGTGAAGAAGGCCTGGGAAGCCCGCATTCCCGTCGTCATCATTGACTCGATGCTCTCGAAGGATGCCGAGAAATATTACCAGGCCTTCCTGGCAACGGACAACAAGGCCGCCGGCGAACTGGCGGCCAAGGCGATGATCCAGAAGGTCGGAACCGAAGGCAAGATCGCCGTGATGTCGTATGTTGCAGGTGCCGGTTCCGAAATCGGCCGTGTTGGCGGTTTTACCGACTATATCAAGGCCAACTCGAAACTCCAGATCGTCGGTCCCTACTATTCGCAGTCGCAAATGGCGACCGCATTGAACCAGACGACCGACGTTCTTGCTGCCAATGCCGATCTGAAGGGCATTTTCGGAGCCAATGAACCTACTGCCATCGGCATGGGCCGGGCGATCAAACAGGCTGGCAAGACTGGCAAGCTCGTCGCTATCGGCTTTGACGGCAACCAGGACCTTCAGGAATTCGTCAAGGACGGCACGCTGGAAGCCACCGTCGTCCAGGGTTCCTATCAGATGGGTGAAAAGGGCGTGGATACGCTTTTGAAGCTTCTCTCGAAGGAAAAGGTCGAAAAATTCATCGATACCGGCGTCGTGGTCGTCACCAAGCAGAACATCGACAAGCCAGAAGCCAAGAACGTTCTTTACTAATGTAATTGCGGCACGCGGGTTTCTCCCGCGTGCCGTTTCCCCGGATTTTCCAGTGTATAGGCAGGACAATGCAGGTCAACGACAGGCGCACGCTGCGCAATCGCGATGTTTCCTTCACGGTGATGGGTCTGGGCTGTGCGCAGATGGGCAATCTCTATCGCTGGACGAGTTATCAGGAAGCGCTCGGGGCCTTCGATGCCGCCTGGGATGCGGGCATTCGTTACTTCGATACCGCACCCTTCTATGGCTACACCCGCTCCGAACGCAGGCTCGGAACGATGCTGACCGAGCATGAGCGCGCAGACTACGTGCTCTCCACCAAGGTGGGCCGCGTGATGGTCCCCGATGAGACCGTCGGACCAGAGGAAGACACCTATATTCAGCCCCTGCCCTTCCGTCCGGTCTACGATTACACCTATGACTCCATTCTGAAATCCTTTGAAGCAAGCCAGCAGCGCACGGGCGTGCTGAAGCCTGACATTCTCTATGTCCACGACATCGGCCAGATGACGCATGGTGACAAGCACGGGCATTATTGGGAACAGTTGACCAAGGGCGGCGGTTTCAAGGCGCTCGGTCAATTGCGCGACGCTGGCCTCGTCAAGGCCATCGGCCTCGGTGTCAATGAGTGGCAGGCGGTCTGGGATGCCATGGATGCCTTCGATATCGATGTCGCCATGCTGGCCGGGCGCTATACGCTGCTGGAACAGGACAGCCTGACGCTGCTTGACCGGGCGGAAAAAGCCAATGTTGGGATCGTCGTGGCCGGGGTCTTTAATTCGGGCCTGCTGGCGGGAAACCGCAAGTTCAACTATGCCGAGGCACCCGCCGACATTCTTGCCCGCGTCGCCGAAATCGAAGCGGCATGTGCCGCTGAAGGCGTTTCGCTACAGGCGGCGGCCTTGAATTTTCCGCTGCTGCATCCCGCCGTCGTCTCCGTGGTATCCGGCGTCCGCAACGCCGAGCAGATCAGTGCCAACGTCGCCTGGATGCAGGAAGACGTCCCCTCCTCCGTGTGGCGATCCCTGAAGGACAAGGGCATTATCGCCGATGGCGTCCCAATCGGAGCGTGACCATGATCATCGATGCCCATCAGCATTTCTGGCTCATGAAAAACCGGCAAGGCCAATGGCCTCCGCCGGAGCTTGCCGCCATCTACCGGGACTTCGGGACCGTAGACTTAGAGCCGCAACTGTCAGCGACGGGCGTTGGGGGAACGGTTCTGGTTCAATCACTGCCGAGCATCGATGACACGCAATTCCTGCTGGATCTGGCGCAACACCATGATTTCATTCTCGGCGTGGTGGGCTGGATTGACCTGAAGGCGGCGGATGCGGCCACTCTCATCACGGAACTGGCGACCTATCCAAAGCTGAAGGGCCTGCGCCCGATGGTGCAGGATATTGCCGAGGATGACTGGATCGACGATCCCGCACTCGACCCGGCCATCGGGGCGATGCTGGCGTCAGATCTCACCTTCGATGCTCTGGTTCTGCCCCGCCATCTCGCACCATTGGAGAGGTTTGCGCGCCGTCATCCCGCTCTGCCTATCGTCATTGATCACGGTGCAAAACCCGTCATCGCGCAAGGGCTCTACAGCGACTGGCGCACGGCCATGACACGGCTTGCCGATCTGGAAAACATCTCCTGCAAACTGTCCGGCCTGCTGACCGAAGCCGGTTCGCAGCAGCCCGAAGCCATTCGCCCCTATGCCGAAACGATCCTCGAACTTTTCGGGGCGGACCGGGTGATGTGGGGCAGCGACTGGCCGGTACTGAACCTCGTCAGCGATTACCAAAGCTGGTTTGCCCAGGCCCGGGCCATCGTGCCGGAAGCCACCCATGATCGGGTGTTTTGTGAAAATGCCCGCCGCTTCTATGGCCTTTGAGGGACTCATAATACCAAGTCTCGAAGATGCTCACGCATCCTCGACTTGAAAAAGTTTCGAATATCTCAAATGCATCAAGGGCTTGAGATATTCGAAAGTGGTATACGAAGAGTCATTTTCAATGACTCTTCGTATAATGACCCGTTTTTAAGTGAGCAGAAGAAGGCACCAATGCTTGTTTCAATTTGCAGGCCCGGCTCGAAAGCGCATCATCGCTTTGCAGACCTGCCCGAGAGGCTGATATGACCCGCATTACCAATCTACATGTTTTCGACCTGCGCTTTCCGACATCCGCAAGCCTCGACGGCTCCGATGCCATGAACCCGGACCCGGATTATTCGGCAGCCTACGTGGTCCTCGAAACGGATGAGCCGGGCCTGGAAGGCCATGGACTCACCTTCACCATTGGCCGCGGCAACGATATCTGCTGTATGGCAATCAAGGCCATGCGCCATCTGGTGGTGGGCGTGGATCTCGCAGAAGTGCGCGCAGCACCTGGCCAGTTCTGGCGAAAGCTGACCGGCGATAGCCAGTTGCGGTGGATCGGACCTGATAAGGGTGCCATGCATCTGGCAACAGGCGCTGTCGTCAATGCCTTCTGGGATGCCATGGCAAAGCAGGCCGGTCTGCCGGTTTGGCGGTTCGTATCGACCATGTCGCCGGAGGAAATCGCCGACATCGTCGATTATCGCTATCTCACCGATGCACTGACCCGTGAGGAAGCTGTCGATATCCTGCGCAAGGCGGAAGACGGCAAGGGGGACCGCATCGCGCTTCTCAAAAAGCAAGGCTATCCCTGCTACACAACCTCGGCCGGATGGCTGGGATATGACGATGACAAGCTGCGCCGTCTGGCACAGGACGCCATCGACCAGGGTTTCAATCATATCAAGATGAAGGTTGGACGTGATCTCGAGGACGACATTCGTCGCCTGACGATTGCCCGCGAGGTGATCGGGCCGGACCGTTATCTGATGGTCGATGCCAATCAGGTCTGGGAAGTCGGACAGGCCATCGACTGGATGAAAAAGCTCGCCTTTGCCAAACCTTTTTTCATCGAGGAGCCAACCAGCCCGGACGATGTGGCAGGGCACCGCAAGATCCGCGATGCCATTGCGCCGATCAAGGTCGCAACCGGCGAGATGTGCCAGAACCGCATCATGTTCAAGCAATTCATCACCGAGGGGGCGATCGACATCGTGCAAATCGATTCCTGCCGGATGGGCGGGCTCAACGAAGTTCTGGCCGTGCTGTTGCTGGCTGCGAAATACGAAAAGCCCGTCTGGCCACATGCTGGTGGCGTCGGGCTGTGTGAATATGTCCAGCATCTTTCGATGATCGACTACATCGCGGTCTCCGGCAGCAGAGAGGGCCGCGTGATCGAATATGTAGACCATCTGCACGAGCACTTCATCGATCCCTGCGTCATCCAGAACGCCGCCTACATGCCACCGTCCCGTCCCGGCTTTTCCATCGAGATGAAGCCGGAATCGATTGCTGGCTATACGTTCCCCACGCCAAAGGCAGTCTGACGCGTCAGCTTCCCAACACGCGACCCGTCATCCACTGAATAAAGGACATCCTGATGAAAGCGCTCATCTGCGAAGAACCCGGCCGCCTCTCCCTTATCGAGCGCGCGCCGCCACCGCGTGCAGAAAACGAGGTTCTCGTGCGCATCCGCCATGTCGGTATCTGTGGCACGGATTTTCACATCTATGCGGGCAAGCATCCCTTCCTGGAATATCCTCGCGTCATGGGACATGAATTGTCGGGAACGGTTGCGGAGGCGCCCGCAGGCAGCCGGCTGAAGACCGGGGATGCCGTCTATATTGTCCCCTATCTGTCCTGCGGTGCCTGCCATGCCTGCCGCAAGGGTTTGTCGAATGCCTGCCAGAATATCCGGGTTCTTGGCGTTCACTGTGATGGCGGCATGGCCGAATATGTGAGCGTGCCAGAAGAAAACGTCGTACCAACGGGTGGCATTTCACTCGCTGACGCCGCGATGATCGAGTTTCTGGCCATCGGGGCTCATGGTGTCAAACGCGGTAACATCGGACACGAGGATCGTGTTCTCGTCACCGGTTCCGGGCCGATCGGCATGTCGGCAATCATCTTTGCCAAGGCAAGAGGCGCGCATGTGACTGTTATGGATACCCGCGAGGATCGCCTGGCCTTTGCCGTGGATCGCCTCATGGCGGATCAATCGCTGTTTGCCGATACTTCCGCCGAGGCCGAAGTCGAGCGGATGACGGGTGGCGATGGTTTCGATGTGGTGATCGATGCCACCGGCAATGCCATTCCGATGCAGCGCGGTTTCAATTTCCTCGCCCACGGCGCACGCTACGTCCTGCTCTCCGTCGTTCGTCAGGACATCACCTTCTCTGATCCGGAATTCCACAAGCGCGAGGCAACGCTGATTGCCAGCCGCAATGCCCAACCCGACGATTTTGCCGAAGTCGTCCGCCAGATTGAGGCTGGCAAGGTGCCGACGCGGGCTTTGAACACCCATACCGGCCACCTTGATGATGGCGTCAAGCTTTTTAAGGAATGGTCCCAGCCTCAAGCCGGTGTGATCAAGGCCATCCTGGAGATTGGCTAGGTTCAGTGATTGGCAATTCGGGAGAAAGACCGCACTTGAACCTGCCTGTTCTTTCGTGTCCTACACTCAACAAAATCCGTTGAGCTTAAGGATTTTATGGGCGTCGATCGAAGCCTGAAGCTTATCCTCGGAGTTTCGATCGCCGTTATTTGCATCCGGATGATGCATTTTGAGCTTCTGCTTATAGCGGCTTCTGATCTCTTCCGGCGTTGCATCCGGCGAAAGGCCAAGGGTCTCGAAAGCCTTTGCTTCCAGCACCTTGAGCTTACGACGCTGAGTATCCAATTTTTCCGCCTGGCGCTGTGCAGCGCTTTTACGTGCGTTTGTCGCCTTTGCAGAGCCGGAGCGGGCCGTAGAAGGGAGCGGAATTTCCGACGGCTTATTGACGCTGGTCCCCCACGTCTGCAGCTTGCCGCTCGCCGCATCCTTCTGATAGCGCGCCGTTACAGGGTCGGAGAGATTCGGTGCGAAATTGTAACCTTTGGTGTAGGTTTTCACATGATCGGCACAGAACAGCAGATAGAGGCCCTCGGCAATTTGGCCGACAGGAGCGCGATGCGTTCCAGCCTTGTCGCAGCCATCCCATTGGCATTTCGGGCCTGTCGATCCACGGTCTGGAGCAGGCTTTTTACGTGTCGACCGGAGGCCAACAAAAATCTTTGAATCAGAGGTCATGCTGCCTTATATGGCTTTACCGCTGCGGTCGGCAAGGAATTTGGACAAGGGTGCTTTACAGAAAATGCGTCAGCCGTCACGATTGGTTGACCAGTCAAGATAAGCGGCACTTCATCAGGTTATTGGACGGAACCTTTGGCGGCTGGAAGTGCAAGCACCGCACGCAGGCCAGTCGGGTCAATCCGCTCCAGTTCAAACGATCCCCCATAGAGACCGGCCATTTCCGTTACAATCGTCAGACCAAAACCATCGCCAGGAACCCGTTCGTCTTCCCGAACCCCAGGCAGTAGAACTGTATGGAGACGCTCCAACGGGATGCCGGGGCCATCGTCTTCGACGCTGATCCTCACCATGGGTCCATCCCGCTCAGCAAGAACTGAAACATGCTCCGATGCCCACTTGAAGGCGTTGTCGATCAGGTTGCCCAACATCTCCTCGACATCCTTGTCGTCGCAGGCGACACACAATCCATCCGCCACTTCGGTTTGAAAGGTGATGCCACGATCCGCATGGATCAGGCTGATCGCGCCATAGACGTCGGCAATTGACTGAGCCACATTGGTGCGCGCAACCGAAGCCGCCGATGCCATCACCCGACGGGCGGCACTGAGATGGTGCTTGATCCTGTTGTCTATTTTAGCGACGAGGTCGCGCAGCGAACCGTCCTGATCGTTGCCGCTATCAAGCGCCAGCAGCAGGCTGGCGACGGGTGTCTTCAATCCGTGCGCCAGATTGGCAAATTGAATGCGTGTTGCGGCCAGTCTCTCGTCATTGGCCTCAATCAACGCATTGGTCTTTGATGCCAGTGGCGCGAGTTCGATGATGGGCATATCGGGAAGCCGAGACCTTTCTCCACGATTGATGGCGTCGATGTCGGCTGCCATCGATGTGAGGGGGCGAAGGCCAAAGCGGATCTGCCAGAGCGTGCCGATCATCAGCACAGCGCCCAACAGCAGCATGCTGGGTGCCAGCCACAGCAAAGCGCGAATAGCGGGATCGGCGAGCGCTGCTTGAGGCGCGGACACTGTAATCGTCATGATGGCGCCACCGACATCACGGGTGCTCTGACGCAAATAGAGCGTTCGCCCATGGTCATGACCCTCTCCAGGGGTCGGCGTGGCGGTGATCATCTGGAAGAAATCTTGGCTTAGTGGCGGAGTGTCTATGGTTCCACCCAACAGCGAACGTGAGGTGAGCTGCTGCCCCATGCTCTCGATCTGCCAATACCAGCCTGATCCGGGGCGATCGAACGGCGGTGCGTCCAGCGGTGTGGAAAGCGTGAGCCTACCGCCTTTATCCCGCACCACCGCACTGGCTAGCGCGCTGATCTGGGTATCGAGGCGCTGATCGATCTGCTCGCGGATGACGGTTTTGAGCGCCAACCACAGAACGGCAGACGCCACCACGAGGGCCAAAGTCACGAAGATGCCGGAAAAAATCAGCAGTCGTCCGGCAATTGATCTGGGGCGGTTGAGCGTAGGAAATGTCATGGTTGCACTGGCGCTGTCAGCATATAGCCCCGACCGCGGACGGTCTCGATAATGTCAGAACCAAGCTTCTTGCGCAGCCTTGCGATGATGACTTCGATGGAGTTGGAATCCACCTCAGCGTCTCCGTCGTAAACCCGCTCATTCAACTCGCGCCGATCAACAACCATCTCCTTTCGGAGCATGAGGCACGATAATACCCGCCATTCCAGCGCAGTCAGTTTGACTGGAAGCCCATTCAGCTCAAACGTGCCGAGTTGAGCATCAAACATCAGCGCGCCACAGCAAATGCGCGAAGAAGCATGGCCGGTTGCGCGGCGAACCAAGGCCCGCAGCCTCAGCACCAGCTCTTCGATTTTGAACGGCTTTGCAAGGAAGTCGTCGGCACCGGCCTTGAAGCTCGATACCTTGTCCGGCCAGCCGTCACGCGCCGTCAGGACAAGAACAGGGAGATTGCGTTCGCTTTCGCGCCACCCCTTTAGAACCGTGACGCCATCGATCTTCGGTAACCCGAGATCAAGCACGGCAATATCGAACAACTCGGTCAGTCCGGCATGGAGCGCGTCCTCGCCATTGCGGGCGATGTCGACCACGAAGTTCTCCGACCTCAGCGCAGTGGCGATCCGGCCACTCAGGTCTTCATCGTCTTCGACGAGCAGTACGCGCATGAGAACTAACTTTCATTTGTAGGAGAAGAGCCAGACTTATCGAAAATGGCTGAACTGAATCTGAACCAGAAGGTTCAGCGGGGTAACGGCAGATGGAGCGTAGATTGCCCTGGAGTTTGTCAGGGGAAGTGGAAACCGGTTTTCCTGAAAAGACAAACGAGCACGACAGACCCTAGTGCATCGATCCAAACGGAGGCATCAGCCGAGTTTGGAAAAATCGATGCATAAACAAAAAATGAGTGCACGAAAGCATGAACGAAGTGAATGCGTCAGTGCACTAAACCATTTCCAACACAGTATGCAGCGGTTTTGCAGTTGGAAATGCTCTGGTCAATCACCAAGGAGAATGAACGATGACGGTCGAACATCCCAGCGACGAGCATCCGGAAAAGGCTGGCAGGCCTGCTCCTCCGCACGAGCGACGAAAACGATACTGGATGACGCTTCCTGCAATCGCCGTGGCGCTCGCCATCGGCGCGGTTGGAGGTGCCGGTGCCATGAAGCTGGTGCACCCCGCTCCCGAAATGGCCCCCTTGTCTCCTGTTGCTATCTCAACGATGCCGACATCAAGCCTGGTCACCATCAAGGGAAAAGTTGTCGATATTTATGGCAACAAGTTCATCCTGCAGGACGACAGCGGCAAGGCCCTGGTCGAAACCGGTCCTGCTGGAGACAGTGGCGACCTTGTCACGAAGGATGACGTCGTGACCATCCAGGGTCGGTTCGACGACGGTTTCGTGCGTGCGAGTTACCTGGTCGATAGCAGCGGGAAAACCGCGGCTCTTGGTCCTCCCGGTCCGCCGCCCCATAGGGCGTTCGGTGACTTTGCTCATAGACCTGCCCCCTGAGCAATTTGAACCAAAACTGGTTTGTCACGTTAAGTGATGGGCTTTCCACCCCACCAAAGGATAGAACCTATGAAACGATACATTCTTTCCGCCGTCGCTCTTGCTGCCCTTGCCAGCACCGCATTTGCCCAGCAGCCCCCAGCACCACCACCGCCGCCGCCAGCCCCGCCCATTGCAGGCGGCATGGCTCCCGACGCCGATGTCGCACCACCACCACCACCACCGCCAGCGGGCATGCCCGGTGGACCGGAAGAGCGTGCAGGACCTCCTCCACGTGGCCCAGAAGGCCCGATGGGTCCCCATGGCCATCGCCCACCACCGCCGCCAGCACCCTCAAAGGCAGCGCATTTCCGGGTCGAGGATGGCGACACCAGAATTGATATCAAATGTGCTGACGACGAGCCGATGAAGGCCTGTGCCGATATCCTGCTTCAGGTTATTGATCGGTTGAACGGCCCTGCGCATCCCTAAGCATTTAGAATCCTTGTTGTCGCACGGTTCGGTAGCCGTGCGACAACAAGCCCCGACAAAACTGGTAAAACCGACTGCGCCTCATCATTGGCTCAGGTCAGGCCTATGAAATCAAGCCGGTTTTGTCTCGGCCTCAACAACGCTCTTCACCATGCTCGAGTACATTCCGGTCGTCCGGAACTCGGTCGGACTGGCGCCGAAATGCCGCCTGAAAACCTTGGAGAAATAGTTCGGCTCTTCGAAGCCGCACATCGTTGATATCTCCTTTACGGAGAGATGCGAGCCTTTTGTCAGCAGTTTGACTGCTCTTTTCAGACGTTTGTGTAGCACGAATTCCGCTGGCGGCATGCCTTCGCTCGCAGCAAAGACCCGTGAGAAATGGGCCCGACTGAGACCAGACACTGCCGCCAGTTGCTCAACGGAGAGAGACTGATCCAGATTGGCCGAGATATGATCGATCACATGCTGCATTGTGCGATATTCTGCGCTCAAGGCCGGGTGTGAGCCGAAAACATCGTCATAAAGCGCCATGGCCGCCTCATAGGCGATTGCCGAGGCCCGCCCCGGCGTGTCCGCGCCTCCGGCAATGAGACGTTGGCTGCAATCGGCAAGATGCTCGACGGTCTGCTGGTTCAGGTTGAGAATAGGTCCCATGGCCGTGAGGATCGCGTTATGGATTCGCAGCGCTTCCTCGCCATTCATCGAAATCCAGAAGAACTCCCAGCGTCCTCCGGGCTCCAGCCAATATCGATGATTATGCGGCACCACGAGCAGCAATGTCTGGCCCGGCGTGACCCGATAGATGCTGTTTTCATAGCGCAGGTTTCCAGCACCCGAGATCGTGTATTGAAGAACGGTAAACGGTGTTTGCCCACGCTTCCTGCCATCCCAGTCATAGGTGGCATCGCTGCGCACTTCATAGCCTGTGCTGGTGGGCATTGTATGCAGGCTATGGCGGCCCCGAGGCAGCGAAACGGTGCGCATGATCGGCCCAGCGTCAATCATCATCTTTAGCACAGAATTACCCATGAAAGCATAATACCTCTCTGGTGGTCTGAACGATTTTACAGATAATGCCGATCAAGAGGAAAATATACATTGATCCTAGCAATATTCGCAAGGAATGCGACCGGCACTTGACGGGACGCTTCATTCCGCCTGTGCGAATCAATTTTACCCTCTCGGGACAAAACGGTCTAACACATGTGGAGGAGCATTGTATGAGCAGCTTCAAGATCGCCATCATCGGGGCTGGTAGCGTCGGCTTTACCAAGAAACTTTTCACCGACCTTTTGAGTGTGCCGGAGTTTCACGATGTGGAATTTGCGCTCACCGATATCAGCCAGCACAATCTTGATATGATCAAGACAATTCTGGACCGGATTGTCGAGGCAAACAGGCTTCCTGCCAAGGTGACGGCGTCTACGGATCGCCGCGATGCCATTTCGGGTGCGCGCTATATTATCAGCTGCGTGCGCGTCGGCGGTCTTGGGGCCTATGCCGATGATATCAGAATTCCGCTGAAATATGGTGTCGATCAATGTGTGGGCGATACGATTTGCGCCGGCGGCATTCTCTATGGCCAGCGCAATATTCCGGTCATCCTGGATTTCTGCAAGGATATCCGTGAACTGGCCGAGCCGGGAGCAAAATTCCTCAACTATGCCAACCCCATGGCGATGAATACCTGGGCGGCGATTGACTATGGCAAGGTCGATACGATCGGGCTTTGCCACGGTGTGCAGCATGGTGCAGAGCAGATCGCCGAGATTTTGGGTGCCGGTCCGGGCGAGCTGGATTACATTTGCTCCGGCATTAATCACCAGACATGGTTTGTCGATGTGCGCCTCAAGGGCCGCAAGATTGGCAAGCAGGAGCTGATCGATGCCTTTGAGGCCCATCCGGTGTTCTCGCAGCAGGAAAAACTGCGTATCGATGTCTTGAAACGCTTCGGGGTCTATTCAACCGAGAGCAACGGCCATCTGTCGGAATATCTGCCTTGGTATCGCAAGCGGCCTGAAGAGATTACCCGTTGGATTGATATGTCCGACTGGATTCACGGCGAAACCGGCGGTTATCTGCGCTATTCCACTGAGACCCGCAACTGGTTTGAAACCGAGTTTCCGCAGTTTCTGGAAAGTGCGGGCAAGCCGCTGGACCCCGCCAAGCGCTCCAATGAACATGCCAGCCATATTCTGGAAGCACTGGAAACCGGGCGGGTTTATCGCGGCCATTTCAATGTGAAAAACAATGGCATCATCACCAATCTGCCGTTGGATGCGATTATTGAATCGCCCGGATTTGTGGATCGCTTCGGCATCAATATGGTGGCGGGCATAACCTTGCCGGAGGCCTGTGCGGCCACCTGCATTTCGTCAATCAATGTGCAGCGCATGTCGGTCCATGCCGCCATTTCGGGGGATATTGATCTGTTGAAACTGGCGGTGCTGCATGATCCGCTGGTGGGGGCGATCTGCACGCCGGAAGAAGTGTGGCAAATGGTGGATGAGATGGTGGTTGCCCAGGCTGAATGGCTACCGCAATATGCCCATGCCATTCCTGAAGCCAAAGAACGGCTGAGCCGAGGTACCGTCAAGACCCGCGATTGGAAGGGCGTTGCCCGGCGCGATGTGCGTTCCATTGATGAATTGAGGGCCGAAAAGGAAGCGACAAAGCTGAAGGCCACAAGCTGATCCAGACATAGACATGTCATCCGGTTTCTGAGGAGGGGCCGGATGACATGACCCGCGAGGGAGCGCCGCGCATTTTGCGGCACAGCTATAAGAAGTGAGGAGGGAACAACCATCATGAAAAGCGTCACCCATACCGCAAAGACTGCTGCCCTGTTGCTGGGCGTGTCGGCTTTTGCTGTTGCAGCCTTTGCGTCTGAGCCCACCGTCGTGCCCGAGGCTCCTCCCTTTCCGGGACAAGGCAAGATCACCTATGTGCCGCGGGATTCCATTGAGGAGTTCAAGGCTCTTCCGAGTTACAGCGAGCCGGATTGGGTGACAGAAAAATTCGTCAAAACTGGTAAACTGCCACCGGTGAAGGAGCGCCTACCGAAAGAGCCACTGGTGTTCAAGACCGGCAATATGCCCGATGGCATCGGTGTCTATGGCGATACCTTGCGCCACGTGATTGGTGGCAGGCCCGAGGGCTGGAACTATTCAGCGGGCCAGACCCAAGGCTGGGGTGGTATCGACATTGCCATGTCGGAATGCCTGACGCGTACAGCTCCGCTGTTTCAGGTGAAGGCCGATGATGTTGAGCCTTTGCCCAATCTCGCCAAGAGCTGGGATTGGTCGGCGGATGGACACAAGTTGACCATGCATCTGATTGAGGGCGCAAAATGGTCGGATGGCGTGCCGTTCACCTCCGATGATGTGATGTTCTACTGGAATGACAATGTTCTGGACAGAAATGTCACGCCCTTGAACGGCGCAACGCCCGAAACCTTTGGTGAAGGCACGACACTGAAGGCCATTGATGATTATACCGTCGAATGGACCTTCAAAGAGGCATTTCCGCGGCAATATCTGTTCGCCATGGCTTACGGAACATTCTGCCCCGGCCCTGCCCATATTCTCAAAACCAAACACCCCAAATATGCCAAGGACTTCACCTATGATCAGTATAAAAACGGCTTTCCGCCTGAATATATGAACATTCCGGTGATGGGGGCCTGGGTACCATTGTCCTATCGTTCTGATGATATGATCGTGCTGCGCCGCAATCCCTATTACTGGAAGGTGGATGAGCAGGGGCATCAACTGCCCTATATCAATGAGCTGCATTACAAGCTCTCCACATGGGCCGACCGCGATGTGCAGGCGATTGCTGGCTCCGGCGACCTGTCCAATCTTGAGCAGCCGGAGAATTTTGTCGAAAGCCTGAAGCGGGCAGCGCAGCCATCTGCCCCTTCCCGCCTTGCCTTTGGCGCGCGTCTGATTGGCTATAATCTGCGGCTCAACTATTCGGCCAATGGCTGGGGTGATCCCGATGCGCGTGGCCAGGCCGTGCGCGAGCTGAACCGCAATCCCGATTTCCGCAAAGCCATTACCATGGCACTGGATCGTAAGAAGATCGGGGAATCGCTGGTCAAGGGACCGTTCACCGCCATTTATCCGGGCGGATTGTCGTCAGGAACGAGCTTTTATGATCGCCAGTCAACGATCTATTATCCCTTCGATCTGGCCGGTGCCAAGGTGTTGTTGGCCAAGGCCGGGCTGAAGGATACCGATGGCGACGGCTTCGTCAATTTCCCGGCGGGCGTGGCGGGTGGTCAGGATGTGCAGATCGTTCTTCTGTCCACCTCAGACTATGGAACCGATCGCAATCTTGCCGAAGGCGTGATTGGCCAGATGGAAAAGCTTGGCCTAAAAGTGGTGTTGAACTCAATGGATGGTGTCAAACGTGATCAGGCCAATTTTGGCGGCCGGTTCGACTGGATGGTCCGCCGCAATGATCCCGACATGACATCCGTGGTGCAAAACACCGCGCAATTGGCGCCGACCGGGCCACGCACCAGCGGGCATCACCGCGCGGGGAAGGACGGCACGGTTGATCTGATGCCCTATGAGAAGCAGCTGGTTGCCATCGTCAACAGGTTCATCTCGTCTCAGGACAATGTTGAGCGACGGGATTTGATGAAACAATATCAGAAAATTGCCACCGAAAACGTCGATACCATCGGACTGACGGAATATCCGGGTGCGCTGATCATCAACAAGCGGTTCTCCAACGTTCCGGTGGGTGCGCCGATTTTCATGTTCAACTGGGCGGAAGACACCATTATCCGCGAACGCATGTTTGTGACCGCCGACAAGCAGGGTGATTTTGAGCTGTTCAAAAACCAGCTTCCCGGCAAACCCGGTGAAAACAAACCTCTCAACTGATCAGCAGCGCTTCAGCCTGTGACTGTTTCGCAGGCTGAAGACACCCCTCTGAAACATTGGAGAGTGTGTTCCCATGTTCCGATTTCTGCTTGTGCGCATTGCTTCTGCCATACCTGTGCTGTTTGTTCTCAGCGTTGTGACCTTTGCCATCATCAAGGCCCCTCCGGGGGATTACAGCGACTACATCCGTTCCCAGATGATCAATCAAGGCGGCGCATCGTTTGAAGCCGCCGATGCGCAGGCGCAGGCCTATAAAATTGCCAATGGGTTGGATAAACCGATCCCCATCCAATACATCAACTGGATCACCGGCATCGTCACCCGGGGCGATTTTGGCCATAGCCTGTTCTACAACAAACCTGTGTCGGAAGTGGTGGGCGAGCGCTTGCCCCGGACATTGGCGCTGGCGCTTGTCTGCCATATCCTTGCCTCCATCATTGGCATCACCTTCGGCATACTGGCAGCAACCCGGCAATATACCTGGGTGGATAGCCTGCTCTCCGGCATCTCGTTTCTCGGCATGACCGTGCCACGCTTTTTGATGGCGCTGATCATCGTCTACATCATGGTGTTCCATTTCAATGCTACGGAAATCAACAGCTTCAACTCTGCCAAATATGGTGGAGCGCCATGGTCCTTTGCCAAATTCCTCGACCTCTTGCAGCATGTATGGCCGGTGATTGCCATCGCCACCTTTGGCGGGCTGGCCTATAATATGCGGGTCATGCGCGGCAATCTGCTGGATACGCTGAACGCGCAATATGTCGAAACCGCCCGCGCCAAAGGCCTGAGCGAGCGACAGGTGATCTTGCGCCATGCGGTGCCAAATGCGCTGCATCCGCTGATCATGTATCAGGGCGTCGTGCTGCCCTATATGCTCACCGGCGAGATTGAAACCGCGATTATTTTTGCCCTGCCCACCGTTGGCCCGGCCATTGTTGGCTCCATGTGGGTGGGCGATGTCTATGTCACGGCAACCTTCATGCTGGTTTTGTCGGCCACGTTGATTGTGGGCAATATCATTGCCGACATGCTGCTCGCACTCCTTGATCCACGGGTAAGATTGGGCGGAGGAGCGCACGCATGAAAGCCGATGTTCAAACCGTAGCCATGTCCTCTCCCGCCAATAATTCACACAGCAACGAAACCTATCTGGCGCTGGTCTGGCGGCGTCTTCGGCGATCGTGGACTGGGATGATGGGCCTTGTGCTCGTCTGCCTGCTGATGCTGATGGTGGTATTTGCCGAGTTTTTCGCTCCCGTTGATCCGAAGCTGACCGGCACAGCCTTTGCGCCACCGCAGACCATCAGCATCACCGACCAAGAGGGCAATTTCGTATGGCCCCGCACTTATCCACTGGGAGAAAGCACGGCGTTTGACCCTATTACCTTCCAACCCATTTCTGGGCTGGACTTTGAAAACCCCGTCAACCTTGGCTTTTTCGTCAAGGGTTTCAGCTATAAACTGTTCGGTCTTTTGCCCACTGATCGCCATTTCTTCGGTGCAACGGATGGCACACCAGTGAATTTTCTTGGCACCGATAAATTTGGCCGCGATGTGCTGTCACGTATCTTTTACGGCTCCCGCGTGTCGTTGATGATTGCCTTGACGGTGGTGTCTATTGTCACCGTGGTGGGTACAACGGTCGGCATGGTCTCTGGCTATTATGGTGGCCAGTTCGATACCTGGATGCAGCGTTTTGTGGAGCTGGTTCTGGCCTTTCCGCAATTGCCGCTTTATCTGGCACTGACGTCGCTGATCCCGGTGACCGCTCCCACCAATGTGTTTCTGGGCTTTGTCATCATCGTCATGTCCGCACTGGGCTGGGCGCAGATGTCGCGCGAAGTGCGCGGCAAAACACTGGCGCTGGCGCGCATTGATTATGTGCGGGCTGCCATGGCCATCGGGGCCACGGATCGGCGCATCATTCTGCAGCATATTTTTCCCAATGTGATGAGCCATGTCATCGTGTCCGTCACACTGGCCATTCCAAGCGTAGTTCTGCTGGAATCCTTCCTTGGCTTTCTGGGTTTTGCGGTCAAGCCGCCGCTGATTTCCTGGGGCCTGATGTTGCAGGATACCTCGACCTATTCCGTCATTGGGTCCTATCCGTGGATCCTGTCTCCCGTGGCCTTCGTGCTGATCACCGTCTTTGCGTTCAATGCGCTGGGTGATGGGTTGCGCGATGCCGTTGACCCCTATTGAGGAGGCCAAGTCATGGCAAACACCACCAATGCATTGGCACCTGATCAGAGGCACGATCACACCAGCCTTTTCGGCACGCCGATTATCGATGCCCGCCAACTGGCCGTTTCCTTCAAGGTGGAAGGTGGCACAGTCGAGGCGGTCAAGAACGTCTCCTTCCAACTCTACCGGGGCGAAACCATTGCCGTTGTTGGCGAATCCGGCTCTGGTAAGTCGGTCACGGCCCGCAGCATCATGGGGCTGTTGACCAAGCGCGCCACCTTGTCGGCTCGTTCCAGCATTGCCTATGACGGGCAAAACATCCTGAAATTCTCGGATCGTCAGCGCCGGGCGCTGCGTGGCAATCGCATCTCGATGATTTTTCAAGAGCCGATGAGCTCGCTCAATCCGGTCTACACCATTGGCGCACAGATCGTGGAAGCCATCCGCGTGCACCAGAAAATGAGCAGCAAACAGGCTTTTGCGCGCGCATTGGAGCTGTTGCGTCAGGTGCAAATCCCGGAGCCGGAGGCCCGCCTCAACCAATATCCGCATCAATTGTCCGGCGGTCAGCGCCAGCGCATCATGATTGCCATGGCACTGGCCAACAACCCGGATGTGCTGATTGCCGATGAGCCAACCACGGCGCTGGACGTGACCGTGCAGGCGCAGATTCTCAACCTGATCCGCGATTTGCAAAAAAAGCTTGGCATGGCGGTGATCCTGATCACCCACGATCTCACCGTTGTTCGGCAATTCTCGGATTATGTCTACGTGATGCAAAACGGCGAGGTGAAGGAGCACAACACCACAACGGCGCTGTTTGACCATCCGCAGCATCCCTACACCCGCCATCTGCTAGCATCGGAACCCAAGGGCATGGCCAATCCCATGCCGATTGACTCCGCCATCATTCTGGAAGGCCGCGATGTGCGTGTGTCTTTCATGCTCAAGCATGGCGGTTTTTTCAAGCCGCAACTAAAAGAGCTGGTGGCCGTGAACAGCCTTTCCATCACCCTGCACCGCCATGAAACACTGGGTCTGGTGGGCGAGAGTGGTTCCGGCAAAACCACCTTTGGCCAAGCCCTCGTGAAACTCATGAGTGTTGATAGCGGCAAGATCCTGTTTGACGGCCAAGCGATAGAGAACAACAGCCGCGAACAGATGCGGCCTTTGCGCTCCCGTATGCAGGTGGTGTTTCAAGACCCGTTTTCTTCACTCAACCCGCGCATGTCGGTGGGCCAGATCATTGAGGAAGGCCTGACTGTCAACACTATTGGCGCAAGCCGCAGTGAGCGGCTGGACCGCGTGCGCGAGGCGCTGATCAGCGCCGGAATGCCCGGCAACATCCTGTCGCGGTTTCCGCATGAATTTTCCGGCGGCCAACGCCAGCGGATTGCCATTGCGCGGGCGGTGGCGCTCGAGCCGGAATTCATCCTGCTGGATGAGCCGACATCGGCGCTCGATCTCTCCGTTCAGGCCCAGATTATCGACCTGTTGCGCAAGCTTCAGGATGAGAAGGGCCTGAGCTATCTCTTCATTTCCCATGATCTCAAGGTTGTCCGCGCGCTTTGCCACCGGGTTGCGGTGATGCAGCACGGGCAGATCGTCGAGCAAGGACCTGTTGAGGACATTCTCAGCCATCCCAAAACCGCCTACACCCAGCGGCTCGTCAGAGCTGCTTTCAACGTCGCCACATAATCCCTAAGACAGCGAGACCCCATCATGACAAAACAGCCCAAAATCACCTTCATTGGTGCCGGTTCCACCGTGTTCATGAAGAATATCATCGGCGACGTTCTGCAACGTCCGGCACTATCAGGCGCGCGGATCGCGCTGATGGATATCAATCCACAGCGTCTGGAAGAAAGCGAAGTTGTTGCCAGAAAGCTGATTTCCACCTTTGGCGCATCCGCCACGGTTGAGACCTTTGCCGTTCAGCGCAAAGCGCTGGAGGGGGCCAACTTCGTGGTCATCGCCTTTCAAATCGGCGGTTATGAGCCTTGCACCGTCACCGATTTCGAGGTGCCGAAGAAATACGGTCTGCGCCAGACCATTGCCGATACACTGGGTGTTGGCGGTATCATGCGCGGTTTGCGCACCGTGCCGCATCTGTGGCGCATTTGCGAGGACATGATGCAAGTCTGCCCGCAGGCCATCATGCTGCAATATGTCAACCCGATGGCCATCAACACCTGGGCGATTGCCGAGAAATATCCGGCGATCAAACAGGTTGGCCTGTGCCACTCCGTTCAGGGTACGGCTATGGAACTGGCAGAGGATCTGTCCATTCCCTATGAGGACATCCGCTATCGCTCTGCTGGCATCAATCACATGGCGTTTTACCTCAATTTCGAGCACCGCCAGCCGGATGGCTCCTACCGTGATCTCTATCCCGATCTGCTGCGCGGCTATCGTGAGGGCCGCGCGCCGAAGCCCACCTGGAACCCTCGCTGCCCCAACAACGTGCGCTATGAAATGCTGACGCGCCTTGGCTATTTCGTCACCGAAAGCTCGGAGCATTTTGCCGAATACACGCCCTATTTCATCAAGGAAGGCCGTGAGGACCTGATTGAGAAATTCGGCATTCCGCTGGATGAATATCCCAAGCGCTGCATTGAGCAGGTCGAGCGATGGAAAGATCAGGCAGCCGCCTATCGTTCCGCAGACAAGATCGAGGTCAAACCATCGAAGGAATATGCCTCCTCGATCATCAATTCGGTCTGGACGGGTGAGCCTTCGGTGATTTACGGCAACCTACGTAACAACGGCTGCATCACCTCGCTACCGGACAATTGCGCCGTGGAAGTGCCCTGCCTTGTCGATGACAACGGCATTCAGCCCACCACCATCGGCGCCCTGCCGCCGCAGCTCACAGCCCTGATGCGCACCAACATCAACGTACAGGAACTGACGGTGGCCGCCTTGATCAGCGAAAACCCCGAACATCTCTATCACGCCGCGATGATGGACCCGCATACGGCAGCCGAACTCGACCTCGACCAGATCTGGTCATTGACGACCGACCTGTTGAAGGCTCACGATCAGTGGATTCCGCAATGGGCCCGCATCGGAGGGGTGGCGTAATGACGACAACCTGTCAGGTTCAGATTGAACCTGACAGACTCGAGGGAAAACCAGTGTCCACTTTTCGCTGGTGCGATCGTTCAATTCTGTCTCATCGGCGCTGATACGGGCAAACGATGACACATCGTTTTGCGCTCGCGTCAGATCACGGCGAGATAGCCGTGATCTCAAGCTCTTGATCACCAAGACTGACGAAATCACCGACAGCCTTGCCCATAAGCGCCCTTGCCACCGGGGAGACATAGGAGATCGATCCCGCTTTCGGATCTGCTTCATCTTCGCCGACGATACGATAGGTTTGGACGCGTCCATCATCACGGGTGAACGTCGCGGTCGTCCCAAAAACAACACTATCAGCGGTGATCGGATCGGGCATGACCTGAGCCGTGTGAACCCTCTCTTCAAGGTAGTTCAAATCCCGAAAAGGGCCGGCCATCTGCCGACGCCGTTCATTGACGTCTTCAATTGCCCGCGCGGCATCATAGGCGTCACGTGCTTGCACACGTTGCCGCTCCAGCGCTTTTAGTCCCGATTCCGTCACAAGATTCGGATGTGGGGAAATCGGACGCTCGGGCAGTAGCGTTTCAGCTGCTGTTTCCGCACTGTCTTCCTTGGTAAATGCAACACTCATATTCGATCTCTATTCAGACTTTTCGACGCCTACAGTTTAATGTCGCCCTTCAAGGCATTGACAACCAGTGCGAACGCCACGGACACCGGCGCTTTGAGCGAACGGCAATCATCGTACGGGATAGTGTAGCATGACGCACGGTGTGCTCGTAGCGCCCACAGCAGAAAACTATCGCTGTTGCAGGAAACCTTGAAGGCGCGCATCACCCCGACGATCGTGTAATACGATGGAAAAACTGTGGGCTGCCCATCTCATTGGGCGTTAATCCCACCGGTAGGCGAGCATGCACAACCGGAAAAGTCGCCGCGTTCGCGTTAATCATCGCGACGCGGTTGTCGCCGAGACCCTCTCCATTATTTCAATAATCGCAATTAAATCTCAATTAATAATGCAATTGTTGGCAAGGATGTTTGGCGGCAATATGCCCTCATCAGACGAACAAAGGGGTCTGACGATACAGAAACAAGATCGCAGGACGCGAACATGGCCGACACCACTCTTCTTTCCCTGACACGTCGTGGCGTCCTGCTTTCCGGATCGGCCGTCGCCGCAACCGCGCTCACCAACACCTCAACCGAAGGAAACAAGACCATGGGTACCATTACCACCAAGGACGGCGTTGAAATCTTCTACAAGGATTGGGGCTCGAAGGATGCTCAGCCGATTGTATTTCATCATGGCTGGCCGCTGTCATCCGATGACTGGGACGCACAGATGCTGTTCTTCCTCGCCAACGGTTACCGCGTGATTGCACATGACCGGCGCGGCCACGGCCGCTCGGCGCAGGTTTCCGATGGCCATGACATGGACCATTATGCAGTTGATGCCTTTGCGGTCGTTGAAGCCCTCGACATCAAGAACGCCGTCCATATCGGTCACTCCACCGGCGGAGGCGAAGTCGCCCGGTATGTGGCCAAGCATGGCCAGCCAGCCGGTCGCGTCGCCAAGGCGGTTCTCGTGTCTGCCGTCCCGCCGCTGATGCTGAAGACTGACGCCAATCCCGAAGGCCTGCCGATGGAGGTTTTCGACGGTTTCCGCTCAGCACTGGCTGCCAACCGCGCGCAGTTCTTCCGCGACGTCCCCGCCGGTCCATTCTATGGCTTCAACCGTGACGGCGCCAAAGTCCAGGAGGGCGTGATCCAGAATTGGTGGCGTCAGGGTATGATGGGCAGCGCCAAGGCGCATTACGACGGCATCAAGGCTTTCTCTGAAACCGACCAGACCGAGGATCTGAAGACGATAACCGTCCCGACTCTCGTCCTGCATGGCGAGGACGATCAGATCGTGCCCATTGCCGATGCAGCACTGAAAGCTATCAAGCTGCTGAAGAATGGTACGCTCAAGACCTATCCCGGCTTCTCGCACGGTATGCTGACCGTCAATGCCGACGTGCTCAACGCCGACCTGCTGGCTTTTGTGAAGTCCTGATCCAAAGGCGTGGCCGCGGTGAAAAGCCGCCGCGGCCACGCTTCTCTTGTTGTCGTTTGTCTTTCGGGAAGGTCGGGTTCCACTTTTCCCAAGGCAAACTCTCATCACTCGTCAGAATGCGGATTGATACGATGATGCAGTTAACGCCCGAGCTTGTTGCCCTGACCATCAGAGGCGTCCGCGACGACGGCCCGGAGCCCGGCTGGACACCCCTTAAGGAAGCTGAACTTGATGAACTCGTCGACAGGATTGAAAAAGAGGCAGGCGGCGATCCTCTGCTGGTTTTTGCTTACGGCTCGCTGATCTGGAATCCCGAATTCGAACCAGCCAGTCGCCAACGCGCCACCGCTTACGGATGGCACAGGTCGTTTTCCCTCAAAATCGAGCGCTGGCGTGCCACCAGCACACAGCCCGGATTGATGCTGGCCCTGGAGCGCGGTGGACAGTGCGATGGTATTGTCTTCGAGCTGTCGGCTGAACGATGCCGCCTGGATCTGCGCGCCCTCGTTGCTCGGGAGATCAAGTATCGGGAGGTGAGGAGCATGGTCCGTTGGGTTTACGTGAAAACGGCAAACGGTGTTCAACGCGCCCTGACATTCTGGGCAAGCACCAGCCGGCTTGGACTAACCAAACCCTTGCCGGACGAGCAGTCAGCGTCCTTGATAGCCAGCGCCTGCGGCCAGGGCGGCTCATGCGCCGAGTATCTCCACAAGACCATTATCGACCTTCAGGCCGAAGGGATCCGTGACCGCAATCTCTGGCGTTTGCAAGCGCTGGTCGCTGCGGAAATAACGGCGCGGCACAGGGCCATCCCACAGTAAGGCCTGTCACAGAGAGAGCAGGAGATACGTCCCCAGATCTTCGACAGGGGATCCCTCAATTGAGCGTAACCATTTGAGCGGCAACCTGCTCCTCGAAAAATTTAGAGAAAGACGCGATCCGCGGTGGTAGAGCCTGATAGGGCGGATAATAAAGCGTCAGCCATAGATCGGGCGGCGACCACCCTCGCAAGACGTGAACCAGGCGCCCTGTTTTCAAATGTTCCGAAACATGAAATCCTGGCAGCATCGCCACCCCGGCGCCATCTGCCGCCATATCAGCCAGAACTTCTCCACTGTTGGCGCTGAACGCCCCTCCGGCTGAAATCGTCATGCTTGATCCGCCGTCCGACAGAACCCAGTTTTCCCGCCGACTCTCGCCGCTATAGGCAAGGCAATCGTCGGGTGTCAGTTCGCCAGGATGCCGCATATCGACGAATTTGCTTGCCGGTGCTGCCACAAGAATACGCGGCACGATGTGGATCTTCCGCCAGATGGTGAACTTATCCGATGGCTGCGAGGAGATGCGGATCGCAAGGTCATAATCGTCGTCAACAATGTTCACCAGGCCATCCGACAAGGAAATCTCAAAGCTCATTTTTGGATAGAGCGTCCTGAATCCAGAAAGGATCGGCGGCAGCATGGCCTTGCCGAACCAGGTTGGAACGCTGATCCGCAACCGTCCCTCATCACTCTTGTTTGCGTTCCTGATATCGCGCCGCGCACTATCCAAGGCGGCCACCGCTGGCTGGACCTGAGCGGCAAAAATAGCGCCATCTGTCGTCAGGGCAACCTGACGGGTCGTTCGAACGAAGAGCTGGACGCCAAGATCACGTTCCAAGGCAGCTATTGCCCGGCTCACGGCGGCTGGTGTCATGTCGAGTTCGCGGGCGACCTGCGCAAAATTCCGCTTTTCGGCAGCCAGCAGAAACACTTTCAGCGCTTTATAGTCATTCATCTCGATTATTTCAAAATAGACATCTTATTCCGAATAAATATTGTAATTCTGCACACCAATCAATCCATTCGCCACGAAGAGCCCGGTGTGACCGAACCGGCTAGGAATTTGTCTCTCTCGTCCTGCGTGTCTCAAGCGCCGCGACCATGACCACCGAACGAAGCTCTGCCGGTCGCACGGGCTTTGACAGGATTGGAATATCAGCCGATCCCAGGTCCTCTCTGACCCGCCCCTCGTCATGGCCACTCATCACCACTGCGGGCATCTGCCGGCCGATCAGGTCCTGGACGATCTGGATGCATTCCGTGCCGGTGACGCCACCGCCGAGATCAAAATCGGTGATCAACAGGTCAAAATCCCCCACATGCCCGGGTATTGTCGCCTCGGCCTGGACGTGGCATCCCCATTTTCGCAACAGGCTTGCCGTGGCAATCAATACGGCCTCGTCGTCTTCCACCAGCAATATGCGCAGCCCATTGATGGCCGCCGGATAGTGTCCCGCCGCCAAGGGCGATTGCGACCATTCTTGTTTATGCGTGATACGCAAATTGCCGAGCGTGACGCTGGTTCCCTTGCCTGGATCCGACTTCAAATCCACATCAATGTCGAGCAGGCGACCGAGACGCCGCACGATCGGAAGACCAAGGCCAACCCCATCAATGTCCTTGTCGCCACGCTCACGCACCTGATAGAATTCCTCAAACACCCTGGATTGATGGTCCCGGGGAATACCGGGTCCTTGATCGCAGATCTGAACGGCCAGCCGGCCACCACGATGCCGGCAGCCAATGACGACATCGCGTCCCGCCGCATATTTGATGGCGTTGTTGACGATGTTTTGCACCATGGTGGTCAAAAGAGCCCTGTCTATCTCCACAACCGCGCTGCAACTGACCGTCCGCAATGTAATGCCGCTCTGCTGCGCCGCTTCCCGGTTCTGTCGCAACACGTCATCGATCACTTCGGCAATTGCAATCCTCTCATATTTCGGAGTAACCCTACCACTATCCAGGGTCGAAATATCCAGCAGCGACTTGAACAGGCGCGATACGCTCTGGAGCGATCGGTCGATATTTTCAACCATTTGCAGTTCTTTCGGCTGCAGGTTGGCATCGCGCAGACAAGCAGTGAACAAACTGATGGCATGGATCGGTTGCCGAAGGTCATGGCTCGCTTGCGCCAGGAACCGCGATTTCGACAAGCTGGCCTCCTGGGCAATTTCATAGGCTTTGCGCAATCGTCCAAGCAAAGCATAGATATAGGCGGGTACGAGGACGGTCGTGGCCACCAACGTGAGGACCATGAACGGATTTTCGCGCCAATAGGCATTGAAGTAAGTGATAATGCCAATCCCGGCGAGCGTGGCTGCCGTTGAAATTTTGAGATATGCTGGTCCAAAGCGCAGACCGTTGCCGACTGTCACCCACAACATGATGGCAAACAGCGGCAGAAACGTTTGACCTCCAACGGCAATGGTAAAGGTCAGAGCACCAAGGTCATGGGTAATGGTAATAGCGCGGCGCACTCTGTTTTCGCCGGGCCAACGTGCTATCCACCAGTATGCCGCAAGAGAAAACAGAAAATAATAGCTGAGAAGAGGCACGACGCTCCATGCCTCGACCGGTGTCGCTCCGATTATTATCGCTGGCAGAACGTAACTGATTGCCCCGGTGACAATAATAATACGAACCAGCGCTTGCGCCTTCTCCGTATCAAACTCTTCATCCGCTCGACCACTACGCACCGGCGCCTTGATACGAAAGGCAGTCTTCATCACGTTGCGAAAGTCGATCATGTGCCGTTACCCGTTCATCGACAAGGCCTTACCCCGGTTCGCACGGAAACGATCATCTGGCTAGTAGCACATATGGACTGTGGATCGGAACAAGCGTTGCTCCAAATGCTGCGCACGAGTCCGTCAAGCTCTAAAGTAAAGGGATGAGAAGAGCCATTTTTCATTGGCCCTTCTCATAACAAGCTGGGGCGAGCGAGCTATTCAGCAGGCGAAAATCATGCCTGTCATGAGACCCTCGCCAAGCAAAACACCAGCGCCGAAACGCTCACAAACACTGTCGGACAAGCTCAACTCGACATCAGGCAATGTCAGGCAAGCCACCGATCAGTTTATCGAGCGTGATCGGATAGTGCCGCACCCGAACGCCCGTCGCGTTGTAGATGGCATTGGCGATTGCCGCAGAGACACCACAGAGCCCGAGTTCCCCGATACCCTTTGCCTTCATCGGCGATGACATCGGATCGGTTTCGTCCATGAAGATAACCTCCTGAGGCGGAATGTCCGCATGAACCGGGACCTCATATCCGGCAAGGTCGTGATTGACGAAAAAGCCTCGCTTTGCATCGACCACCAGTTCTTCCGACAGGGCGCCTCCGGCTCCCATGGTCATTGCACCGATCACCTGGCTGCGCGCCGTAATCGGATTGAGGATACGACCAGCCGCGCACACCGCCAACATGCGCCGAATGCGTGTTTCGCCAGTGGCGACATCGACGCCAACCTCGACAAAATGCGCACCGAAGGTGGATTGCTGATGCGTCTTGGTGAGATCGCCCCACTCCATCGTATCTTCGCCGACCAGACCGTCAGGGCCAGCGGCCTCGGCAAGGAGAACCGACCGGTTTCCAGCTTTGACGACACCATCCTCGAAGACAATATCATCGGAATTGAACCCAAGTTTTTGGGTAATGGCCTCACGAAGCTTGACGCACGCCGCATAAACGCCCGATGTCGCCGAATTGGCCCCGAACTGGCCACCGGAACCCGCCGAAATCGGGAACCGAGAGTCTCCGAGATGCACGGCGACTTTATCGACATCAACGCCCATCATTTCCGCGGCGGTCTGGGCGATGATCGTGTAACTGCCGGTTCCGATATCGGTCATGTCGGTCTCGACTGTAACAACGCCCTGGTTATCGAGTTTGACCCGAGCGCCGGAAGGAAGGACCATGTTGTCGCGGAACGCGGCGGCGACGCCCATCCCGATCAACCAATTGCCCTGCCTGCGAGATCCGGCCTTCGGTCGATTATCCCAACCAAAGCGATCGGCACCGCGCTTCAGACAACCAATCAGGTCCCGATGCGAGAATGGGCGCTCGGGATTTTCCGGGTCGACCTGGGTGTCATTGGCGATGCGAAACGCGATCGGGTCCATGCCAACCTTTTCGGCCATTTCATCCACGGCAATTTCCAGCGCCATCAGGCCGGGCGCCTCGCCAGGAGCCCGCATGGCGTTGCCCTCTGGAAGATCGAGGGTCGCAAGACGCATGGCCGTCATCCGGTTTGCGCCGGCATAAAGAAGCCGCGTTTGATTGACCGCCACCTCAGGACCACCTCCGGCAAGATCGCCTGACCAGCTCTCATGCGCGATGGCAGTGATCTTTCCGTCCCGCTCAGCGCCGATGCGGATGCGCTGGATCGTTGCCGGACGGTGGGTGGTGTTATTGATCACCAATGGACGCGGCAGGGCGACTTTGACAGGTCGTTTCGCCGCCCTTGCCGCGAAGGCGGCCAAGACAGCGTCGGCCCGGAGAAACAGCTTGCCGCCGAATCCGCCGCCGATAAACGGCGACATCAAGTGGATCTTCTCCTTGTCAACGCCGAGGGTTGTGGCGAGATCAGAGCGCCACCAATCGATCATCTGGCTGGATGTCCACACGGTCACCTCATCACCATCCCACGCGGCGATCGAAGCATGCGGTTCCATCATCGCATGAGATTGGTCAGGCGTTGTATAGGATTGCTCGATGGTGACTGGAGCGGATCGGAAGGATGTTTCAAAATCGCCGACTGCCGTGTCGGGCTTTTGGGACTCATCCGGCTTTTTGGCCGTCTCTCGCGCCGCACTGAGATCAAATGTCCCCTTCTCCTCATCATAGTCCACTTTGATCAGTGCAGCAGCAGCCCGCGCCTGCTCGAAAGTCTCCGCGACCACGACGGCGATTGCCTGATGATAATGCTGAACTTCATCGCCACCGAACAGGTTTGCAGTATTGAACTTGCCCTTCTCGCGCTTACCGACATCCAGAGTTGTCACCACAGAAATCACGCCATCAGCTTTCCTGGCTGCTGTTACATCCATGGCTTTGATCCGGCCTTTGGCAATCGCTGCCCCAACCGGGTAGCCATAGGCATAACGCGTGTTTGGATCCCGCCACTCATAGGCATACATCGCCCGACCGGTTGTCTTCAATTGACCATCGATGCGGTGAATCGGCTGACCGACGACCTTGAGGCGGTCGATTGGATTGGTTGTTGCAGGTGTATCGAACTTCATGGGTCACCCCCTTGCTTCGGAAAGGACAGCGCCAAGCGTACGCTCGACAAGATCGACCTTGAACCGGTTCTGTTCAGTCGGACGGGCATCGGCGAGAATGGCTTTCGCCGCATCGCGCGCGCCTCTTGGCAGTTCCGCTTCCGCGGCTTCGATCCGCCAGGGCTTATGAGCGACACCACCGACGGCAACACGCCCCGTACCATCCGCTTGAATGACAGCGCCGACTGAAATCAGCGCAAACGCATAGGACGCCCGGTCCCTGACCTTTCGATAGATATGCTTTCCGCCGATCGGTGGTGGAAGCAGGACGGCGGTCACGAATTCGCCGCGCTCCAATACGCTTTCGATATGCGGGGTCTCTCCCGGAAGACGATGGAAATCAGCAATCGGAATAGATCGGCGGCTGCCATCTGCTTTTACTGTTTCAATGGTCGCATCGAGTGCCCGCATGGCGATTGCCATATCGCTAGGATGGGTGGCGATGCAGGCATCACTCACCCCGACAACCCCATGTTGACGGCTGAAACCGCCAATGGCCGAGCAGCCGCTGCCCGGCTGACGCTTGTTGCACGGCTGGTTCGGATCATAGAAATACGGACAGCGGGTGCGCTGCAACAGGTTACCGGCCGTGGTCGCCTTATTGCGAAGCTGGCCGGAGGCACCGGCAACCAGGGCTCGTGACAACAGTCCATAGTCGCGGCGAACAGTCGTGTGCGCGGCAAGATCGGTGTTTCGCACGAGGGCACCGATGCGCAGACCGCCGTCATCAGTGGATTCGATTTTATCGAGACCAAGTCCATTGACATCAATGATATGGGTTGGCGTTTCGATCTCGAGTTTCATCAGATCGAGCAGGTTGGTGCCGCCAGCGATAAACCTGGCGTCTGGGTTGGCAGCAGCCGTCTTCACTGCCGCCTCGATCGAGGGCGCGCGCTCAAAGGTGAAAGCTTTCATGCCTTGATCCCTCCAACTTCAGAAATGGCATCGATAATGTTGGAATAGGCGCCACATCGACAGATATTTCCGCTCATCCGCTCGCGGATTTCGATGGCTGTCAATTGTGCAGGCCCGTTAAGGTCGGACGTCACGTGACTCGGGATATTCGTCTTGATTTCCTCAAGCACCGCTATGGAGGAACAGATTTGGCCGGGCGTACAGTAGCCACACTGAAAACCATCATGCTTGACGAAGGCTGCCTGCATTGGATGAAGGTGGCCAGGCTGACCGAGGCCTTCGATCGTGGTGATCTCGTCGCCCTCATGCATAACGGCCAGCGTCAAACAGGCATTGATCCGCCGACCATCGACCATGACGGTGCACGCTCCGCATTGACCATGGTCACAGCCCTTTTTCGTGCCCGTAAGATCCAGGTGCTCCCGTAGAGCGTCGAGAAGGGTCGTGCGGTTATCGACCTCAATCTCACGGCGCGCTCCATTGACGTTTAGCGTCACAGGTGTCGTTAATTTCATCTTGTCTCCTGCAGGCTGTGCTGCCACGCTCCTTTCGCCGGCTCCTGTGACCACGGCCGCTACAGCCGATGAGATAAGAAGATCCCGGCGGGAAAGATCCATTTGGTTGCTGTTCGACATGTCCGCTCCCCTTTGCGGTGACGTGGAATGAGGTCAAGACCACAGAACTCTTGCGTCATTTTCTAACGTAGGGTTGCGGACTTTCACGATGAGGTGCTGTTCACGAAATGAACTTGTCGCTCCGTTTCCTAAATGGAGGTCCGGCAGGATAGTTCCCGCGATGGCGATATGAATGCAACGCCAAGGCGCATGCCACGAATGTGGTCAGGTCGGTTGGAGCGCCGTGCGGTTTATAAAACGCACGGCGCTCCAACGTCCATCAATTGCAGATAAACTCATAGGGCCTGAGGTCCCTGAATGTCTTCCTCGCCAAAAACTCTAGGCATCAATGATCGGCCTGCGGCAAGCGTGACATGGCAGGGCGCTGAAGACGTCATGGTAACACACGAGATCAAACAGCTTGTCTGCCGTTCGATACCACAATCTATAACTCGATGGTTGTCACTTCAAATTGCGTCAAGATAGCCGGGCCAAAGGCAGTTGAAAGCGCCACGTCCGTGGCATCCCGTCCGATGGCCATGAGGATGCGGCCGATCCGGGGCTTGTTGTGTCGGGCATCAACCGTATGCCAGCGACCGCCGAGATAGACTTCAAACCATGCACTGAAATCCATCGGGTTCGGATCATCAGGCACGCCGATATCCCCCAGATACCCGGTGCAATAACGCGCCGGAATATTCATGCAACGGCATAGCGTAATCGCAAGATGCGCAAAATCGCGGCAAACGCCGGTTCGATCGGTAAAACCTCCGAAAGCCGTGCGGAGAAGATCAGCCTTCTGATAGTTGAAGGTGATGTGATTGTGGACGAAATCCAGGATCGCCTTCACCCGCGGCCAGCCCAAAGGGGTAAAGGAAAAGGTCTTCCAGGCGAAATCGGACAGACGATCCGTATCGCAATACCGGCTGCCGAGCAGAAAGACGAGCACCTCATCTGGAAGATCCTTGATGTCATGCTGCCACGCATTCTCAGGCACCGGATCTGGAAGACCGCCATCATAGATCTCGAATTCCGTAGAAATCGTCGTCAGTCCCGGCGGTGCGACGATGCGGCTACAAGCATTACCAAAGCCATCGAAATAACCCCAAGCCTCAATCGGCCGGTCGAAACTCAGGACCTGATCCTGCAGAAGATCGGTGCGACGGGATGGATGGATATTGAGCACCAGCAGCATAGCCGTCTCTTGCTGGCATTCGTAACCTATGCGAAATCCCGCGCGTATTTTCATGATGAATAGGCATCCTTTGATAAAAAACTTCGGACATGCGGGCTGCGAATGTTCGTTAAGGCAGCAAACGCTCAGGCGACCGAGCTGTTCCATCTATGCTGCAGTATCGCTCAGCTCATCGGTTGTAACGTTGACCTGGACGGACATCGTGTCGAAATCCGACGCGTCGCCATCGTAGCTTCCGGAAAGCGGCACCGCTTGTTTTGGGTCACGCGCCACACCGACACGGATAAGATCGCGGTTTCCGACAATCCCGTTGGTGGGATCGAATTCCACCCATCCGGCACCGGGAAGATAGACCTGGCACCAGGCATGGGTGGAGCCACCGCCAAGCTTGGTTGAGCCGTCGCGGTCGGGTACATAGATATAGCCTGTAACGAAACGGGCAGCGAGCCCGAGCGACCGAGCCGCCTCCATCATCAGCAGCGCAAAATCACGGCACGTGCCACGGCGAAGCCGGAGCGTCTCAAGCGGCGTCTGCGTTCCATGCTCCAAGCGCCGAGCGTAGATGAAACTCTCGTGGATCGCATAACAAAGGGTCATCAACAGGCGACCAGTTTCGGTCGGCTGACCGATCCGCACGAACTGCCGTGTCCATCTGCCAACCTCATCGTCTGGATCCGCAAAATGCCGTTTGATTGTCCGTTCCAGGTCAACCACTTCCTCCGGATCATATGCGAAAGGGTAGTGGAGAGCTTCTGCATCGATCTGCAGATCCATTTCAACCTGCTGGGTATGGTCCAGGCGGATATTTGTCCCAAAGCAGAGTTCCCGCGCCTTGCCGGTAAACCCCACCAGCGCAACGCAATTGCCAAACACATCATGGATCCACCTGACATAATCGGGTTTTGGACTGACATCCAGATGAGAACTCAGAAGTGTCTGGTCAAAACTGTCCCGCGGCCGGAACATCAATCTGTGCTCACCGAATTCGACCGGTCTCTTATACCGATATGAGGTAATATGCCGGACAGAAAATATCGTCATTCAATCGCCAAACTGGAGTAGCAATGGCACAGAATATCGTGGAAAGCAGCACGACTGCTGTAACACGCCCATCGTCTTATCCAGGCATTAGACTCCACCAACGGCTTTGCTGCAACGGATATTCCTGAGATACGGCGTGTTTGCGCGTCTTTGATGTTTGATGCAAACAGGAGGCGAGCGGCTGAGACCATCCAAAGTCAACGGCTGTCGGGGCGCTTGGCGATCGAAAGGAGATCAGGAGCTGTCTGGATACAGTCCCTTCCCGCCGCCTTGGCTGCATAAAGCGCCGCGTCAGCCTGCAGAAGGAGGTCCGTCTTGCGCAGGCCCGGCATCGATTTCAGATTGGCGGCACCGACGCTCACTGTGACGATGCGCTTTTCGCTTCCAACATGCTCGATGGCCAGAGTACGCACGGCTGTACAAACAAGCCGAGCGACTGCCTCGGTTTCGGATATTGATGCGTTCGGCAACACGACGGTCAATTCCTCCCCACCATATCGCGCCACAATGCTTCCCGCAAATGACCTGGACGTCGCATGAACCGTGTTGGCGACAATCTGAAGACATTTATCCCCGGCGGGATGGCCATAGGTGTCGTTATAAGCCTTGAACCAATCGACATCGATAAGAAGAAGGCCAATATTGGCGCCCTGATCCTTGGCTCGGTCAAAAGCTTGATCCATGGACGCTTCCAAACCACGGCGGTTCATCAAACCAGTCAATTCGTCCGTATCGGCCAACGCCGACAAGCGATCGTTCAACTCGTGCAACCGCGCTTCTCGTTGGCAATGAAGAGTGATATCCGCGTAAACGATCATCGCCTCTCCCTCGCCTGTGATACGTGTTCTTGCCTCAATTGAACGTCCGTCGGCCAATTGGATCAAGCGATCGCTGGGCCGGAACAGGCCTTCCGCAACACGATCAATGACAGGATCGACATTCGATTCCACCCGCGCTTCTTCATTACGGTCAAAGGATGTCCGCAAGATTTCCCGGATGTTTTTCCCGGGCACCCTGACATCCGCCGTTTCTTTGAAGATATCGAGGTATCTTTGATTGGTGAAAACCAACACCCCATCGCGGTCGAAAAGTGCCAAGCCATCCGCCATTGTCGCAAGCGCATCGGCGAGACGGATCTGTGCCGCGGCCAAATCCCTTTCAAGTCTCGTCCGCTTCATCTCCTGCGCAATGGCAAGAGCGGATAACAGAGTGGCTCCAAACAAGACCACCATGAATGGACCGACAGTCACGACGATCAGATTGCCCCAGACCTCAAAGGGACGAACAAAGAAGAAGCCGGCTACCCCGCTGACTGCGACGAACAGAGCAAGTGCTGCGATCTGCGGGAAAGTCGGGATCTTGCCGCGAAGCAATCGGCTTGCGACGACACCGATGCATGCAGCCGCGATGATTTGCGGAATGCCAACCGTTATACCCATACCTCCGACCATCAATCGCCTGATAATTCCCACGATAAGCGGTGGAAAGGCCGCAATAGGGCCGCCGAAGAAACCCGATATAGCGAGAAATGTATACCGGGTGTCCAGGAAAACACCGTCGGTGAAGCGAAACGGCAAGGCCATGGTCGCGATCAACCCAACCGCCATAAGGCAGCCAAAAATCAACGAAAGAGCGCGTGGTCCTTGGCAAGAAAGGTGTGGCCGGACGAATGTCCAGGTGGACGTTGTGATGGCAACGATTGCTAGGTTCGCAAGAAGTTCAGACCAGGGATACATTCAGTGCTCGCACGGTGATGCGATATTTATATCCAACCGCCCTAAATAAAGCGATAGCGTGAATGGTTAAGAAGCTTTCGACCAAGGATAGCGTTGGCGAGGGGTCCTGAAATCGAACGTTTTCTGGGTGACATCGTTACTGAGGACGGCGAAAATATCGACCTCAAGGAGGCTGTTTCCATCCTATCAAATTCAAATGGAAGTATGATCGGTAATTTTGCCGATCATAAGAGTTTGTCAGGGAAAGGTGGAACCCGGTTTTCCCGAAAAGACAAACGAAAACAAGAGAGCATCGAGTCTGTCAGGTTCAATTTGAACCTGACAGACTCGAGAGAGTAATCGCACAAAACCCCTGAAGGGTGCAGTAATCCAATCCCGCGATGCTGCCTTCAGCAACTCACAGACGAACAATGGACGGCGGTGATCAATCCGGCCAGCGCAGCATGGAATCAAAGCGATGGCGACCCCAATCTTCATGTGGTGTGTTGATCACTTCGTTGGAGGCTCTGGCCTTATCAAGTTCTTCCACCAGACGGTCACGCACAATGACCTCTTGCCCCGGATGCAGATTGCAGGGATCAAGGTAGAAATAATGATGTTCTGCTTCGTGGTCGCGAACGATGATCGGCGGATTGCCACGGGCCAGCGCGCCTGCCAGATCATAGGCGCTGATATGCGCTTCTTGCGGTGAGAGGATCACCCGCAGGCGATCCAGAGGATTGTGGGTTGGGTCGGGTTCAATCAGTGCCGTTACGCCGGGGCGGCCATCCAGGGCCTCTTTCCACAGATGCAGATAGCCGGTTTCAGCGGCGCGCACGCTCGCATGGTCACGCTTTTCCCAGGCTTCCAGCGCTGCCATGACGCCAAAGATGCTTTCCTTGCCCACTTTCATGCCTCGGCCAATGCCCATGTTTTGCAAATAGGCATGGCGCACCAGATCCTTGCGCCCGGCAACAATGCCCGATGTGGGGCCGCCGAGGAATTTATGGCCGGAATAGAGCGCGATATCGGCTCCCTGATCGAGGAAAATCCGCAGGTCATATTCCGATGCGGCATCGACAATGACAGGCACGCCGCGCGCATGGGCAATTTCGACAAACTCTTTCAGGTGCAGAAGCCCATAATGCACCACATGGTGAGAAACGACATAAACGGCAGCGGCAGTGTTTTCGGTAATGGCATTTTCCATATGGTAGCGATGCGCAGACGTTGCCTGCCCCACCAGCACCACCTTGCCACCACCCAAACGAATGGATTGATCCACCGGGGCACCATAGCTGACCAGATGACCCATCTGAACCAGCACTTCATTCTTGGCCGTGCTGACATCCGGCAGTTTTTCAATGGCCAGCAGATCCGGCCCGGTAATGGTGCCTGCCACGGCAAGGCTGATGCCTGCCGAGCATGAGGCGGTGATAAAACCTGCTTCAGCCCCGGTTAGCCTTGCAATAATGGCGCTGGCTCTGCGCTGAAGATCACTGATTTCCACAAATTGCGGCAGAATAGCCGTCATGGCGGCAATGGCCTCTGGCACCACAATGGATGCGCCAAGGCTGGTCATGGTGCCGGAAACATTGATCACCGGGCGTAGGCCGAGCTGGGTGCGAATATCGTTGGTCATAAGCTTTTCCACTTGTTGTGGGCAAAGGCCCGTCATTTCTACAATCGACAGCTATGCCGTTATAATGTAATAGCCGATCATTCAGGTAAGGATCGCAGGATGGATAGCAAGGCGCGCACGGTATCGGTTGCCGCAGATGGCCAGCCCGTTGAGGCCACGGCAGAACGGCGCTCGCGCGTCAGCGGCATGGACCGCGCCTTGCAGGTGCTGGATCATCTGTATGAAACGGGCGCGCCCGTTGGCCCTTACGCCATTGCCAAGGCGGTTGGTGCGCCGCTGTCCACCATTTACACCATCATTGATGATCTGGTGGACAAGAACATGCTGACCCGCAGTGGTGACGGAGCCATCTGGCTCGGCCCACGGCTTTACCATTATGGCCTTGCCTATTCCCGTTCGCTGGACTTCATCGGCATTGCCACGCAGGAAATGCATGATCTGTGCCGCGAAGCGGGTGAAACCGTACAAGTGTGCGGGCGTGACAATGACCATATGCTGGTGCTGGCCATGGCCGAGGGGCCAAGCCATTTTCAGGTCGCCTCGCGGGTTGGCACCCGTGTGCCGCTGAACTGGACGGCGTCTGGCCGCCTTCTCGTTGGCCATTTGCCGGAGAAAGAACGCATAGAACTGTTTGCCCATTGCGCCCGCTCGTCGCCAACCGGGCGTGCGGAGGTGGATGCGCGGACCCTGTCGGATGCGGCGGTACGGGCCTTTCAACAGCGCCTGTCGATTCAGGCCGGTGAATCCGATTATGCGGTGGCTTGTATTGCCTCGCCGATTTGTGATCGGGATGGCGTTTGCGTCGCCACCATTTCTATCGTGCTGCCAGAGCAAAAGGCGTTTTCTGACGGCAATCCCTATGTGGGCCATGTTCAGGCCTCGGCGGAGCGCATTGAAAAGCGCATGGGTTGGCGCGGTCACTGAGAGGGCCTTTCTCATTCGTGCAACGCCACAATCACTTCGATTTCCACGGTGATATTTCCGGGAAGCGAGCCAAAGCCAACCGCCGAGCGGGCGTGTTGACCCGCCTGGCCAAACACCTCCATGAACAGGTCTGAACAGCCATTGATTACCTGCGGATGATCGCGAAAGTCCGGCGTGGCATTGACCATGCCGAGCATTTTGACAATTTTGCGCACGCGGGCGAGATCACCCAAGGCATCATGCATCACGGCAATCAGGTTGATGCCCGTGAGCCGGGCGTGGCGATAGGCATCTTCCAGCGGCACGTCGTCACCAACTTTGCCGGAATAGAGAAAGCCATTTGCCTCGCGTGGGCCTTGACCGGAGAGAAACAGCAGATTGCCCTCGCGCACATGGGTGACGAAATTGGCGATTGGCGGTGGGGATGGCGGCAGCGCAATGCCCAGAGCGGCAAGGCGCTCATAGGGTGTTGGCAATCCGGCATCGGTGGAGGGGGAAGTCATGCTCACGCGGTTTCCAGTTCTAGAATTTTTGAATGCATTTCAGCGCCACGAATACCCATGGCTGTGGCGCACCAGTTTGCGGGCGCGCGGAACATAGCGGCTGGCGGCAATGGCCTCGCGGCCAATCACGGCATGGCGCGGCTCAAACAGCTGGGTGAGACGGGCAACATCGCCATTGGAATCGGTGGCTTCGAGATCGGAATCGACCAGATCGAAAATGGTGAAATCGGCCCGCGCTCCCGGCACCAGCCGATCCTGCATCGACAGGCGGATAACGGAGGCCGGTGCATGGGTCACGGCTTCCACCACCTTCTCAAACGGCATGCCCACCGAGAGCAGTTTGGACATGGTGGTGGCCAGATCCCAGACTGGGAAATTCATCGAATGACCATGCAGATCGGTGGAGATGGAAAAGGGCAAAAGCCCCCGTTTAATCGCCGCTTCTGCCACTTTGAACGAGAAGGAGGCACCGCCATGGCCGATATCCAGCCGGATTCCTTCGCCAGCGCAGCGCTCGGCGAGGTTATAGAGGTCTTCGTCTTCCATGATGCTGGACCCGGCCTTGCCGTTGAAGCAATGGGTGATGACATCGCCGGGGCCGAGGATTTCCAGCACTTCATCGTAAAGCGCTGGCGGTTCGCCCACATGCACCATCATCGGAATTTTCAGGATTTTGGCGATTTTCTTGCCGAGTTTGACCGGAGTTACACCCCATGATCCGGTGATGACGTGGCTTGCCCGCACTTTCAGGCCCACGATATGCTCGCTGTTCTCGGCATAGCATTCCAGAATGCGGTCGAGATCAATATCCTTGATGTCGCGCAGTTCCGGCACGCGGTTGCAGGCCACCAGACCAATGGAGCCGAGGTTCAAGAAGGCTTTTATCTGCTCGCGCGATGGCTCAATGATATATTCGCGAAAGCCGTGGAAATTGGCCTCTCCGGCAGAGCCTGCATCGACCAGCGTGGTGACGCCGCGCTCGGCCCCGCATTCTGATGGGCGAATGGAAATATCCGTGCCGCCATGCCAGATGTGCACATGCAGATCCACCCATCCGGGAGAAACCCAGGCACCTTTTCCATCGATCACTTCGGCATCTTCTGTCAGGGCAATATCTTGCCCAACCTTGATGATCTTGCCATCCGCGCCGATCAAAATATCGATGGCCTGCGTGGGTGTTGCCTCGCCAAAGGCCAGAGGACGAAGGTTTTTCAACAGCAGGAGGCCCAAGCCTTGTTCCTGAGGCAGCATGGTCAAATATCCTTTTGCAGTCTTGGGTCGAGCATGTCGCGCAAACCGTCTCCGACGATCTGAAGCGACATCACAGAGAGAATGATGGCAAAGCCGGGAAACAGCGTCATCCAATCGGCCTGATCGACATATTGCCGACCAGCCGCAATCATCGTGCCCCAGGTGGGGATTTCCGGGCTAACGCCAACGCCCAGAAACGACAATCCCGCCTCGGCCAGCATGGCGCTGGCAAACAAAAATGTAGCCTGCACCAGAATGGGCGACATCAGATTGCGCAGCACATGCCGCACCATGATGTGTGTGGTGGAAATACCAAGCGCACGGGCCGCTTCGATATAGGGCAACTCACGGATCACCAGTGTGGAGGCGCGCACGATGCGTGCTAACCGAGGTGCATAGACCACCGAAAGAGCAATGATCACTGTGGTCAGCGATGGCCCAAGCGCGGCCACAAGGGCGATGGCGAGAAGAATATCCGGGAAAGCCATCATCGCGTCGATCAACCGGGCAATCGGCGTATCCAGACGGTGAAAAAAGCCTGCGAGCAGCCCAAGCGTGACGCCAATCAGGGATGATAGTACCACGACTGACGCCCCAACCAGCAAAGACAGCCGCCCCGCATAAATCGTGCGTGAAAACACATCGCGTCCAAACTCATCGGTGCCAAACCAAAAGGTTCCGCTTGGTGGTTTCAGCCGGTTCATGATCGAGAGTTTGTAGGGAGAATAAGGGGCAATCCACGGTGCCAGCACCGCCAGCAGCACGAAGATGGCAAGAATGCACAGGCCAATCGCTACCGTCTTGCGGCGTAAAAGGCGGCGCAGAAAGCGCAGGGTTTCTGATTGCGGTGGGGCTGTGCTCTCAAAGGATATGGGTTGGGTCATCAGTAACGCACCCTCGGATCAATCAGCAGATAGAGCATATCGATGGCGAAATTCACCAGCACATAGAGACCAGCAATCACCAGCAAGGCCCCTTGGATAACCGGATAATCGCGGCGCAACACAGCAGAGACCACGAGGCTGCCAATGCCGGGCAGGCCAAACACCGTCTCGGTGACGACGGCTCCCGAAATCAGCACCGCCGCCGTCAGCCCCACCACGGTGAGGATCGGGATCAAGGCGTTTTTCAGCGCATGGCGCAGCACCACATTCCGCTCTTGCAGGCCTTTGGCGCGGGCGGTGCGCACAAAATCATCGCCCAGCACATCCAGCATGGAGGCACGGGTAAAGCGCAGGATCAGGGATGAAGAGACAAGACCCAGCGCAATGGCTGGCAAAGCCAGATGGTACATCCGCTCCAGAAAACTTGTTCCCGGCCCGCCATAACCGGAGACGGGAAACAGTTGCAGCTTGACCGCAAAGAACTGCATGAGGATCAAGCCAAGCCAAAAGCTGGGAATGCTGGCCGCCAGCATGGCAATGGCCGTCACCGCTTGATCGAGCCATGAGCCGCGTCGGTATGCGGCATAAATACCGATGGGAAGCGCCAGCACGCAGGCAATCAGCAGCGCAAACAGCGTGAGGAAAAAGGTTGGCTCGGCCCGTTGCAACAGGGCGGCCCCCACAGGCATATCGAGGAAGATCGAGCGGCCCAGATCACCTGTCAACAAGGCCCCGATGTAAAACACGTATTGCGAGATCAGTGATTGATCCAGCCCCAGCTTGGAGCGCAGATCGGCAACATCTTGCGCTGACGCATCCGGCCCCAGCATGACGGCGGCGGGATCCCCGGGGGTGACGCGCACGATGATGAACACAATGGTCACCACCAGAAACATCACCACAATCATGCCAAGCAGGCGCTTGACGATATAGCTGATCATGATCTGCCCTCTCGTCGCTTGGATTTATAGGGCATTGGCGGCAATCACATCGCTGAGCCAATGATAGGATTGTTTGGGAATGCGTTGCAGGGTGGGATAATCGACGTAAACCAAGCCAAACCGCTTGGAATAACCGCGACCCCATTCGAAATTGTCCATCAGCGACCAAGCGAAATAGCCTCTGATGTCATGGCCTTCGTCAAGCGCATCCAGCAGGGCATTCAGATAGCCATTGAAATAGGCGATGCGGTCATTGTCGATCACCTTGCGGCCTGGACCGAGCGCATCCGGGTAGGAGGCACCGTTTTCGGTGATGTAAATGGTTGGCTTGCCATAGCGCTCGCTGGTGTCGCGGATCTGCTCCAGAAAGGCTGCCGGATCGACCACCCAGTTGACATCGGTGAGTGGTCCCATGCCTGTCGGGGGTGCTGTTTCCGATACGCCAAAACTGGTGTTTTTATTCGGGCCAACAAACACCGGATTATAATGATTGAGGCCGAAGAAATCCATTTTTTGCGAAATGGCCTCCATATCACCGGGTTGAATGAAGGGCTGCATGGCATCCGCAATCGGCTCCGGGTAGGTGCCAAGCCAGAGCGGATCAACCGTGACCCTGCGCCAGAGGCAATCGCCGAGAATCCGTGCTTCTTCGTGGGCGGCATCGTCATAATGTGGGCGCACGGGGCCAAGGGAGACGATGTTGCCCACCTCAGCTTGCGGCGCTTCAGCCCGAACCGCAGACACGGAGTAACCATGGGCAAGATTGAGCGTGTGGATAGCCTGAAGGCTGGAAGGATAATCCTGCTTGCCGGGCGCGTGACGCCCGACATTATAGGCCACCCACGGAATCACATTCGGCTCATTGATCGGCGCAAAGCGTTTGACCCGATCACCAAAATGCCTGGTGACAACGGCGGCGTAATCGGCAAAAATCTTCGCCGTATCTCGATTGCGCCAGCCGCCATTCTCTTCCACAGCGACCGGCATGTCCCAATGATGCAGGCAAATCCACGGCTCAATGCCCTCATGCAAGGCCAGATCGATCACCCGATCGTAGAAATCCAATCCCCGTTGATTCACCTGCCCACTGCCGGTTGGGAAAATGCGCGGCCATGCGGTGGAAAGCCGATAGGCCTTCACCCCAAGCCCGCGCATCAGCGCGATGTCTTCCGGGTAGCGGTGGTAATGGTCGCAGGCAATGTCAGCCGTATCGCCATTGGTGGTGCGTCCCGGTGTGTGGCTGTACACATCCCACACGCTGGGTCCGCGCCCATCGGCATGGACAGCACCTTCCGTTTGAAAGGCAGAGGCCGCCACGCCCCAGAGAAAATCAGGAGGAAAGGATCTCGACATGATATGTTTCTTCACTCAGAAGGTAAGAGATGACTTACTTTTTGGAGCTGACATTCCAGAAGTAAGGCCATGGCGATGGATGAAAGCCCTCAAGCGTCTTGGCCTTGGCCGAGAGCGCATTGAAATCACCCACCTTGAACACTGGCGCATCCTCATAGAAGGTCTTTTGAATCTCCGTGAAAAGCTTCTGGCGCTTGGCGGGATCAGATTCTGCAATGAATGGCTCAATTGCCTTGGTCTTTTCAGGCGTTGACCACCAGCCGGGGTAACTATCCGACATCCAGCCGTTCAGCACAGGCTCTGGCGGGAAGGGACCGTGGGTGATGAAAATATCCCAAAGGGCCGGATCCGCACGGCGCGTTGTCAGGGTTGCCCAATCATAGATTTGCAGATCAACCTTGAAGCCAGCGGCTTTCAGATATTCCGCTGCTACCTGCGCCATTTTGTAATGAAACTCATATTGGCGGCTGGTGAGAATACGCACGGGCTTGCCATCGTAGCCCGCCTCTTTCATCAGCTTGGCAGCGGCTTCAGGATCGCCACTGCCATAACGGGCAATACCTTCCTTGGTGTGCCAGGCATAGCCTTCAGGATAGAGTGCTCCATCAACGGCAAAGAATTCCGGGTTGCCAAAGGCGGCCAGCAGCATGTCCTGCGGGTTCAGCGCCACCTGCACAGCATGACGCAAGGTCTTGCTGGTCATGATGCCCTGTTTGGTGTTCATCACAAACACAGGCGCACCATATGGCTTCAGCACCACGGGATCAGAGGCTTTTGAGTCTTTCAGGCGGTCATAGCTCTCGGGTGCGAGAGAATCCGTGTAATCAAACTGACCGGAGACAGCGCCCTCAAGCCGGGTGTTGGCATCTGGCACGGGAATAAAGCGGATTTCATCCAGAATGGCTTTGCGCGCACCCCCAAAGCCGTTTGCGGCATCGGTTCTCGATACATAGCCATCAAACCGCACCAGCTGAATATATTGGTCAGGCTTGCGCTCTTTCAGCATATAGGGGCCGGTGCCGATAAATTTCGTCAAAGGATCGGCAATGGTGGATTTTGGAATGATCACCGCTGCGGAATTGTTGAATGCCAGCAGCGACAACAGCGGCGCATAGGGCTTTTTCAGCGTGATGCGAATGGCATTGTCGCCCTGCGCTGTGACCTTGTCGATATAGGCCACAACCTGTTTGCCGCGCGATGCCGTTGCAAGCCAGCGCTCAATCGAGGCCACCACGTCAGCGGATGTCATCACCGAGCCATCATGAAATTTCACGCCAGCGCGCAAGGTGATGTCGTAGGTTTTGCCCTCATCACTGATGGTGGGCATGGTTTCAGCCAGCAGCGGAATGACATTCCATTTATCGTCGAAGGTAAACAGCGTTTCAAACATATGCTGTGTGGTCATACCGACCAGATCTGCGGTGGAGGCCATCGGGTCCAGTGTTGGCGGCTCGCCAATGGTTGCGACGTTGATGACCCCGCCCTTGTCCTGCGCGAGACCATGCCCCGGCAGAAGTGCGAGCCCTGGTAAAAGTGCAAATGCCAGCGTTGCCAGCAATCCCAATTTAGATTTCATGACGTTCCCCATTTATTATTCTATAATTACGCAATATAGATCATAATTAAAGACTATCGGAACATCGCAGTCTGTCAATGCCTGTTAGCAGTGATGCACGAACTCAAAACAAAAAGCCGCATTGCCCCAACGGACCGAGCAAACCGGCAAAAAGGCAGAACCGGTCTAGCGAGGAGCTTCAGCGTGTTTGGCTGAGTGTCGTTTCGGTCAGAAACGTGCGGTCAACCAAATTCGTGACAAACAAAAAGATGTCTGAATCAGAAAAACCAATGAAGGCCTCCGGATTGTGCGTGCTTTTAGCTCTGTATATACAGAACCTCGAAAAATATATTTTCACCGAAATAAGATAGAAGTGTTGCGATGACAGTACGATCCCGCACCCTCGAAACCTATGAGGTTCTGCGCCACGACTTGCTCAACGGCCGCTTTATCCCTGGGTCGAAGCTCAAGATCGATACTTTGTGCCGGCAACTTGGCGTCAGCCCAGGGGCGGTGCGAGAGGCTTTGGCGCGTCTGACATCAGATGGTCTGGTTGTCGCAGAGGCTCAGCGCGGATTTCATGTTACCCCGATCTCGATCGAAGATTTACAGGATTTGACCGAGGTACGGATAGAAATCGAACTTCGCTGCCTTCGCCGATCGATTGCCAAGGGGTCCTTGGCCTGGGAAGGTCATATCAAAGATGTCAGCCATCAACTGCACCATACCTCGATGTCTGATCCTGATGGCAGCGATACCGTTAGTCCTGCCTGGACTGAACTTCATGCGGTATTCCATGATGCCTTGGTTCTCGCATGCGATAGTCGCTGGTGGCTGAAGCTTCGGGACTCCATGTTCTGGCAGGTCGAGCGATATAGACGCATGGCCGTCCCATTCATGAAAGAGCCCCGTCACGTTGACATTGAACATGCAGAAATCGCTGAAGCCGTCCTGGCGCGTGACACAGAACTCGCATGTTCCCGGCTTGAAGCGCATCTCCGCAAGACGAGTGATCTCCTTTTGCGTCTAGACGGCCCCTTTGAAGGCCTCTTTTCAAAACCGGGAAGCAACGTCAGTCATTCACTTTCACAAGCCGGATCGCCAGTTCGCACATCAACGTAAACCCCAGACAGTTCCCCACCATCAACGCCAGGCATTGTCATGCAATTTGGCGGCTTCCTCGCTCAGCAAAGGGCCGATAACCTCAACGCGGCGTTGGCCCGCCTCGAAAACCACACGGCATGGCAGGTCGAGTGTCGGATTTTCAGGATGATTGCCTGTCATCGCCTTCAATTGGCTCTCGCTCAAACCAAAAACCACCCGCCCAATCCCAGCCCAATAGGCCGCACCGGCACACATGGCACAAGGCTCGGCTGACGTGTACATGGTGCATTGATTCAGACGTTCGGGCGTGTAGGCTTGCGAGGAACGGGTCATCAGAACCCGCTCTGCATGCCCCGTCATGTCGCGCGTCGGATTATAGGCGTTTTCCTGTTCCATCAGCACCTTACCATCCGGCCCGACCAGAATAGCACCGAAGGGATGATTGCCTGTTTCCTGGGCCCTCAGCGCGACCTTGAAGCTGAGACGAAGGAAGTATTCGTGATCGAGACCGGTCATGGGCGAAAACGTCATTGTCATACTCCTTGCAAAATCGGCTTGAAGGTGCGCGATGAAAAGTCGAATGACAAGCACAGTTTTCCGGCTTTATCGTTCGAGAAAATGAAACGGTGGGCCGCCAAATGCAACTCATCTCCTCTTCCGTAATCCTGCTGGATGCCGTTGCCCGCGCTGGTTCTTTCCGGGGAGCCGCTGAAAAACTGAATATGTCCGCCTCGGTGATCAACCGGCAGATCATCATCTGGAGCACGACACAGGACTGCCCTTGCTGGAAAGATTGCCGCATGGTGTGCTGCCCACAGCAACGGGGGAGCGTCGGCTGGCGGTATGTAGTTTTCGCAGGAGGAATTCAGGGATTGAGGAGAGAGGGCCTGCTTTCTCAGCTGACATAGGGTCGTGCGGTTGCAAGGGTCTGGCCGGTTCAGGTTGAACCAGACAGACCCTAAAAGCAGGAGGAACTCAATCGGCTATCTGCCAATCGACATTGATGGATTATCCCTATTCAGCAACGAACCGGTTTTCGATTGAACCCAGCCCGTTTACTTCGACGCGAACGACGTCGCCCGGCTTCATGAAGGTATCGGTTGCAATCCCGACATTGGACGGTGTTCCGGTTATGATGATGTCACCCGGTTCGAGAGTCATAACGGTTGAGAGATAGGAAATCTGATCCCAGATATCGTAGATCATGTCGCCCGTAGACGTGCGCTGTCTTTCCTCGCCATTCAGAGAGAGGGATAGCGTCAAATTGTGCGGATCCGGAACTTCATCCGCCGTCGTGATCCAGGGGCCGATGGGGCCGTGGGTATCAAAGCTCTTGCCGAGCGTATAGGTCGGTGAACGGAACTGCCAGTCTCTGGCGGTGACATCATTGGCAACGAAATACCCGGCGATCACCGATTGCGCGTCTTCGCGCTTTACATGGCGGCACCGCTTGCCAATGATGAAACCCAGTTCAGCTTCGTAATCGACCTTTTCGGACACGCTGGGCAGCACCACGTCGTCATAGGGTCCATTGATGCAAGTGACCTGTTTGTTGAACCACAATTGTGACTTTGGCGTGGGTATTCCTGCGGCTGCCGCTTCCTCGGCATGGGCCCTATAATTCATCCCGATGGCGAGAAACTTCCTGGGATCCGTGATTGGTGCAGCAAGCTGAACATCAGCCAGCACAAAAGAAGGGCTATCAAGCGCTTCCAAAGCCGGTCTCAATTCATCCAACCGCTCAATCAGCGCCTTCATTGAGCTTCCGCATTCAGGAGCCACGGAACTCAGATCAATGATCTCAGAGCCCACGACTTTACCGAGCCGAGGCTTTCCCTCAACAATAAATCTTGCCAGTTTCATTCTATTATCCTTATTCCTGATCACCCGGCTCTACGGGACGAATGCTATTGACCGAAACGCCAATTCCCGGACCTGAGAAGGCCACCATTTCGGTTTTGACGATTTCAAAACACGGCATATCTGCCACGGCATTGACGATATGAAAGGTTGTCGGGAGTTGTTCAAACGTCGCCTTGTGCCAGTTGAAGCTGCCCTTGGCCCGCCAGCGCTTGAACTCGTATCCATCGAAATTGATGGCATCCGGCTTGCCCGCCCCCGGCGGTGGCGCTGGCGTCGTGATATAAGCGACATCGGCCCCTCCACCCTGAAACGGGTTCGTCCGAGGTACGTATTTATAGTACATGGCAGCGCCGCCCCCGGAACCAGGCAGGCTTGGCGGGGCGTCATCCTCTTCCATTTCACCGAGAGCGATGTCGAAAAATTTAAAGCCGAACCAGGATGCTTCGCAGGATGCCGTGGTTTTTTCCTTATCCCAGGTGATTTCCGGCATGTCGCAAAACAGTTTTGGAAAGCCCATTTCATCCCGCCCGGTCAGGATTGCATCGGGAGCACCCTCCCAGATAACCGGGCAGAAAGACCCCTCCAATCGTTCGGTCTTGCCTTGATAAGTTACGGGGAAATCAATCGACAAAATGCCGTAGCCACGCCCTGCCAGCCAATAAAGATTCTTGAACCAGGCACAGGAGACACTGATGAGCGGCTCACCGCGCAAGCTCATCCCGGGAGGCAGAAGCGCCTCTAACTTATCCGCACTGGTGCGATAGGTAATAGCCATCCATTCCGCATTCATCGTACCGGTTTCTTCCAGCGCCCACATGCCGCCGCCCGGCTTTTGGCGGGGACCTACGGCCGGCCCGAATACCGTGGGCATCCGATAGCGGAACTCCTGATTGAATTTGAACCCCATAAATCGATCTCCCATCACATATGACAGATGCCTCTGAATGGTGACGTAACCATCCAACTGGCCTCTGATAACTGGCTACACGTCTCAACAATCCGCGCTCGCAAAATGCGGGTGGCATTACACTGATTGGGGGTAAATCAGATAAGTCATAGGAACCTCCCTTCCTATTATAAATATTTTATCATAAAAAATATATTTTTTATCGCCTCGTCAAGCAAAAAGGTTAAAGATGGTTCTCTGACTTTCCTTAGGGACCTCTCCGAGGAGAAAGCCCAAGGACGGTACTCAAGTCGAATGCGAGCGCCGCATAAATGACAACACCATCCTTCTGCCTTGCGGTAGAAAAATCAGCGAAAGCAGAGTTCGGATTGATGATATAGGCCGCGCCAAAATCGAGAATGCCATTGCCAAAAATGCCTGTGCTTCCATGCACGTCAAACATGAACATGTCTTGTGACTGCCTCTGATCGACGCCTGAGAAGAACCGCCGGGCATTGCGCTCGTACTCAGCTCGCTCTTCACTGATACGAATATAGTGAACAGAGGCACCTACCCCAGCCAGTGGATTGGCTTGCCAGAACCCGGAATATTCCACGCCTGCATAGGCTTCCCATGGGTAGTCGTGACCTTCACCGAAGTAATGTAGGATACCGCCATAGAACGCGATGTTTTCCGGGTTGAAACTATCCGACGGCCTGCTCCAAACCACCTTGCGGGCATGCGCATACATTGCGGTCGTTCCGCTGTCATGCGTGACGATCTTTGTATTGGCTCCGTATGTCGGGTTGCCCCATCCACTGTTGTAAAGCGTGTCCTGATAGGGCGTGGAACGGAAATAGGCTCCGGCTTCAAGTTTAAACGGCTTGTCACTGTCCATAAAGGTTTCGATATGACGAACGTTGGCAGCGGCGATATAGCCTTCGGCGTCTCCAGATCCCCAAGTCCAGCCGTCGCCATTCTGCCAGTTGTCCGGATTATCCTCGATCAAACCGAACCCTAACGTCGTGTTTGCCGTGAGCTTATAGGCTGCCCGCGCACCCCAAACGGAACGCACATCGTCTGGAAGGTTCAGGCTCTTGCCCTGGGTTGCGTTGATACAACTGATGCCGCTGCAAAAGCCCCTGATCGAAAAATCCCGTGCCAATCCAATGCGGCCCGCTTCTATGGTCAAGCGGTCATCCAGAAAATCAGCCTCGAGCGAAAACCGGGCGAGAGCTGTGTCAGTAGTGCCGGTCACAGGCGGAAGAAAGGAAGTCAAGTTGCCGGTGACATTGTTGTTTGGCATATTGACCACTTCAGCGAGCCTGATCCGCAGATCAGGCGTAATATTACCGGTCAGATCGACGAGGAACGACCCATAGCCTAATTTTTTGAATCCATAGGCAGGCGCACTCTGAGCGATGTTGATATAGTCAATTCGAAGATCGACCCCATTCTCATGAAGCCACCGTCCGGCTTCTGCGAGCGGGCCAGAATAGACTGGCGGTGGGCCATCCAGAAAAGGTGGTTCTTGCGTACCGATCTCCGGATCGATGGCAAAAGCTGGAGCAGCCGTCGCAAACAGCAACGGTATAGTGATCATGTATAGAATTCGCATTATTATCCTCCCCTAAGAATCGAACCTGCTCACTCCGTTGCATTTGGTTTGATTGACTGCTCCTCATTGCGACTGTGCTGCTGTGAAGCCTTCGACAAAGCGGTGACACAGACTGACACGTCGATCAGGACCACCTCCCGTATGGCCCTTATGAAGCGATGACGGCTATGCTGATCCGACGCCGATCGCCTGAAAATGGTGGGATCGACATCATCGAAACAATGCTCGCAACGCTGCGTATGAAAGATGAGACAGAGGATGCCGAAAGATTGGCCGTCCTTTCGACCAACACCAGCGCAGCGGTCTGGGTTACCATGGCTTCGGCTGTTTCATCCGGTGAACGTCCGACAACAGCGCGGTGCCTTTAGCGCGGTAGCGAATAACGGTCGAACACGCGGTTCCGCCCATTTCCTCAGCATGGAGATTATTGTCGAAATGACTATTCGTCCCAGGATTGGCGACGGCATGCGTCATCGTTGCCTGTTTCAAGGCTTCCTCCTCCTCTTCTTTTAAATGTGGCGTGCGGCCTCCCAGCGCACGCTTATCCTCGGTCGGATCGACCGCTAAGCTGGTCGATCCGCCACCCCTCCCCGAATAGCAGGGAAGGGTTTACCCAAAAGCTGCTATCCGAGGTTTCCGAACCAGCATTGTCAGCAGTAATATTAAGTCACAGCGTAATGACAGGTCGTCTCTCGGATACCGTGCTCCTCAACACAAGCCCCAGGAAAATCCATCGCCGAGCCGGGTAACCGCAAAACGTATAGGCCTCTTCTTTCCCGACCACGCCTGCCAATCAATCGTCCCTCGCGCTGCCCGATCAGACCTTAGGATCAAAGGCTATGCCAGGACGCAGGAAGCCTGGTGTGGGAGGCGTACCCCAGAGATTGAGCCAGCGTCCTGCCAGACCCTCCGAGATATCCCAGGTCCGTGGCTCGTAGGTCGCGTCATTGTCGATGCGATCAAGCTCGATGGAGTTTTCCACCAGGCAACCATGCGGGTCGGCATAATAGGTGAAGATATTGCCTCCGGCCCCGTGACGGCCCGGCCCCCAAACCATCGCCCGGTCCTTGAGGGTAAGATTGTCAGCTATTGCTGCGAGATCCTCAAGCGAGTGAAGGTCAAAGGCATAATGGTGCAGCCCGCTTTCACCCGGCCCCATCGCGATCGTGTGATGGAAACCGTCTTCGGCGCGGTACCACCGCAAACCGTCTTCGCCCGTCATGTCCGAGAGCTTCATACCCAGCACCTTTGCGCAGAACTCGCCGAAAGCATGAGTATCGGGCGCGAATGCGTTGATATGCTCGATCCGGCGGGGCCTGGCACCGGGCGTCGAGTAGTTATACCGGCGTGGCTGATTGCGGGCGATCGGCGTATGCACTTCGAAAATTGCCCCCCCTGGGGCGACGATCCGCACGGCCTTGTCGTAGTGCTTTCCAAGCGGCTTATCGTCGAGAACGGTCAACCCGTCGGACAGAGCGCGACGCTTGACCTCGTCCACGGCGTCGGCGCTGACGGCTTCCAGGCCGCAGGCCACGGCCTTGCCATCGCCCTTGATGTAGGTGAGTTCGTGATGGCGGTCGTTGCTGGAGAGATAGACCGTATCGCCGTCCTGCTCCGTGATACGAAGGCCAACTACGTCACAAATATCTTTGGCCGCACCAAGCGGATCAGGCGAGGAGATGACAACATGTCCCATCTGCCGAATTAAATAGGTCATTTTCGTTCCTTCTATTTCACATCAATTGCCAGGCTTTTCAAATCAGGTTCCGGCAACAAAACCACCGAAAGCACCACGGCAGAACAACAAGGGCGGTCGATCCCTGACCACACTCAGTGTGAGCACATTGCCCATGACGAAGAGGTGATCTCCCGCCTCATGCGCGCTATGCAGGGTGCAATCGATCCAGGCGACAACGCCGTCGAATACCGGCAGATCAAGGCTGGAACGGCTGTGCGCAATATCCTGAAAGCGATCGGCATCCCGTTTCGCAAACCGCCCCGGAAGGTCGGATTGATCATCGGCCAGGATATTCACGCAGAATGCACCAGCTTTCGCGATCAACGGCCAGGTTTGCGAGCTATGCGCAGGTAAGAAACCAACAAGCGGTGGGTCCAGGGACACCGACGTGAATGAGCCAATTGTCATGCCAATCGGCTTATTGTCATGGTGCGCAGTCACAATGCACACGCCGGTAGGATAGTGACCCAGCGCGCGGCGAAATTCCGCCTGGTCGTGAGGGCTGAGATTCTCAGCGGAGGCTCGTGCTTGGTTCAACATAGGATACCTCTCGTTATTATGTCGCCAATCATGGGAAGGGCTGTTCGGGAGCGCGCCCTGATCCGGCTTTTGCTGTGCGATACCGGGTCATCGCACCCCTTCCCCTGACCCTGGTTTACTTTCCAGAGACTTCCGCCCCGGTCGGCCATTCTGGTGGGTAATTGGGTAAAAGGGCTCCCAGCGCGACGGCAACCATTGTCAGCCCGGTCAAAATGGCAAACGGGACGAAATAGCTTCCAGCTGCAGTCGCCATTGCGCTGGTAAGGAATGGCGTCAAGCCGAAGGACAGTGAGCAGATTGCCAGCGTCAAACCTTGAATTTGAGCAAAGGCTTTGGGTCCGAAATAACGGGCAACCAGGAATGGGCCGAGTGCAGACTCCGCACCCGTCGCAAATCCGAGAGAGCTCATTGCCACATAGAGCAGGAAAACCGAACCGTGGTTGAAATAGGCAATCGTTAGGCCGATCGGAACCATGGCGAGCAGGGGCGCGATCACCCAAGGGCGTCGACTGCGATCAAGGATCATGCCGCCGAGAAAAAGACCGACGACCGAAGCCACGAACAAAACAGATTGCGAAAATGCGATGTCGTTCAGATCAAAGCCACGCTGCTGAAAGAAATCGACGGAGTTCTGTCGGACAGTCATCGGGCCTGCAGCGGTGATCGCCAGAAAAAGCGTGATGAATATCCAGGTCTTGGTCCTGATCGCCATCTTGAGAGGTATTCCGGCTGCATTCTCCATATTCAAGTGAGACCCAGGCATGGGCAGGCGCTTGGCAGCAGACGGCTTGGCGGGTTCCGAGATGAGAAAGAGCGCTGAGGGAATGCCAAGAATAGCAATGGTTCCTGCGACGACGAAATAGGAGCCGCTCCAACCGATGCCGCCCAGTTGGTGGAGGCCCGAAGCCGACCCATCACTGTTCGTCACTCCATAAATCAACCACTGGAACAAGGGAGAAAAGAGCGCATTGGCGAAGCTTGAAAGCACCCCAACCAGTGCAAATCCGATCCCCCGATGCTCCGGAAACCAGCAAGTGATGATTTTGAAAATCACGGCAAGACTGGACATGAAGCCGAATAATGCGGCCAGGATGATCATGGGAGTCAAGATCCAGATCGTTCCGCTGACCAGCGGGATCATCGCGGTTGTCACGGCGTATAAAATGACTGCGGGAATAGCAACTGCTCTTGCACCCCACCGATCTACCCATGCGCCGGCGAGCGGCAGGATCAGGGGGGAGAGCAGCAATGGCAGCGCCACAAAAATCAGCAGCGCATCGGCCTGAGCACGATGGGTCTCCGCCGAGAAAGCCGCGATCACAAAAGGTGTCATAGCCGAAAGACCGGCAGGACTAATAACCATCAAGATCAGGCATCCACTCAAAGCCATCCTGGCTTTCCTGGGCGCACCAACCAAACTTTTGAAATATGCTCTTAGCGTATTTCCCTCGAAAGGTGAAATAGTAGAAATTTGCGCCTGTTCCATGGAACATATGCCCCTTTTTAAATGCAGACACCTGGCGATCCCTCCTCCAAAGACGGGGCTCGGCGCTGGTTTTATTGTCGACGATTGCGGCTGTCTGTTTCCTATCAGTAAGAGATTATCCGCCCACCCATCGGGCCGCTCAGCCGGCAAGCATATCCGAGCCGGCATTGGCCGACGTGGGAATGGCTCAAGGTCAAACAGACCTTGGCCGTAGCGCAAATGGGGTCGATCAAACACACTCGCGACATGTGTTCACGAGAGTACGCGAGCCTGCTGATTTTATCAGTCTAGAACGCGCCCTGCACAATTGCTGGATCGAAACCGTGGTGCAAATTATCCAGGGCTTATGCACTCCGAAATGAGTTTGCGCGTCTTATTACGCTCAACACTCAACAGAGGTTGCCAGGGGAAACTGGCAACCGTCTTCTCTAAAAGACACTCTCTAACAAAGAGCTCAAACGGCTGCCTGGTTCAGCATGAACCTCACAGACTTTAGTGTGGCGGCTTTTGCGGTATCATGGGTGCAGCCATCTTCTGGAAGGCACTCCAATGCTCACGCAGCTTTCCATTCCGTACCCGAAAGACGGTGAGAATATACCAGTCGTAGGTTTGCCCTGGGGCGGTGGGATCAGGCATCGGATGCTTCATCATCACGCATCCCAACTCCCCCTCGACGACGACGCTGACCACCGGAGGCGCCGGACCTCTGTCCACGGGCACTTTTTTGAAATACTCGATCAGATTGGCCAACCCATTACCGTTCGCATTCGGATCATGCTGAATATAGTCGTTGTCGGCATATTTCGTCATGATATCGACGACATTCTCTTCGACCGCCCTGGCGCGCACCATCTTGGCAAGGTCAACCTGAAAATCGACAAGAAGGCGCTTTTTTGCGGCAACTTCCGGTGACGGCGATGCCGACACGGCCGCAATATAGTCCTCCCTGTCCAGCCAGGTTTCGTAAAGCTTAGGCTCGTGGATATGGGCGACACCGTCAATGATCGTGAAATCGCTCATGAACTTACAACCCCTTGCCTTCCAGATTAGCGCGTTCCGGCACGGCACCGGCAAACATTGGGAAAGGTGTGATGCCCAGTAGGCGACGACCATTCACCTCCGCTTGCGGATCAAGCCGAACGGCACCGTGGGATGCCAGCACACGAACGTCGCGAACAAAGCGTTGGATAGGGTTGTTGAGCGACATCGTCGATGAACCCAACGTCTTCTGCAACAGATTAATGGCGTCTTCGCAAAGGCTTGCAACGTAAGCGAGGGTCAAGCTGGCCTCGGAGTCCTCATCATGCGTAAAATCTTGACCCTCCGCTGTCCTGGCATCGACCTGGTCTGCGTAGCTTTCAATTGTCGCCTGGGCGACCTTGATCATGGCAAGTGCCTTGCCGGCAGCAACTTGCGCCGACGCCATGTCCGAGATTGTCGGATACGGAAGTGAAAAAGGCGGACGCTTCTTGGCCTGCTCCGCGAAACACGAAAGTGCCCCCCGCGCCATACCGAGCGCAATCGACATATCACACAAGGACACGGTCGCCAGATTAGCAAGCCCGCGCTGCTGATATCCAAAGCCCTGGTATCGCGTATGCAATTGCTGGAAGCGCAGAGGGTATTGGCTCAGATCGAGAAACCGACGATCGGGAACAAAGACTTCTTCCTTGATGGCAAGGCTGTTGCTGGCACTACCAGACAAGCCCATGACGTGCCAGTCATCCAAAATCTCATATTTCGAACGATCAACGACAACAACGCCGCGCCCGGTACCACCAGCAACCTTCGGATCATATTCTATGCCCAGCATCGCCCATTTGGCGTGCTTGCATCCACTACCGAAAGCCCAGCGACCCTTGACCATCCAGCCACCTTCGACTTTGCGACCTTCTCCGACTTTCGTCGCAAAAACGGACGCACCGACAACGGTAGGGCCAGCCCAATCTCGGGTGTCTTCAAGAACTTCTCCGACAACCTCGCCATCAAGGGCCAGCAGGTTCTTCACTCCAACGGCGACGAAGCCGGCCCACCCAGCCGATCCATCCGCCTCGCCCAGCGTGGCGATAATCTCGACCAGATCCCGCGCACCAAGAGCATACCCACCCCATTCAGCAGGCATGGCCATCTTGTAGATACCGATATCACTGAGCGCCTTGAGAACCTCCGGCGTCAAGGCACCAATCTTCTCGCCTTCGCGCGCCTGCTCCCGAATAAGGGGAATGAGCGCCCTGGCCTTATCGCGGATATCACGACCCTTATCGGTCAACCATTTCGACTCGACAGGCGCTGAAGGCACTGCGGGCGGCATTGGGGGAAGGCCGGACATAGGCGGCAAACCGGGCATGGGTGGCATCCCTGGAGCGGGCTGCCCACTGGGCGCGGGCGGCATGTCGGGCATGAGCGACAAGTCACTAGAAAGTGCGGACATCCTTGAATTACCTCCATATTTCCAAGACGTGATACTGTTCTAAACGGTACAGTACAGTTATGTCAATTGATTTTTTTCAAAGCCTCGGAGATTGCGCTTTTGTGAAGGAAGGTTAAGAAACTAAGCCCTTGATTGCCCCTCTTTTTGGACAGAGACCACGCGCCGTGCCTGTGACATGCCTCCCTTGGGGCCTTGAATGGACTGCTGCGCTCATGTAGGAGCTGAGGTATGCCTCATCCACGAAACAAGAATTCTAGATCAAAACGAGAGTTGATCATGGCCGCTGCCGTCGATCTACTTTTGGCCAATGGATATGAGAGAACCTCTATGGATGCGGTGGCCGCCAAGGCCGGCGTTTCAAAGACGACTGTCTATGCGCATTTTTCCGACAAGCTTGAATTATTTCATGCTGTCATGACACATGCCGCTTCCGATTTCGCGCTGGACCTCGGCAGTGTTGTGGAAAGTCGATCCGTCGCAGATCCCCTGGAGCAACTCACAAGCGTGCTGCTTGAGGTCGTCAAAGCCGCATCCGCCCCTGAGCTGACCGCCTATTTCCGGGTTCTCATTGCAGAAATCGACAGGCGCAGTGAACTGCAAGCCATGTCTGATCAGGTCCAGTCAGATATGCCTGACGTGATCCGCATCATTGCCTCGCTCATCGTGAAAGTTGCCACCTCCCGCGGCTATGTCGTTGAAGATCCTGAACGCTATGCCACATTGCTGGTGCGCATGACAGCACCAGGAACTCAGTTCGACATCCTCGTCGCCAACTTCCGGCCCTCGGACGAAATCCTCGCAGCCCATATCGGCCTCATCGTCAGCATCTTCTTCGATGGCATAGGACCGAAAGACAGCGACACCAAGGTCGTAAACCTACCCCCGCTCTATCTCTATCCAATCAGACGATAAAATTCGGGCCTGGGTTTCTAACAGCATCAATAATCGACCGGCATCCACAAATCGTGCTTGCTGTCCACCGGGCTTTCCACAAGGCGACAACTGTATTATCAAAAAGATGATCATGTCGTTCTCGTCGAATGGACTTGACATTTGCTAGGCCAAATGTGGCAATCTGGAGTGCGCGCAAACGGAATCAAATGTTGAAGTGGGACCACTGGAGCATTTCGAGGAAAAGTGGCGCGCGGCTTTACATCTAGAAATTTATAAAAACAAAGATTTAGAGAATTTCTGCGTTTCAACCAAATGCAGAAAGTCTGTAGCATCCGACATCAAAGGCCGTGGGAGGTTTAATCAGCCTATCGAATGATTGGGAGCAGTATATTCGCAGACAAGCACGGGGAGGAGACCGGGTGGAAAAGAATACGAGTGCGACTTCGATCATCTGCGTATCATCTCATGACGCTGCGCCAAGTGTGGGCACGGCAGACACAGAATTGGCAAGCCCGACACCGGGACAGATACGCGAGGCGCTGGATCAACTCTGCAACGGCAATACGTTCGCAACGGCAAAGCGCTCCCGACAGTTGCTACAGTATCTTGTCGAGGAGGCGCTCGCAGGTCGCGCGAATGCCATTGGCGAACATGCGATCGCTCAGGACGTATTCGGCAAAGATGAGCATTTCGATCCGCGGATCGATACATGTGTCCGGACCGAAGCCTGGCGTCTTCGCAACAGATTGCAAAGCTATTACGAACATGAGGGACGCTTCGATGTGGTGAGGGTGGCCTTCATGCCCCGCTCACTTGTGCCGATCTTCTCCTCGCAGCCATCCTTGCCCGCGGCGGATATAAAAGATTTTCCGCGCCGGATTGCCATTCATCTGGACAGCGAATCCAATGCGGGCGAGAACGAGCAGCGCTTGGCGCGACAGCTACCCGAAGAGATTGCCAGCAGCCTTTTCAAGCTTTCTTCGATAGTCCCGGTCCTTCCCGGTGGAGCGAGTAGATCAGAGCTGGAATTACGCTGCGCCATTCGCTCAGATGAGCAATGGATCAGGATCGTGACGACAATGGTCGATCTGGATGGCTTGGTTCAGGGAAGCAAAACATTTTCTTTCCCACAAAATTCCGAGAGACCCTCTCCCACCTTGATAGCCAATGCCATCGGCGAAATGGTTTCAGATTCGCTGTCACGCAGCATCCCGGGTCAGGCGGTGAACATACCATGCCATTCTGACGAGAACGAGAACCGGTTTCTTGACCAGCTTCTGCGCGGTTCCCACATCAACCGGCGTGAACGGCTGATCGAGCTGCGCGCCGCCGTCTTGCGCTATGAGCAAATCATCTCGGACGACCCCCTGGATCAATTGTCCCACCGAAGGCTTATTGGAGCTTTAGGACAGTTTTTATCGCTTGCGCCGGGCTCGATATCCAGGGTGATGCCCAAGTTGGCCGCCTCTGCCCACAGCGCTTTGTCGCTGAATGGCAACCTCAGCGACGTCTGGCTGATCTTGGGTTGGGCTTCGAGCTACGCCTATGACTGGCCACAGACCGAAGGCGCATGCCGCCAGGCCATTGCCATCACCCCGCTCGACCCTTCGCCCTATATATTGCTTGCATTGACCTACCTGCAAAGCGGACAGATCGTTTCTGCGCTGCAAATAGCGGAGGAAGCGATCAATCTCGATCCTTATTCCCCCATGGTCGCCAATGTCTATGCGCTGACCCTGAATGCAGCCCGCCGTTTCAGGGAGGCGGCGAAAGTCGCACGCGACGCCCTTGAAGCCGAACCCGGATTTGTTAAGTTACGACTTACCTATGGAGAAGCCAAGCTCAACATGGGTCAGATTGATAGCGCTATCGAAGAATTTACCGCCGCCTCACGCATCATGACCGAAGATGCCACGGCCTGTGGGCTGCTAGGACTAGCCTATGGGCTTTCAGGCGAAAAATCAGAGGCGGGTCGTCTTCTTTCCAGGGTGAAGCAGTCACCAAATCTGCGAGGCCAAGCTGTGCATGCGGAGGCGATGATCCATCTCGGACTAGGCGCTCGCGATGAAGCCATTAGCGCTTTGGAGCTGGCGGTGACACGAAGAGGCACACCAGGGCTGTTTCTGGCAAATGCCGTCTTCGACCCCATTCGGGATGACAGCCGCTTTTCCAAAATTCAGCACCAGATGGAGCTGGCACATTAGGCCCAGGACGTCGACGACAGGGCCGTGTGAGCACCCTAAAACACATCGACCGCAGGAAGCAGTCATGCTGCCACTGGGGTAATTGCACTATGCCGATCTCATGGCGCGCTCCACCAAGGTCTTCGCTGACGCAGTGGTCGACGATATAAAAACCCTTTCGATCAGACTTTCACACGCTGCACGCCGATTGCGATAATGGAGGCCAGCACTGTGTATACACAGCACGCCAGCGCCTGCCATGACAAAGGAAAGCCGGCATCAATCAGCAATCCCATGATCACAGGTGAAGCACCGCTTGCTATAACGGATCCGGCTTCGACCGCAGAGCGCACGCGTGCCAACTCAGTGGCTCCAAAAAGCTCGACCCAAAGGGCGGTGGCAAGCGTCGACCCGAAGGCGGAGGATATGCCCATCAGAACCATATAGACCAGCGCAACCCATGACGATGAAAGCAATCCCAGCGCAAGCATTCCAATGGCTTGTGGCAAGAGAAAATAAGGCAGAATTCGCTTCGTCCCAAAACGGTCGATGACGGGACCAATCACCACGACCGAGACCGCCTGTACAATGGCAAAGACCACAAATCCGGCAGCGAGCCATGTGATGTCCCAATGCTTCTGCTCGGCCAGGCGGCCTTGATGGAAGAAGAAGCCTGTAACGATGAAGGGGCTTGCCAGAACAGCTGGCAGGGTCATGAGGAGCCGTCGGTCGAGCAACAAGGATGCCCGCCTGGGCTCGGTTGAGGCCTGTCCTTTGGGCCTGCGCTGACGCAAAGGCCGATCACCCGCCCTTGGCAAGACCGCGAGTGCTACGCCGACACCGGCGATGACAAAGAGCGCGTTGATAGCCCAGGATGCACGCCAACCGAACGTGTCGTTCATCGTCACTCCGGCCAGTGGAAAAGTAGCCTGCGCGACAGACATGCCCAGAGCGATAATGCCGAGCGCTTTACCCGCATCTGCTGGAAACGTGCGGGCTGTTGCAGTCAGCGCCGTATGAACCATCAAGCCCTGGCCGCCCAGGCGCAGGAGGTAGAACGCAAGTAGGAGCACATAGACATTGGGGCTGAACGACACCAATCCACATGCGCAAGCCAGCAGAACGGCCACCGCCCAACTGAACGCTCTAACCGTTGTGTAGTCGATCAGGCGCCCAGCCCAGGTGAGTGTCAAGGCGCTTAAAAACGTGCCTATTGCATAGACAGTGCCCAAGCCACCGTCGCTTAAACGAAAAGCGTCTCGAAAATGCGCCCCCGAGATCGAAATGAAATAGGTTTGGCCGAAGCTCGAAATGGCCAGAAGCATTGCGCCAAATGTCAAATGCTGCCAATTGCGACTGAAAAATTCCCAATAGTTTTTGATCATTCTGGACTTCAAACAAGGACAATGGCGCTAGCCAGAGTTCCTGCATGTTACATTACAGCGCTGTGCGTTTTAAAAAACGCACAGAAAAGAGTGTTCGCTTCGAGATCAGCGGAAAATCAACACAGGCACTTTGCAGGCCCGGATCATTTCCGTTGTCGTTGACCCGAGGAAAAGTGCGCGCAGCCTGGAATGGCTATAGGCGCCCATCATGAGCAGGTCGTATGCCTCACGCTCGACAATATCAGAAATCGCCTTATCCGGTTGCCCTGCAACAATGGCGGTCTCAACCGGCACATCCGCATCCGTAAACCTACGCTTACCTTCAACAAGGGCTTGATGGGCTTCCGGCGTATCGTCCCCCACCGTTACCAGTTTGATAGAGAGCCCGGCAAACATCGGATTCCCTGATATATAGTCAACCGCTTTCATCGCCATCGCGCCGCCATCATAGGCGATCAGCACTTTACGGATCGGCTTGAAGGCACGTGATGCGATGGCGATCATCTTGTGACTGGAGCGGACCACCCGTTCGAGGTTTGAGCCAAGGTGCAATTGCGCAAAATCGGCGCCTTCACCACGCTTGCCGATCACGATGAGGTCGGCGCTTTCCTCCAGCTCTTGCAGGGTTTCAGCCAGATCGCCATTGCGCAGCATAGTGTTGACGCTATTGATGCCCACGGCTTGAAGACGCGCCTTTGCCTCTTCCAGCAAAAGCCGTCCACGGTGTTGGGTCGTTCTTGCTTTTTGCGCGTCCAGTTCCGCCAGTTCCGCCAAAAGCGCCGTTCGGGCGCCCAAGCCGATATTGCCGCTGAGATTGACCGGTTCCGTGGAAAGGTCTCGACGGCCAATGACGTGCAGAATGTCCACGGACACCTCGGATCGGCCAGCAATCCATGCGATATGATCGCAGACGCTCTGGGCATATATCGAACCGTCTATCAGTCCTATGATCTTGATCATGATTGTCTCCCTCAATGGCCCATAAGGCGCTCCATGGCGCCGGGCTTGTCGTGAATTGCGAGCTTGTCAACGATCGTCTCGCTTGCCCGGTTCAGTCCGAGGATAGAAACCTCGGCTCCCTCTCTGCGGAATTTCAGCACGATCATATCCAATGCCGCGACACTGGATATGTCCCAGATATGGGCGCGGGATACATCGATGATGACGTTTTCCAGCGCTTCCTTGAATTCGAATGCCTGGTTGAAATCCTCGACGGAGGCGAAGAAGATTTGACCTTCGACCTTATAAGTCCGCGTTTTGCCATCCGGTGAGAGGATCGAGGTGATCTGGAATATCTGGGCGATTTTCCAGGCAAAGAAAACGGCTGACAACAGCACACCGACCAGGACACCAATGGCCAGATTATGGGTGGCGACAACGCCGATCACCGTGGCGATCATCACGAAAGAGGACGAGCGCGGGTGATCCTTCAAATTGCGGATCGATGACCAGGAAAAGGTGCCGATGGAAACCATAATCATGATCGCCACAAGGGCGGCCATGGGAATTTGACGCACCCATTGCCCAAGCACGAGAATCATGAACAGCAGGAAAACACCGGCGCACAAACTCGACAATCTGCCGCGCCCACCGGATTTCACATTGATCATCGACTGGCCGATCATCGCGCAGCCTGCCATGCCCCCAAAAAACCCGGTTATCGTATTGGCAATTCCCTGGCCGATACATTCGCGGTTCTTGTTGCTCGGCGTATCCGTCAATTCATCGACAATCGCAGCGGTCATCAGCGTTTCAAGCAGGCCGACAACGGCAACTGCGGCGGAATAGGGCAGAATGATCAGAAACGTTTCAACATTCAGAGGGATATTGGGAAGGAGCAGGACCGGCAATGTCGAGGGCAACTCACCCATGTCGCTGACAGTTCGAATGTCCAATCCGAAATAGATCGAAACCGCCGTCAACACGACAATACAGACAAGAGGCGACGGAATGGCCTTCGTCACATAAGGAAATAGATATATGATCGCCAAACCCGCCGCCACCAGCACATAGGTCGGTGCGGGGACATGGATCAGCTCCGGCAGCTGGGCCATAAAGATCAATATTGCCAATGCATTGACAAAGCCCGTCATGACGGACTTGGACACGAAACGCATCAGGCGGCCGAGTTTCAGCAGACCGGCAAAAATCTGGATGATGCCGGCCAATATGGTGGCGGCCAGCAGATATTCCACGCCATGGGTTTTGGCCAGCGTGATCATCAACACGGCGGTGGCGGCGGTGGCGGCAGAAATCATCCCGGGCCTGCCACCCACGAACGCGATCAGCACCGAAATGGAGAAGGATGCATAAAGGCCAACCTTGGGATCGACGCCAGCGATGATGGAAAAGGCGATGGCTTCTGGAATGAGCGCCAGGGCCACGACGAGGCCAGCCAGCGCATCGCCTTTGATATTGCCGAACCACTCTGTTCGAGCTTGATGTAAACTATTGCTAGACAATGATATTTCTCCTGACCGCCATATATTTCGGCCAATCTTGAGCAAAGCGCTGAATGCCCTGCAGGTGTAACGATGAATGGATGAATGCCCGCGCCTATTCGGCGACACGGCTTAAGGGAACGGGCTTGCAGATCTCCAGCTCCCGCAGGCGGTTTTCGGCAGCATGAATATAATCGCGCCGCAGAGGAGCCGCGGACTGATCGCGCGCCAGCTGAATTTGAAAAACCATCATCCCCTGATACCGAAATGCGGTCTCCGATGACGCCAGATAGAATTCCCACATGCGGGCGAACCGCTCGTCATAAAGGGCCACCGCTTCGTCCCGCCGGGCTAGGAACCGCTCGCGCCAAGCTTTCAAGGTCTCGGCATAGTGAAGGCGCAATATCTCGATATCGCAGACCACCAGCCCCTGCCGTTCGATTGCCGCCAGCACTTCTGAAAGAGATGGAATGTAGCCGCCTGGAAAAATGTATTTCTGTATCCAGGGATTGGCATGAGAGGGACCATCGAACACGCCGATGGAATGCAGCAGCATCAACCCGTCAGGCTTGAGCAAAGCCCGTATTTTTGCAAAAAATTCATCGAAATGACCAATCCCGACATGTTCAAACATGCCGACGGAAACAATCCGGTCGAATTGTTGTTTGATATCCCGATAATCTTGCAGCAAAAATCGAGGCCGACGCGACGATGCAATGTCCTTGGCACGACCATTGGAAATTGCATGCTGATGTTGCGACAACGTAACGCCGGTGACGTCCGCCTGGGTCATCTCCGACAGATAGAGCCCAAGTCCGCCCCATCCTGATCCGATATCAAGAATACGATGCTCCGGCTCGATCAGCAGCTTGGCAGCCAGATGCCGTTTTTTGGCAAGCTGTGCTTCTTCCAGCGAACTGCCCCGCCCCTCGAAATAAGCACAGGAATACTGACTGTCGGAATCGAGAAATAACCGATAGAGCGAGCCATTGAGGTCGTAATGGTGCGCCACGTTACGCTTTGATCGCCCGACCGGATTATACTGCTGCATACGCCGTTTCAAGCGTGTGAAACGCCGCATAAATCGAGGGATGCCCGTCAGGCGATCCACGCCCGTGTTCTGAAATACCAGTTCAAGCAGTTCATAGATGGTGCCTTGCTCAATGCCCAACTTGCCATCCATAAAGGCTTCGCCAAGCGCGAGCTCGGGATTGAACATAATGGACCGTTGGGTTGCACGGTCTGCGAAACGGATAACGATCGGCTTGCCGCTTTCGTCTCCGATACGCGTATGTTGACCATCGCAGGAGATGACAATGAGGTTGCCCACCTTGATGTGGTGGGACATGAAACGAGTGAAAAACGAAGACATTCAATATCCTGAAATGCGTCGTCGTACCCTGAAAACATGCGTCATCGAACTGAAAACCCATATACGGGCTGATCAGTGGAGACTGATAATGTTAGACATGATCAAGCCGCTGTGTGGAGACGGCTATCGATCCCAACAGATATCAAGAAATTTTCATTTTCATGGGTTTAATCAACGGATAGCTCATGACGCCTGAAATGACGTTCGTGAGTTAACTGTGGCCGGGGGATAGGCGCCCGGAGAAGCCACTCGTCAAAACGAGTCCGATGCAGAAAAATTACTGCTACAAAATCTTGCCGATTGCAAGACACATATGTGTTGTTTTTTATACGCGAGATAGGAAATCTATACGCCATGAGCAGACATGCCACTCCATAATTCCTTAGATCGGAATCGATTTAAGGAGAAAATTATCTAGCAGATTTAAAGTGTTACATCGCCATGCGTTTTACAAAACGCATGGCGATGTAACGTGCCCCCAGTGAGAAACCAGTGCATCGTGACCAACTGGTAGAAACGATAGGATCGAGGCGTTACGCGGATCGATACACCTTACCGGCGCTTCCCCAATGCTCGGCAAGCTTTCCATTGGAGATGCGGAACGCGTTGAAAACATACCGCAGACACATCTCACCGGGGTGCTCGGGATCGGGCTGAGGCATGACGGCCGAAAGAACCACCATGTCGCCTTCCGCGACGATAAATTCCGGCGGATGTTGGAGTTGTGGAGGCGTCGGCACCGGGCCGTCAGGAAAAATGGTGCGAACAAACGCTTCCAGCGCGGCTAGGCCACTCGGAAGCTGGTCGGTGTGCTGGATATAATCCTCGGTAACGAAATCGCGTGCGGCATCCGGGTTGCGCGCCTCGAAGACACAGCGGAAGAAGTCGAGCACCAGGCGTTTGTTGGCAGCGGCGCGATCGTCGCTCATAGCATACCCCAATCGATGTCATTTGAGGGTGGATTGGTAAAAAATTTAAATGCGCAGCAGTTCACCAATGCCTGTGCTGCTGCGCCTATGTCACTCGACAGAGAGGCAAACCTTTCAGCCGATGAAACGTCCTTTCATAGCCGACTCCTGGAGCGGACGACGCCCGTTTGGCTGCTCGCGCTCCTGCAGGGGCGGCGGCAACAAGCTCTTGTCCCCGATCCTGCCAATCGCGATGACGGCTTCAACCCGAAAGCTCTCCGGGACCCCAAGCACTTCGTAGCTGCGTGGAACATCAAACCCAGCCATGCCATGCGCATACCAGCCGAGGCGCGTCGATTGCAGTGCGAGATAGGCCCAGGCAGCGCCAGCGTCGAAGGAATGGCTGTAAGAGGGAACCGGCTCAGTCTGCATCGGCATGATCGCTGTATTTGCCGAAACAATCACCACCAATACCGAAGCACGCGATGCCCACGCCTGGTTCATTGGCGCGAGCAGACCGAAAATATTCTGCCATTCCGGCGTATCGCGCTGCGCGTAAATGAATCTCCATGGCTGGGCATTGAATGAGGACGGCGCCCAACGAGCCGCCTCCAAAATCGTCATCAGATCTTCCTCTGACATTGCCTGGGGATCAAGCGCCCGAGGAGACCAGCGATCCAGGAAAATCGGATCGATATCGTAATCCGAAGAGCGATTATTTGAAGAAATGGACAACTGAGTATTCTCCTTGGACTGTGGACACAGCACTGCGCTACGATCAGCCGATGCGCAGCGTTTCTAGATTTTGCCTTCGGAAATTGGAAAGCCGTTTTCCCGAAAAACAAACGAAAACAACAGAAGCGAGAGCTTTTTTGGTTCACTCTGAACCTGACAGAGACTCGCTGTTATTTTTGTGGAAGACCGCCCGCGAACATCTTGAAGGGCGGCAGGCCCAGCACGTGCCGGCCAGCGATTTCGGCGGCCGGATCCTGACGGATAGCCCCGTGCGAGATAAGAACCCGTGCGTCACGCGCAAACCGCTGAATGGGATTCTTCAATGTGACCGTCGAAGAACCGAGGCAGATTTGCATCATATCGATCGCATCGGCGCACAGGCGGGCAGCGAATACCAAGTTCATGGTATTCAAAGCCTCTTCACGCGGCTCGAAATCGAGACCGGAAGCTGCACGCCTGTCCACCTCGTCGGCCACACCATGGATCAGTGTTTCCGCTGCATTGATCATTGCGTTCACCCGTCCGGCAACAACCTGGGTCGAAGGCGTTTCCGCGACAGTGTCATAAGGAAGGTTGAACGGTTTGCGGGCATTTGCCTGTTGGGAAAATTCCTGCAAACACCCTTTTGCCATACCAAGCGTGATCGCCACGTTGGAAATGGTGACTGTCAACATCATTCCAAAGGCACCGGTCTGGTAGCCGACCCCCTCAAACCGGTTGCGGATTTTCGCGAGGCGGATCGGCATTTCGGCCGAAGCCATCGTGCGGCGCGTGGGTACAAACACTTCATCGAGGGCAGTGATACTGTTGCTCGATGTACCCTGAAGACCCATGACGTGCCAGTCGTCGACAATTTCATACTGGTCACGGGAAAGCAGTGCGATCCCCCGATGGGGAACGCCCCCCTCCTCCCACTGGATTCCGACAAAGGCCCATTTCGCGTGTTTGCACCCGCTGCCGAAGCTCCACTTGCCGCGGACCATAAAACCGCCATCGACCAGTCTTGCATCGCCGACAATCTGCGAAAACACCGATGCGCCAACCATGAGAGGCCCCACCCAGGAGCCGGCATCCGCCATCAACTCGGAAACAGTTTGCTCATCAAAAACAAATGCGTTTCTGAGGCCAACCGAGACAAAGCCTGACCATGCTGTCGATCCATCACCGGTCGCCGCTGCACCGACAACCTCGGCAATGTCACGGGCGCCAAATCCATAACCACCATATTCGCGTGGCAAGGTGATTTTGAAAAATCCGACTTCATTCAGCGCGTTAACGACCGCAGGCGTCATTGCACCCAATTTCTCACCGGCTTCGGCTTCGCGTCGGATCAAAGGCACCAGCGCCAGCACTTTGTCGCGCATGATCTGTCCTGCCTCGCTTGGGCCAACAGACACAGCAGCGTAAGGTTGCCGGGCGCTTTCCTCATGCCGAGGCGCAGATGCCAAATTCATAGACTCTCTCCCTGCATGACGACATGCGTTCTTCTCAATCCTCACCGAAACAACGCTGTCGCCTGTTTTAATGCCTGACTAATGGGCTTTCACCACCGCCTGCAAAAGTCACGAGAGGTTACAGATGCCATGTAACAATGAGCTGAGGCTTCAAATTTAACGCCTATAGACTGCATATCGTCGCCGCAGACATCAGGGCGGTCGGCTCCCGTCAATCAGCGTACAGATCGCGAAATGCAGCAGATTGAAAGCGTTACAGCGCCGTTTGTGCGTTTTATAAAACGCAGGGCGCCGTAGAGGCGACGAGGGTATTTTATCAGTGTTGGCAAAAAGGTCAGCGACGACGTCAAGCGCCCAGCCAAGCGTGAAGCACCGGCTGGACGTTGGCAAACGACTGAGACGAATACAGCTCAACGTTCACTTGCGAATATAATCCGGGTATTCCGCGCTGATGAGATCGATGATCGAAAGCGTACCCGACAGGTGTTTTCTGAGCGCCGAGGCCGCAGCCTCGGGATTACCGGATGCAATGGCTGCGACAATCGCTTCATGATCCTCGAGTACGGTCTGCATCTTGCCGGGCATTGGCAGGTTGAGACGCCGCAGCCGGTCGAGATGGACGCTTTGTCGTCGCACATTTGCCCACAGCTGGAGAATCCCGCTTTTCTCATAAAGTTTACGGTGAAACTCGCGGTCTATGCTATCAAAAGTGTCATAGGTCTCCTGCGTGGCCACTTCTTTTTGACGGGCCAGGATGGCGCCCAACTCCTTGGCGGTCTCGCCTGGCGCCTCATCAGTCAGGCGCCGGACTGCTTCGAGTTCGATCGACAGCCGAAGGAACTGCGCCTGTCTGGCGTGATCGATATCGATCTTGGCAACGACCGTTGCATATTGCGGATAGACTTCGACAATGTCCTCTTCCTGCAAGCGCATCAGCGCATCGCGCACCGGTGTCTGGCTCACTCCGAATTCCAGTTGCAATGAGGCACGCGACAAGATCGTGCCCGGCACCAATTGCACCTTCAGGATCCTGTCGCGCAGAATTTCATGAACCTGCAATGCCACCTGTCGCGAGCGGTCCAACTGTCCGCCCCTGATCGTTCCGTTCATGCATCCATCCATACTTGTAGCCGTTAAAAACATTAGAGCACATATTCGGGGTTGATGCACTGATGTTTTAGTGCTTCAATGCATTTGTCCGCTTTGGGAGAGAGCGGCAAGCGTCAACCATCGACTTGAAAATGGGAACCGGCTTTCGCAACATCTGATGCGCAACAAAGGGCGAGCATGATGAAGCGATCCTGTTTCCGGCTGCAAAGCGTTCAATCTGCATCCTTGGGAGGAAAATCATGCGTTTCTTTATCGGCGGAGTGACCGCCATTGCCCTTGCTTTGGGATTGGCCTGTCCAAGCCAGGCAGAGGAGAAAACCACCCTGTCCATCACCCGCCAGCCTGGGATTCTTTACCTCGCAAGCCATGTAATGGAGACCCAGAAGCTTATCGAAAAACAAGCGGCAGCCGAAGGTCTTCAAGGCATTACCGTCGAGTGGCGCACCTTCAGCGGTGGCGGCGCGCAGACCGATGCGCTGCTGGCCGGCAATGTCGATGTCGTCAATACCGGCACCGGCAATCTTCTGCTTCTATGGGATCGCACCCGCGGCAAGGTGAAGGGGATCATCACCAGTTCGGCCCAGCCGGTAATCATGGTGTCCAACGACCCGCGCATCAAGACGCTGAAGGATATCCAGGATGGCGATAAGATCGCCGTGCCGACCGTCGGCGTCTCGACCCAGGCGATCCTGTTGCAAATGGCGGCAGCGAAGCTCTATGGCGACGATCAGGTCAAGAAGTTCGACAAGAACACCGTGCAGCTTGGCCATCCCGATGCTGTGGCGGCGATCGCCAATTCGCAACATGAGGTCAAGAACCACTTTTCCGCGCCCCCCTTCCAATATGTCGAGTTGAAGCAGCCGGGCGTTCATAAGGTCACGGATTCCCGCGAAATCATCGGGGGAGCACTGACCCAGGCGACCTTCTTCACCACGACCAGTTTTGCCGAGGCAAATCCGAAACTGGTCAAGGCATTGCGGGTCGCAACGGAAGAAGCCATCACTTTTATCAAGAAAGATCCGAAGGCTGCACTTGAAGCTTACAAAACCGTGTCCGGTGACAAGACCAGCCTTGATGACCTGATGGCCATGATGAAGGAGCCGGGCATGGACGAGTGGCGCACCGATCCGCAAGGCACGATGAAATTTGCCGAACATCTTCATAAAGTCGGCACACTCAAATCCATGCCGAAGGCCTGGACCGACTATTATCTGCCCGACAGCGCCTATCTTAACGGGAATTGAGCCTCGTTGCGCATGCAGCGGCATCGCCTGCCGCTGCACTTTCCTTAGGCTTGTGAGGGATTGAGTTTCCCGGGCCTTGGATATGCAGGAAGACGTTGAGTTCAACCTTCCCGAAAGACAACCGACACCACAGAGATCGAGAGCCTGCCCGGTTCAGTAAAGATCTGACAGACTGTAGGGAGTGACTATCATGATGCAGGCAACTGCTGCTGCCGAGCGCCTCGCACCGGTCCCCGAAAAAGCGCCGCTTCTTTCCGTTGATCGCGTCACGCTGCGTTACAAAACGCCAAATCTGCTGATTACCGCCACCGAAGATGTCAGTTTCGATGTGCGGGAATCCGACCGCTTCGTGCTGCTTGGCCCGTCCGGCTGTGGCAAGTCCACGCTGCTGAAAGCCGTTGGCGGTTATATGACACCGGTTTCCGGAACGATCCATATCAATGGCCGTCAGGTGAAAGCCCCAGGACCGGACCGAATGATGGTGTTCCAGGAGTTTGATCAGTTGATGCCCTGGAAGACCGTGCTGGAAAACGTGATGTTCCCGCTTCTCGTCGCCCGTAAAATGCCGCGAACCGAAGCGGAGGCGCTGGCCCGCCATTATATCGACAAGGTCAAACTGACCCGGGCCGTCAACAGCTACCCGCACACGCTGTCGGGTGGCATGAAGCAGCGCGTGGCGATTGCACGCGGCATGGCCATGCAGCCGGATATCCTGTTGATGGACGAGCCTTTCGCCGCACTCGACGCGCTGACACGGCGGCAGATGCAGGACGAATTGCTTCAGCTTTGGGAAGACACCAAATTCACCGTGATCTTCGTCACCCATTCGATTGCTGAAGCGATCAAGATTTCCAACCGCATCCTGCTGCTGTCACCGCATCCGGGGCGCGTGAAGGCCGAGGTCGTCGATGTCGACAAGGTGAGCCAGGCGGATGGCAGCGCCGCAGCTTTGGAGCGCGATATCCATAACCTGCTGTTCTCCAACGAACCCGGTCACAAGGAATAGAACCATGCTGTCCCCCAACATCATCCTTGCCGCCGATGTCGCAGCGGCCAAGCCCTATGACAATATCAAGCCGGTCGAACAGAAACTGAGCGTCTTTGAAACGCTGTGGGGCATCAGCGCCTTACGCAAGACGCTGTTGATCGTGGTTCTGGCAATCATCTGGCAGGTCTATGCCTCCTTTCTCGACAATCCACTGCTTTTTCCCACCTTGAGCGACACATTGGTGACGCTGACCGACCGCTTTGCCGACGGCACCCTGCCCGCCCGTATCTGGACGACGCTGCAAGTCCTGTTCATGGGCTATACTGTCGGCACTGTGCTTGCCGCGCTGCTGACGGTGCTTGCCATCAACACCCGCATCGGCACCGATTTTCTGGAAACCATGACAGCGATGTTCAACCCGCTGCCAGCCATTTCCCTGCTGCCCTTGGCGTTGATCTGGTTTGGGCTCGGTGCCTCCAGCCTGGTCTTCGTGCTGGTTCACTCGGTCCTGTGGGCCGTGGCGCTCAACACGCATTCCGGCTTTCTTGGCGTATCGCGCACCTTGCGCATGGTCGGCGCCAATTACGGACTGACCGGCATTTCCTATGTGCTGCGCATCCTCGTTCCGGCGGCCTTTCCTTCGATCCTCACCGGCCTGAAAATCGGCTGGGCCTTTGCCTGGCGCACGCTGATTGCTGCCGAACTGGTGTTCGGCGTCTCCTCGGGACAGGGCGGCCTTGGCTGGTTCATCTTTGAAAACCGCAACCTGCTGGATATTCCTGCGGTGTTTGCAGGCCTGCTGACCGTCATCATTATTGGCCTGATTGTCGAAAACCTGGTCTTCCAGACGATCGAGCGCCACACCATCCAGAAATGGGGCATGAAGGAATAGCGTTGCCGTATTTCGCTTTCGCCCCCGCAGAAGGTCAGTTCCATGACAAGCAAGAAAACCCCTGAAACGCTGCGCAGCGCCCGCTGGTTCGCCCCCGACGATCTGCGCAGTTTCGGTCACCGGTCCCGCATGATGCAACTCGGCTACGCGGAAGAGGATTTCCGCGACAAGCCGGTGATCGGCATCCTCGACACATGGTCCGAACTCAACACCTGTCACGCCCATTTCAAGGAGAGGGTGCAGGACGTGAAGCGCGGCGTCACCCAGGCCGGTGGCTTTCCGGTCCAGATGCCGTCGCTATCCGTTGATGAAAGCTTCACCAAGCCAACCTCCATGCTCTACCGCAACATGCTGGCGATGGAGACGGAGGAAATGATCCGCTCGCATCCCCTTGACGGCGTGGTGCTGATGGGCGGTTGCGACAAAACCACCCCCGGCCTGGTGATGGGCGCGATTTCGGCTGGCGTGCCGATGATTTACCTGCCAGCCGGCCCGATGCTGCGCGGCAATTATGCCGGCAAGATCCTGGGTTCCGGTTCGGATGCCTGGAAATATTGGGACGAGCGGCGCGCCGGACATATTTCCGACGCGGAATGGCTCGGCATTCAGGGCGGCATCGCCCGCTCCGCTGGCACCTGTATGACCATGGGCACAGCCGCGACCATGACGGCAATCGCCGATGCCATGGGCCTCACCCTGCCGGGCGCCTCCTCGATCCCCGCGGTCGATGCCAATCACCAGCGCATGTCGGCCTCCTGTGGCCGCCGCATCGTCGAGATGGTCTGGGAAGACCTGACACCGGACCTGATCATCACCGACGCCGCCTGCCGCAACGCCGCTATCGTCGCCATGGCCACCGGCTGTTCCACCAATGCCGTCGTTCACCTGATTGCCATGGCCCGCCGGGCCGGTGTCGATCTCACCCTCGACGACCTCGACGCGCTGGGCCGCGTCACACCTTTGATCGCCAATGTCCGCCCATCCGGCAAGGATTACCTGATGGAGGATTTCTTCTATGCGGGCGGCCTGCGCGCCTTGATGAAACAGCTCGAAGAGCGGCTTGACCTTTCAGCCATGACCGTTACCGGGAAAACAATGGGCGAAAATCTCGAGGGCGCAGAGGTTTATAACGACGACGTCATCCGGCCGCTGTCCAATCCGGTCTATCACCAAGGCTCGCTCGCCGTGTTGCGGGGCAATCTCTGCCCTACCGGCGCGGTCATCAAGCCGGCGGCTTGCGATCCGAAATTTCACGTCCACCAAGGCCCGGCATTGGTGTTCGACAGCTATCCCGAGATGAAGAAAGCCATCGACGACGAACATCTCGACGTGACCCCCGATCATGTTCTGGTGTTGCGCAATGCCGGGCCGCTGGGGGGGCCGGGCTTTCCTGAATGGGGCATGCTGCCGATCCCCAAGGCGCTGATCAAACAGGGCCACCGCGACATGCTGCGGATTTCGGATGCCCGGATGTCCGGCACATCCTACGGCGCCTGCGTGCTGCATGTCTCGCCCGAAAGCTATATCGGCGGGCCGCTAGCGTTGTTGCGGACCGGTGACATCGTCCGGCTGGATCTTCCCAATCGCAGTCTGGACATGCTGGTCGATGACGCGGAACTTGCCCGCCGCAAGGCCGCATGGACGGCGCCGGAACCGCATTTCCAACGCGGCTATGGCTGGATGTTCTCCCGGCATGTGACGCAGGCCGACAAGGGCTGCGATTTCGATTTTCTTGAAACCAGCTTCGGCAAATCAGCCGGTGAACCGGATATCTATTAGGCAAAGAAGGAACGACAATGACAGACTATGTGCTGAGCGACGCGACCCGCGCCAAATACAAGAAGATCTCCACCGCATCGATTGCCACCGCGCTGTTCAAACGCGGCCTGCGCAACCAGTTCATTCAAGGCGTCGTGCCGGTGGCGCCAAAGGCCGTAACCATGGTCGGCCAGGCGTTTACACTGCGCTATATTGTGGCGCGCGAGGACCGCAATCCGATCACCGTGTTCCGAGACCAAAAGCATCCGCAGCGTGTCGCCATGGAAATCTGCCCTCCCGGCCATGTCCTGGTGATGGATGCGCGCAAGGACGCCCGTGCGGCCACCGCCGGCTCGATCCTGATCACCCGTCTGGCTCTACGTGGGGCAGCCGGCGTCGTTTCCGATGGCGGTTTTCGTGATGCGGAAGGGATTGGCGCTCTCGACATGCCCGCCTATTACGCAAAACCATCGGCACCGACCAATCTGACGCTGCATGAAGCCATCGATATCAACGTGCCGATCTCCTGTGGCGATGTCGCGGTATTTCCCGGCGATGTGCTTGTTGGCGACCGTGATGGCGTCATGGTCATTCCCGCCCATCTGGCGGACGAACTGGCCGACGAATGCACCGATATGGAAAGCTACGAGGATTTCGTCCTGGAACAGGTCAAGGCCGGAGCGGTGATTATCGGCCTTTATCCCTGCACGAAGGACGAACATCAGCAGAAATACGAGGCTTGGCGCAAGGAACATGGGCGCTGAAGTTTTTTGAGGGAAAAGTAGAACCCGCTTTCCCGAAACACAAACGACAACAAGAATATAGAGCATTTCAGCGTTTCCGTTAAACGCTGAAATGCTCTCCAGATGCAATACAAGCAAGCCACCCAACACCGCTGAAGTCAGGGCCAGTCATGATAGTCCATATTGGTCCCGAGGCCGGGATTTGCCGATGATTGCCGGACCATGCGCCGGTAGGCTGCCGGGGAAAGGCCGGTTTTCCGTTTGAAAAAATGGCTGAAATGCGCCGGATCCCGAAACCCGAGTGCTTCTGAAATGTCGCGTGCGCTGCTATCGGAGCGCTCCAGCCGGATACGGCCCTCCTGCGCCAACCGCTCATGCACAAGCTCAATGGGCGCGCGGCCGAGATGTTTGCGGCAAAGCGCATGCAAACGGTCGGTCGAGATCCCCAGGCGAGCGGCATAATCGGCAACGGGCCGGTGATGCCGGTAGTCCGCCTCCACCAATTGACGGAATTGATGCAGGATTGGTGCAGCACCCCCGGAAGACAGCGATGCAGCTGGTCCGGAAGGCATGGTGTGGCGCCAGGCCCAATTGATCAGCAGCCGAAGATAGGCTGACACCACCATATGCGAAGGTTGTCCATCCCGGTTCAATTCGTCGATGAGGCCCCGCATGTGCTGTTCCAGTCCGCTTGCCTGCTGCGGCAAAAGCCCTGTCATGATCGTTGTCGTTGCGATGAACAGTCTAATAGGCTGGGATTCCGGATAATCGCCGATGGCATCGCCGATAATATCCATGGCCGCGCCGATAACATGGCCGCATGAGCCAGCAGAAAGGCGCAACCTTGCCAGTTCCGAAGACGGTAGCAGCAGCAGGCACGGGCCCTGCAGCACGCCCGCAGTGTCACCGGTACCAAGCCTGACCGTACCCAGCCGAATGAAGACCAGATGGGTAAACCAACGATAGGGATGGTTGCCAATACCGATGATGCGTTGTGAAAGCGTCGGCTCCAGGCTCTGGCCCCAGGCCCGCCGCATCAGCGCGTATTCCTCCACCATAGACACAATCTCCAAATTGTGGCAATTGACCAGAAAACGACAATAAGAACCCAGATATCTACATTCTTCTTTCTGTGCAAATCGTTAGAGTTGGCCGCAATACATGTCTGACGGATTTTCTCACCATGAAGAATTCCAGAAAAACAGCCTGAAACAGGCGGTTTCGGATCAATGGTGAAAACGCTGTCGGGGACACGCCTTTGGGAGGAGGCATTGCATATGGCCATGGAACGGTCCGCAACACCTGGAAATTCCAGTCTGGACTGGATGGATATGGCAAGTGGCACTCCCACGCCTTTTGCAGCCTCCCTGCTGATCGGAGGAAAGTCCATCGACGCGCAAGGAGACAGGATCTTTACAAGAGCCAATCCCCTGACCTCGCACATCGTCACTGTCGCTGCCGCCGCAAGTCTTGCGGATGCCGAAAACGCAGCACTTGCTGCTGCTGCTGCCTTCCCAGGCTGGTCAGCATCGCCTTGCGCCATGCGCCAGACTATTCTGGAACAGGCAGCCATCCTCCTGATCGAAGCGACCGAGGTTTTCACCCGGACAATGATGGCCGAAACGGGGGCCACCCGTGATTGGTGCCGATTCAACATCACCTATGGGGCAAAGATCTTCCAGGACGCCGCTGCCATGGCCGTGCATGTGCCGGGATCGATTTGCCCGGATGATTTGATCGTTGGAACGTCCTTTTCATTGCGCCAACCGGCTGGCGTCTGCCTTGCCATCTCGCCTTGGAACGCACCAATCCTGCTTGCTGTCCGTTCGATTGCCTTGGCACTGGCCTGCGGAAATTGCGTGATATTGAAAAGCTCGGAATTGGCGCCCGCCACGCAGCGGTTGCTGGGCGATCTGCTTCAGCAAGCCGGTCTGCCCGATGGCGTTTTGAATATCATTTCCAATGCGCCTGCCGATGCAGCGGCGATTGTCGAAACCCTGATTGCCCATCCCGTTGTTCGCCGGGTCAATTTCACCGGCTCGACCCGGGTCGGCAGGATTGTTTCGCAAGTCGCCGCCCGCCATTTAAAACGCTGCCTGTTGGAACTTGGCGGCAAAGCGCCGCTGATCGTGCTCGATGATGCCGACCTCGAACAGGCCGCCCGCGCCGCAGCGTTTGGGGCTTTTTTCAATCAGGGACAGATCTGCATGTCCACCGAGCGGATCATTCTGGTCGATGCCATCGCCGATGATTTTCTGTCGCTGTTCGTCAGCAAAGCGAAAACGGTCAAGGCCGGTGATCCGGCACTTGGCCTGACACCGCTCGGTTCATTGATCTCGGTAGAATCCGGCCGGAGAATTGCCGGCATGATCGATGATGCCGTTGCCAGGGGCGCGCATGTTCTGGCAGGCGGACGCGTTCACGACACGTTGATGGATGCGACTGTTGTCGATCATGTCCTGCCCGGCATGCGGCTCTATCGTGAAGAAAGTTTCGGACCGGTCGTGTCGATTATTCGCGTCACAGACGCCGACGAGGCCGTGACCGCTGCCAATGATTGCGATTACGGCTTATCCGGCGCAGTATTCTGCCGCGACCTGCACCGCGCCCTCGACGTCGCACGGCGGGTGGAAACCGGCATTCTCCATATCAACTGCGCTACCGTGGCCGACGATCCGTCCATGCCGTTTGGAGGCGTAAAGGCCTCTGGCTATGGCCGGTTTGGAGGCGAGGCGGCACTGGACGAATTTACCGAATTGCGGTGGGTGAGCCTTGCCTCAGGCCCGGCGGATTATCCGATCTGAACGCACAACTCCCGCAAAATGAAGCGAGCTTACCAACAAAGACTGCGACAGGGGTCGCACACAAGTGGAGGAAGAAGATATGCACGAAATTCAGCAAATCATTGGTGGCAAGAAAGTCGGAGCCTTGTCGGGCAAGACCTTCGACCGGATCGATCCATTCAATGGCGAGATTGCTTCCCGCGCCCCGGCCTCCGGCCTGGACGATGTCAAGGCAGCGATTACCGCAGCCCAGGCGGCCTTTCCCGCCTGGTCACGCACCGGCCCCGGCGAAAGGCGGGCACTGCTGCTGAAAGCCGCCGACATCATGGCCTCAAAAGCGGCAGACTTCACCGCGCTGATGATCACGGAGACGGGTGCAACCGGTCCCTGGGCCGGTTTCAATACCATGCTTGCCGCTGGTGTGCTGCGGGAAGCCGCCAGCATGACCAGCCAGATCCAGGGCGAAGTCATCCCTTCCGACAAGCCCGGTACATTGTCCATGGCGGTGCGCCAGGCAGCAGGCGTCTGCCTTGGCATTGCGCCCTGGAACGCACCGATCATTCTGGGCACACGCGCCATTGCCATGGCAATTGCCTGCGGCAACAGCGTCATCCTGAAGGCATCCGAAGCCTGCCCCGGCGTCCATGTCCTGATCGGCCAGGTGCTTGTTGAAGCAGGCCTGCCGGATGGCGTCATCAATGTCATCACCAATGCGCCCGAAGATGCTGCCCAGGTGGTGGAGGCGCTGGTCAGCGCACCGGAAGTTCGCCGCGTCAATTTCACCGGTTCCACCAAGGTCGGACGCATTATCGGCGAGTTGTGTGGTCGCCACCTGAAGCCCGCCCTGCTTGAACTGGGTGGAAAAGCACCCTTTCTGGTGCTCGAAGATGCCGATATCGACGCTGCCGTCAATGCGGCGGTGTTTGGCTGCTACATGAACATGGGCCAGATCTGCATGTCCACGGAGCGGTTGATTGTCCATGAAAAGGTTGCCGACGAATTCGTAGAAAAGCTGGCCGCCCGGGCAGCCTCGCTTCCCGCTGGCGATCCGCGCGGCCATGTTGTACTGGGCTCGCTGGTCAATCCTCAGGCCGCCGTCAAAATGCAGGAATTCATCGATGATGCCGTCGGCAAGGGCGCAACCCTCGCCGCTGGCGGCAAGGTCACGGGCAGCGTGGTGGAAGCAACGCTTCTCGACCACGTCAAGGCTGGAATGCGCAGTTTCGATGAGGAAAGCTTCGGCCCGGTCAAGCCGGTCATCCGGGTCAAGGACGAGGAAGAGGCCATCCGCATCGCCAATGACAGCGAATACGGCCTGTCCTCGGCGATTTTCAGCCGCGATATCCAACGCGCCCTGGCGATTGCGGCCCGTATCGAAGCCGGCATTTGCCATATCAATGGCCCAACTCTCGCAGATGAGGCACAAATGCCGTTTGGTGGGGTGAAAAACTCCGGCTACGGACGGTTTGGCGGCAAGGCGGCGATCAACGAATTCACCGACCTGCGCTGGATCACCATCGAAGATCCGAACCAGCATTATCCGTTCTGATCTATTGGGTTGAATGACAAGATGGCATGCATTGTCAAAATGCATGCCATCGCCCATCTTTGAGCGAATAAATTACGACATCCGTGCGCGGTCTTGCTCGATGGTGCCGATCATCGCCGCTGCTGCCTCTTCGGCAAGGCCGCGCTCAATGGCGGCGACGAGAGCCCGGTGGCTTTGCAGCACAGAGCTAAGATCGCAGACTTTCCCGTCGCGCACGGCGGGCAAATAAGCGAGCGCATGCGACAGTTCGATCACGCCCTGCAAGGCCCGCAGGAACGGATTGCTGGATGCCTCGGCAATGATCCTGTGGAGCTCGAAATCAGCCAGGCTGAAGCTTTGCGGCTCATCCAGGGCAAGCTCCATCTGCCGCAGCCAGTAATGCATCAGGCGGATCTGGTCGCCGGTATGATCGCTGGCAGCATCACTTGCCGCCAGCGGTTCCAGAGAGCGCCGTACCTCACCAAGCCCGCGCAAAAATTCACCATCCGGCTGGGTTTCGAGACACCAGGCCAAGACTTGGCGATCATAGAGGTTCCAGCGACTTTTCTTGGCAACCTTGGTGCCGACCTTGGGCCGGGCTTCCACCAGTCCCTTGGCTTCGAGTGTTTTCAACGCCTCCCGCAAAACGGTACGCGAAACGCTGAATTCATCCATGAGAGCAGCATCGTTGGGCAGGATGGAGCCGACCGCGAAGCGGCCGGAGATGACGCCCGCTCCGATTTCGTTGATGACGTGAGAGTGGAAATTGCGCGCCGTGATCCGCCCGGAAAGGGAGCGAAGCAGGCTGCCTGGTTCAATCATGCAGACGCCTTTTTCGTCCTCGTCCGTCCACTTCCGGCATGAAATACCAGCTTCTGCAACAGAATGAACATAAACAGCAAAGCACCGATGGCAATCTTCGTCCACCAACTGGAAAGCGTGCCTTCAAAAACAATATAAGTCTGCACCAGCCCTTGTAGCATGACGCCAATCAAGGTGCCGAAGATGAAACCATATCCTCCAGTCAGCAATGTGCCGCCTATCACTACCGCCGCGATGGCGTCAAGCTCGATGCCAACCGCTGCAAGTGGATAGCCAGCCGAGGTATAAAGCGAATAGACGATACCTGCCAGACCGGACAGGAAGGCAGAAAGCGCATAGATGCCAATCGTCACCGGCCCGGTGGGCACACCCATCAGCGCTGCCGAAACCGGATTGCCGCCGATAGCATAGACGTAAGAGCCGAACCGGGTGCGGTGGGCGATAAAGCCGCAGACCAGAAACGCCGCCAGCATCAACAAACCGATAGCGCTCAACCGGCCTCCGCCGGGCAGGCGAAAATAGGCCTGCGAAATAGCACGGTAAATCGGATGATCGATAGGGATGCTGTCCTGGGTCAAAACCGAGGCGATGCCCCGTGCCAGAAACATCCCCGCCAGGGTGACGATAAAGGGCGGCACCTTCAGGAAATGGATAACCGCCCCCATCACCGCGCCGAAACAGGCCGAAAGTACCAGCACCAGCAGAAAGACCACAAGCGGATCGAGCCCCACATGGCTGATCAGCAGGGCGGTGATAACCCCTGTCAAGCCAATGACGGCGCCGACGGACAGATCGATGCCGCCCGACAGGATGACAAAGGTCGCCCCAACAGCAGCAATGCCCAGAAATGCATTATCCGTCAGGAAATTACCCAGGACACGGGTTGAAAACATGCCGGGATAGCTTATCACGCAGAGGGTATAGGCGACGATGAAAATCAGGGTCGTGGCAGCAAGGGGCCGATAGCGCGGGTTCATCCTGTTTTCTCCGGGGCCTGGATTGTAGTCTGAGTGTTTTTGGGCAAGACGGCGGGCCGGTGTTTCCAGAAACTGACCAACTCGCTGACGCGGTCCGATTGCAGGATCAGGATGATAATGATCACGCTGGCCTTGACGATGAGATTGAATTCCGGCGGCAGGCCGGACACCAGAATGCCGGTATTCATCGCCTGGATGATCACCGCCCCCAGAACCGACATCGGAATGGAAAATCGGCCACCCAGAAGCGAGGTACCGCCGATAACGACCGCAAGAATGGCATCCAACTCTAGCCACAGCCCGGCATTGTTGGCATCGGCGCCGCGAATATCGGCAGCGGCGATGGTGCCAGCGATGCCCGCGCAGAGGCCGCCAAACGCATAAACCCCAAGAATCAGCGCGCGACTGCGAAGACCAGTATAATTTGCCGCCGACAGATTGGTGCCGATAGCCTCGATGAACAATCCGATAGCGGTGCGGCGCATGAAAATATGGGCTGACAGCATCAGCACCAGGGCAATCACCACCGGCATCGGGAAACCAAGCAGTGATCCTGTTCCCACGAAAATAAGAGCTGGATCGCTGAAAGTGACAATCGAGCCGGATGTGACCAATTGCGCCAGCCCCCTGCCCGCCACCATCAGGACCAGCGTCGCCACAAAAGGCTGAATGCCGAGATAGGCAACCAGCAGGCCATTCCAGATGCCGCAGGCGAGCGCCACGGCAAGCGCTGCGGCCAAGGTCACCACCAGCGGCTGGCCTGCGACGGCGCAAGTCGCGGCAACGGCACCCGCCACGGCCATGACCGCGCCGACGGAGAGATCGACACCGCGTGTTGCAATGATGGCTGTCATGCCGATGGCGAGAATGGCAACCGGTGCGCCACGATTGAGCACATCGATCAGGCTGCCAAACAACCGACCATCGCGCCAGGCGATATCGAAGAAACCCGGAAACACCATCCAGTTCAACAGCAGGACGGCGATAAGCGCTGCAAATTGCGGCTTCAAGACGGACGACATGGAGCGAATTTTCATGAGAATGCGCCTTCGGACTGGGCAGGCGTGTTAGATTGGGCGGCAATTGTCTGAACGATAACGTCAGGGGCAATATCAGCGCCGTGCAGTTCGGCCACCATGGCCCGGTCCCGCATGACGACGATCCGTGATGAATAGCTCACGACTTCGTCCAGTTCTGACGAAATGACGATCAGCGCCAGGCCATCCTCGCGCAGGCGGCTGATCATTCGGACGATTTCTGCATGGGCTCCGACATCGATACCGCGGGTCGGCTCATCAAGGATCAGGAAGCGAGGATCGGTTGCCAGCCACCGGGCCAGAATAGCCTTTTGTTGGTTGCCGCCAGACAGAAGCTTGATCGGCAATTCGGCAGACGCGGTGCGAATGTCCAGCGCCTCGATGAACTGCCCGGCGATTTCCATCTGCTCATCATAGCTCAATGTGCGCAACCAGCCGAGCTTGGCCTGCATGGCGATGATAATGTTTTCCCGAACCGAGAGATCCCCGAAAATACCGTCAGCCTTGCGATCCTCCGGGCAGAAACCAAATCCCAGATCGATGGCCTGACGCGGCGAGCGGATCTTAAACGACGCTCCATTCAAGGTAAGTTCACCCTTGTCAGCGGAGTCGATGCCAAACATCAGCCGAGCCATTTCCGTGCGCCCGGACCCGAGCAATCCGGCCACGCCGATTACCTCACCCTTGTGAATGGTGAGCGTGAAGGGTTGCACCTTTCCGTCAAGCCCGTAGCCGGTAAATTGCATGAGGCTTTCGCCAACCTCCGCCTCAATCCCGGCGACGGCGTCGTGGTGCAGGGACAAGTCCTTGCCCAGCATCATCCTGACCAGCGTCGTCCGGTTGAGGGTGTCGATCGGTTTGCTGCCGACCAGCTTTCCGTTTCGCAATACGGTGGCGTGGTCGCATAGCTCGAAAACCTGATCCAGAAAATGGGTGATGAAGACGATGGCAAGCCCCCTCGCCTTCAGGCCTCGGACAATTTCGAAGAGCTTCAACACTTCGGACCGGTCTAGGCTTGCCGTCGGCTCATCCAGGATCAGCACCTTGCCGGAAAGCTCCACAGCGCGGGCAATGGCGATGATCTGCTGTACAGCAACGGAGAAAGTTGAAAGCTCGGCGCGAACGTCGATCTCCAGACCGTAGCCGGAAAGAATACGGCGCGCTTCACGCTCCATGGTGCGATGATCGACCAGACCGAAACGGCGCGGCTGGCGCCCAATGAACAGATTGTCGGCCACCGTCATATTCGTCAGGAGATTGACCTCCTGATAGACGGTGCCAATGCCGGCTGCCTGGGCCTGCTGCGGAGTGGAAAAACTCATGGGCGCGCCATCGACAAGCACTGTCCCGGCATCGGGCGTATAAGCTCCGGTCAGGATCTTGATCAGTGTCGATTTGCCCGCGCCATTTTCGCCCAGCAACGCATGGACTTCACCGGGACGGAAGGCAATATCGATAGTGTGCAAGGCGACATGGGCGCCGAATGTCTTGGTAATGGCCATCGCGGCCAGCACCGCCTGTTGGCTGATCGTCATCGTTTCACCCGGCTATGCCTGTCGATAAAAGAGCAATCCGCGCCCGGCGCATATCTGCAACCGGACGCGGTCTGGTTTGGATATCAGTAGCCTAAGCCCTTGCGGCGCTCATATTCACCCTTTGGATCATCCGAGGGAGTGTAGAGCTTGGACTCGGTGATGATGAATTTTTCCGGCTGCTTGCCGTCCTTCAGATAGGCAGCGAGAACATCAAATGCCGGACCGGCCATGTTCGGGGTCAGTTCGACGGAAGCGTTGGCCTCACCGGCCACCATGGCCTGGAAGATATCCGGAACGCCATCAATGGAGACGACTTTGATATCCTTGCCCGGCTTCAGACCGGCATCCTTGATTGCCTGAATACCGCCGACGGCCATATCATCATTATGGGCATACATGGCGCAAATGTCCTTGCCGCCATTTTCCGCCTTCAAGAAACCTTCCATCACTTCTTTGCCCTTGGCGCGGGTGAAATCGCCAGTCTGGCTGCGGATGAGGGTGATATTGGAATGGCCCTTGATCGCGTCTTCAAAGCCCTTCTTGCGGTTGATGGCCGGTGTGGAGCCAACGGTGCCTTGAAGTTCGACGACCTTGCAGGGCTTGTCGCCGACTGACTTCACCAGCCAATCGCCGGCAACCTTGCCCTCCTTGACCTGATCGGAGGCGACGGATGTCAGATAGAGATCCTTCGGTGCATCAATACCGCGGTCCAGCAGGATCACCGGGATCTTGGCTTCCTTGGCTTCGCTCAGGACGTCTTCCCAACCCGTCGCAACAACCGGTGCGATGAGAATGGCATCGACTCCCTGGGCAATAAAGCCACGGATAGCCTTGATCTGGTTTTCCTGCTTCTGCTGCGCATCGGCAAATTTCAAGGTGATTTTGCGCTTTTCGGCTTCCATCTTGGTAACCGATGTTTCCGCCGCGCGCCAACCGGATTCCGAACCGATCTGCGAGAAACCAACCGTCAGATTGGCAGCCACAGCTGAAGAGCAGGCAAGCGCCGTCATGCTCACGCCAAGCGCGAGTTTGCAAAGCTTATTCATGGATGTCCTCCCAAAAAAACGTCACCTCCATGACGTCTGCTTAAATTCATAAGCAGAAATATGAGAGCTGTAAAGCTGATTAGTAGTATTATATATGCTGCATTGCAGCATATACTTTCCACCGCATCATTACAGAATACCCCAGGCACGGTAGCGCCCTCGTCCGGTCAATTCGCGCAGCGGCAATTGCCGGATCAGGCCAAGCGCTCCTTGCGGCGTAATCTCCAGATACTTGGCGACAAGGCCCGCCGACACGAGTGGACGCGACAAGACCAGATCAATCAGGTCGGGTAGCTTTGACGAGCCACGCTTGCCAATAGTCCGCCGCTCCAGATTGCCCCGGGCCAATATCAGCCGGTCATGTTCCTTCAAGCCCAATTGCGCGCCTTTTTCGAATGCCTCAAGAATGGCGAGCAGCCGCTGGGTGCGGTTGGGAGATTGGCGCTGTTCACGCGGTACAGCCCGCAATCCGACCGATAGTGCCGGAAGATGAAATTGCGCCACGCCGGCCTTTTGAAGATAGGCTGCCGCCAAAAGACGGCCAAGCCAGGGACTATGCTCACTGACCTCCTGGCTCTGCCAGGCATCAAGCAGGCAGGCTGCGGCAAGCACTGGAGGAAGCGCCTGAACGTCGCCTAGCAGGGTCTGCCACTCTGCAAGCCGCGCCTCCTCATTCCAGTCCGGATCATATACCACAGCTTGCGGATCTTCGGCACGCGGTCGTAACCGCATCTTGCCGACGTCATCGAGTACGGTTTCACTTCGCTTCAAAACCGCATCGAAACGATCCAGTTCTGCCTGGAAGGCATCATCGACGCTGCCTTCGGCAGCAGGTTCCTCAGGCTCGGATATGGCCTGCGGCATAGGCAGCGTCATCTCCTGCGAGAGCCAATGGTCACGGCCACGAAGCCGTAGCAAACCCAACGCGCTGAACGCCCAGGAGGGCTCATGCTGAACAAGCTCTCGACGGCTTCGCAAAATTAGATGGGCAATGGTCAGTTCGTGGGTGGGCGTGCGCGTGTCCATTCGGGCATCATGAAAGACCAAATCTTCCATATGAACCAATTCTCCATCCACCCATAACGAGGCAATGGCATCGGCATAATGCAGCCGTTCACGCAATCCGCTTCCGACAGCTGAACGAGCAGCGCGCTCATCCAGACGCACAAGTGCTTCACCTGCCGCTGCGAGCGGCAGAACAAGCTTTTGCCAGGGCAATGAATCGATCACGTAACGCATTGAATTTACGTTACACGAATGAGACAACGAAAAGGAAGGGGCTCTTAGCTTTCGTCAGGAATATTGTCAAAATCTATGAGAATTAGCGCCCTGACGTTTTATAAGCCTATTATGCCACGGTTGGCACCGGATGGAAAGCCCATTTTCGCTTTTCACCAGGCAATGGCGAAAAACATATGCCTACACCTTTTCATGTAGGTTACGGCAAAGGTAGAAAAACTCCTACCTTTCCGTAATAGATTTATCCTCATGGGAACGAGTAAAAACGTAGAATCTTGAGTGATGCAGCATGTTGTTTATATCGCTTCGCGAGCACGATCCACTTTAAGGTATCGATTATCCGCTCACTGGAAACCTATGAATGGCATTGGGCGATTCTAGTCCCTTGGGGGTTAAAATGAACCCTCCGTCACTGCTGCAGAATGAATTTATAGCACCCTACCCTGATCGGCTCCCGTTGCCGGTACTAAGGCAGCACGATCTTAGAGGCCATGATGAGGGACAAAGGAAGCCGATCGCGCGGGTACAGGTCAGCTATAAGATTGAAAAAGGGCTTCTTCGCATTCCGAATACGCTTACAACGCCTACAGCATAATGCGGGTTTCACCCGCACCATGCTGTTGCATCTTGAATCACTCGAGGTTGGAAGCAGATTGTAACGATATGATTTGAGGTGGCTGGACCTGAGCGGACATCTTCGCCAATCTGAATTACTCTTTAGTACCGAAATTTTCAGCGCCCTGTGAAAAAAGCGATCCAATCATCACGTTTTGCTCGTCGTCATTCTCCGTTGACGACGGACCCATGACTTTCCTTTCGGCAGCCTCAAGAAGGTTCGCCTGACTTTGGCGCAAATCAAGATGACGGAGAATATCTGCGGCGTAGACCGGATTGCTGCGGGGATCATAAAACGCGGCGACCGACACACCCATCTCTCGCCGCTGGGTTTCCAGACGAACCCTTAAGGCACGCGCTGCATCACGCACTTCGAAAAATTGCCGCATAATATCGGCCAGTTGGTCTTCATGATCGAAACGAGCCATAGACCCACTCCTGTTTTTTTATTGGAGCAGTGCGCTGACACGATTCGCATGGCAAAGTCGAGGCAGACCTTAAAAAACTAGGGATATTTTATCGTGGAGGACAGGGACACCCTGCTGGAGCATAAAAGCCAATTGCCTCTGCTCAGAAAAAAACCGCGCGTACGCAACACATTTCGCGCTTGGCTGAGTTATGCACTGGCAGGAGTAAAGAAGTGGTGAATTTTGCGCGCGCTCCCCATTTTTTTGTTTGCGCACGCACCCAGACCACACACCCAAAACGATACGGAACGCTTAGAGTGAATGGCGGCTTTTGATGTTGCATCTTTGCGAATAGAGCTCCCCATGGGTAGCTTTTTCATTACAACGTCGAAGCCCGTTTACTGACGTTACGGCTGACAGAAAGTCACTGTTGACAGCTGTCAACGCCGCGCACTTTCTGACGTTGACAGCTGTCAACAGCGCAAGATCCCCCTCCTTAAAATGCGCCTTCCGCAAAACAAAAAAACGACTGACCTTCTCTGATTTCCAGACGATCGAAATCTCAGCTCGGGTCAATAGAAACACGCGACGTACGCGCATCCATAGCAGCACATTCGTTTACGCGAACCATTGAGCCACGGGATCAAGCCTCCGCATAAAAACCTGTTTAAAAGGAAACGTTAAACTCTACGAATTTAGACACCCGGCAAGCAAACGAGCAAGAACCTGACAAATTAAAGGCCGCAAAATCACGATCACCCAACCATGGCAATCCAACGCATGTCCAACAAGACCACGGGTAAGGGCAGGGCAGGGCAGGGCAGGGCAGGGCAGGGCAGGGAGGAAACCATCCGTTACGTGGCGTCCAATGAACCAACACAAGATCGAAACATCTCACGCATTAAACACAAACGTCATCGTGATGAAGTACGTTAAAGTCGCCGTAATAAAAACCAGCGCGCTGAGTTCAGCGCAAACAATTACGACGCCAATAATCGAGAGAGGCACGACCCATGCCTATTTAGATCTTTGATGAACACCAAAATTGCTCATCAACATTCAACATACAAACACTCCCGCGCCCACAGCGACGACACGCTGGAAACCAGCTGACAACATCACCTTCATCAAGGCGCCTTTTCTCTCCATAGCATCGTTGAAAACGAACCAGGCAAGACCGAAGGTTTTCGCAAAGCCCATCCGCTCGACCCCTACTTATCGCGGCACTTCTGAGCCCAGCGCACATCTGTATAAGCAAAGCACGACGGAAAAACAGCAACAAAGGCTTGTGAAGAAGAGAGACCGAAGCTTTCATGGTTGGTGAATTAAAGCATCGCCTCCGAAGGGGCAGTTGTTTCAGTTTGCCCTTCGGACCACATGGCTCAAATTCTCCTAGCTTGCGACCGCCTATATCTACCGTAAAGGTTGTAAATATAACTTTACTACTTAAAGTAATTCCTGTTCGCAATCTACCTTTACGTGCTTCTTAGAAGGACACTTGACGACATGTTATCGATAACATACGCTACGTTTCTGTGACTTTGGGAGGAGTAACGATGGTCGACGAAAAACTACTGGAATTTTGTGCGATCACAAAAACCTTCGGCGGAACGCGCGCCCTGTCCAATGTCTCCCTTGACCTGCGACCCGGTGAAATCCTGGCACTGCTTGGCGAAAACGGTGCTGGAAAATCAACCCTGATCAAGACCCTCGCAGGTATTTACAAGCCAGACAGCGGTGAAATCAGATTTCGTGGACAGATCTATAATCACAGGCCACCAAAGCCAAACCAGCGCCAGCCTGTTGCCTTCATTCATCAAGATCTCGGCCTGATCGAATGGATGACCGTAGCCGAAAATGTCGGCCTTGCCCAAGGCTATTCATTACGCAACCGCCTTATCAATTGGAAACAAACCGAACGGCGGACCGCCGAAGCCCTTGCCCTCGTCGGCTGCAACTTCGATCCATCCACACGTGTTCAGAGCCTGACGCGGACAGAAAAATCACTGGTCGCCATTGCCCGTGCGCTCGCCGTCGAAGCCGACGTGCTTGTACTGGACGAGCCGACTGCCAGCTTGCCGGCTGATGAAGTCGAAAAACTCTTTGCGGCGATCCGCCCGTTAAAAGAACGTGGCGTGGCGATGATCTATGTCTCACATCGCCTCGATGAAATCTTCCGCATCGCCGACCGCGTCGCCGTCCTGCGAGATGGACAGCTGGTTGGTGAAAAGCCCGTAAACCAAACAACGCCTGATGAATTGATCAGGATGATCGTCGGGCGCAAGGCCGACCAGCTCTTCACCAAAAGCACAAGTCCAGCAGGACCCGCCATCGTCACCGTCAAAAATCTCGCCTGCCACCGCGCAGGGCCGGTATCTTTCGACATCCGCCAAGGTGAATTGCTCGGACTTGTCGGACTGCGCGGCGCGGGTCATGAATTGGTCGGTCGCGCACTATTCGGCGCTGAGCCCGCCTCTGGCTTCGTTACGATTTCCGGCCACCCTGTCGATCTCACCAACCCCTTAACAGCCATGGCAAGCGGGGTCGGATTGATAGCCCGCGACCGAACAGAAGAATCGGTCGCCATGTCCTTGAGCCTGCGGGAAAACACCTTCATCAATCCTGCCGCTTCGGGACGCCGTCTCCTTTCCTTTCTAACCCCTGCCAAGGAAGCCGCGCAAGCCTACGCGATTGGCGCGCGCGTCGGCTTGCGGCCCAACGATCAGAGCCTTGCCATAGAAGCACTTTCCGGCGGCAACCAGCAAAAAGTCGTGGTGGGTCGCTGGCTGGCAACAGGACGCCGCCTGCTGGTGGCCGAAGATCCGACCGCCGGTGTCGATGTTGGCGCCAAGGCCGATATCTATCGCCTAATCGCCGAGGCCGTCGAAGGCGGATTGGCCGTCCTTGTCGTCTCCACCGATTTTGAGGAAATCGCCCATATCTGCCAGCGCGCGCTGGTATTTTCTCGCGGACAGATCCTGCGAGAGTTGAGCGGGCCGGACCTGACAACAGAAGCGGTGATCGCCGCAGCCTCCGCCTCGGACGCGGCCTGAACCTGGGAGAAAACCAATGCAATCCATCGAATCCAACGCGCTGGAGCCAACGCGAGCCGAGCTTTCCGGCATGAGCACAGCGCAGAAAATCCAACGTCTGCTGCCAGTTTACGGTCTCGTCATATTGACCGTCGGGCTCATCCTGCTGTTTTCCATTCTCTTGCCGCAGACCTTTCCGACCGTTCTAAACCTGCGCTCAATAATCTCCGACAAGACAATCATCGCCATACTATCACTGGCGGCCATGATCCCAATGGCCGCCGGACGCATAGACCTCACAATCGGCTATGGAATCGTGCTCTGGCATGTGCTGGCCATCAGCCTGCAAACCATGTTCGGCCTGCCTTGGCCAGTGGCCGTGCTGATCGTCATTGCACTCGGTGCCTTTACTGGCTTTCTCAATGGCCTTCTGGTCGAAGTCGCCAAGATCGATAGTTTCATTGCCACACTTGGCACCGGCACAGTGCTTTACGCTATCGCGCTCTGGCATACCGGTGGACGTCAGGTGGTCGGCATGTTGCCGCAAGGCTTTTACAGCCTGAATGGCACCATGGTTTTCGGCCTGCCGATTACCGGCTTCTATGTTCTGGTGCTGGCAGTCATAATGTGGCTGGTCCTCGAATACACACCGCTTGGACGATACGTCTACGCTATCGGAGCCAACCCAAAGGCCGCCGCGCTGAACGGCATTCCCGTTCGTCGCTTCGTTATCGGTGCCTTTGTCACGTCAGGCACACTCGCTGCGGTGGCCGGCGTGCTGCTCGCCTCCAAGCTGCGGATCGGGCAGGCCAGCGTCGGCTTGGAATATCTGCTCCCAGCTCTGGTTGGTGCTTTTCTTGGGTCCACCACCATCAAGCCTGGCCGGGTCAATGTCTGGGGGACGATGATCGGCGTGATTATCCTGGCCGTTGGCATTGCAGGCATCCAGCAGATCGGTGGGTCCTTCTATGTCGAGCCGCTGTTTAACGGCGTCACTCTGCTGGTCGCAATCGGCATTGCTGGCTACGCACAACGACGGCGCAGCCTGTCCGGTCGAATGGCGCCCGTCACCAAGCCGCAAACCACACAACAATAACAGCATCCAGTTCAGTAATTTCCAGAGGGAGGAATGAACATGAAACGCAGACATATCCTGCAAGCAACCGGCGCCTTGATACTGTTCACGGCAGGCAACGCCTGGGCCGATCCGATGGCCGAAGCCAAGGCCGTGGTCGATAAATATGCCAGCAAGGTGACGACTTGGGACGGACCGAAAAGCGCCCCAAAACCACAGCCGGGGAAAACCATCGTTGTTCTCGCTGGTGACCTGAAAAATGGTGGTATCCTGGGTGTCAGCAATGGTGTGGAGGAAGCCGCCAAGGCCATCGGCTGGCAGGTCAAGGTGCTGGATGGCGCAGGCTCGATTGGCGGCCGCACCGCCGCCTTCGGTCAGGCCATGGCCTTGAAGCCTGATGCCATCATCATCGACGGTTTCGATGCCGTGGAACAGGCCCCGGCGCTGGAACAGGCAAAAGCCGCCAAGATACCATTGGTCGCCTGGCATGCCGGTCCCACCATAGGCCCCGACGAAAAGAACGGCCTGTTTGCCAATATCAGCACGGACGCTATGGAAGTTTCGAAGGCCGCCGCCAACTGGGCCTATGTCGATGCCAAGGGCAAGCCGGGCGTCATCATCTTTACCGACTCCACCTATGCGATCGCCATCGCCAAGGCTGACAAGATGAAGGCCGAAATCGAGCGGCTGGGCGGCAAGGTTTTGGCCTATGTCGATACGCCGATTGCCGAGACCTCGCAGCGGATGCCGCAGCTGACCACCTCGCTGTTGCAGAAATACGGCGACAGCTGGACACATTCTCTGGCCATCAACGACCTTTACTTCGATTTCATGGGGCCGTCGCTCGCCTCGGCAGGGAAGGGGGGAACCGATGCACCGATCAATGTTGCCGCAGGGGATGGTTCCGAATCCGCCTATCAGCGCATCCGCGCTGGCCAGTACCAGAAGGTGACGGTGGCCGAACCCTTGAACCTGCAAGGCTGGCAATTGGTGGATGAGCTGAACCGCGCCCTCAATGGCGAAAAATGGTCCGGCTATATGTCGCCACTGCATGTGGTAACCGCCGACAATGTCGAATTCGATGGCGGACCCAAAAACAGCTTCGATCCCGACAATGGCTATCGGGATGCCTATAAGAAGATCTGGGGCAAATGAGTTGAAAACCACGCCATGCGCCCTCGCTGGCGCATGGCTTTACCGTTAAAGGCTGCTGTCACGCAGGATTAGTTCCGGCGTGATGGTAATGTTTCCGGCCAATGGCCGTCCGTCCAGCAGATCCAGGATCAGCCGCGCCGCTTTTTCGCCGATGTCCCGGGAAAAGGCATTGATTGTGGTAATCGTCGGCACGGAAATCGCGCCGATTTCATAATTGCCAAACCCGGCAATGGCGATCCCCTCTGGCACGGCGATGCCGCGCCGCTGACATTCCGTCAAAGCGCCGAACGCCGACAGGTCGGATACACAAATCACTGCTTCGGTATCTGGCAGGGTTTCCAGCAGCCGAGTCATCGCGTTCGCGCCTTCGCGCATCGAGATCGGTGGCGGTCCGGCGGCGATCAACCGGGATGCATCCAGCCCGTGGCGGGTCATCGCGGCAATAAATCCGTTGCGGCGATCGCTACCGCGCGTGTCTCTTCCGACATCCCCGCCAATGAAGGCCAGGCGCCGATAACCGACAGCAACGAAATGATCGACCATGGCGCAGACCGCACCGGCATTGGAAAAGCCGACATAGTGGCCAATCGGCTCGGAGGGAACATCCCAGGTCTCGATCACTGGAATATGGGCATTGGCCAGCAATTTGCGGGCGCGGGGTGTATGCTTGCCACCGGTCACAACAATGGCCTGCGGCTTACGGCGCAGCAATTGCTCGATCAGCCGTTCTTCTTCCTGCATATCGTAATTGGTATAACCAAGCAGAATTTGCATTTTCCGGGTGGCGAGCGTTTCAGAGAGACCACCAACCGTATCGGCGAAATTGGCATTGTTGATCGAAGGAATAGTAACAGCAACGAAGTCGGAGCGCTGCGACCTCAGATTGGAGGCCGTGGAATCGAACACATAGCCAAGATCTTCTGCCGCTTGCAGAATCGCATCGCGGGTTTCCTTGCTGATCAGGCTATCGGTTTTGAAGGCCCGCGACACCGTCATCGGCGACACACCCGTGACGCGGGCAATGTCGGCCATGGTTGGCGGTTTGCGGAAATCAGTCACCCAATGGCCCCCGTTATGGTTATCAGCGCGTTACACTGTGTTTATAAGGTGAATAAAAGCCAGCTAAAAGCTTTTCCAATCGGCAAACCCACCCCAAACAGGGGAGGGTACCCCACGAGCGCCTGATCAGAGCACAAATTCGTTGGCAAGCGTCACGTGATGGTGGATGCGTCCATCGAAAAACTGCGAGAGCACTGCTTCTGTTGCCGCACGTGCCTCGGCGCGAACCGGGCTGGCCAGCGCGGCCTCGACCGCCTCCAGATCCGGATAGTTGATCGCCAGGATCATCGGAAATTCCGGTGCGCCATCATCACGGGCCTCGGCAAAAGAAACCCTGACATCCATCGCCTTCGGAAACTGCTTCCATTTCGGCAAGATGGTCTCGATAACAGCAGCGCGGAATGCCTCCGTCTGCCCAGGCTTTACGGTACCTTCAAACAAGGCATAACGTGTGATCATCAGGAGATCTCCCTTTTTGCTCCAGTGAAAAATTCCATCAGCATGGCCTGGTCTTCTCCACCCAGACCCGCCGCTGTCAGCATCCGATGCACTTCGGCGCAAACTGCCGTCAGCGGCATCGCCGTATTGGTGCGCCGCGCCAAATCCTGTGCGCCGTTGAGGTCCTTGACCATATTGTCGATCCGCCCCGTGCGGCGATAATCCTTAGTGACATAACGCGGCATATATTCCTGGAGAATGGCACTATCGGCCCGACCGCCCTTCAATGCCTGCGGGATTTTCGCGGCATCGACCCCGGCGTCCAGCGCCAATTGCGTCGCCTCGGCCACGGCCAGAAAATTCAAGCCACACAGCACCTGGTTAATCAGCTTGGTGGTTTGGCCAGCACCCACCGGACCCATATGCGTATAATTGGAGGCGACATGCTGCAAAACCTGATGGGCATCGGCCACGTCCTGCTCTGTCCCGCCAGCCATCAACGTCAATTCACCAATTGCCGCCTTGGGCGCGCCGCCAGAAAGCGGGCTATCGACCCAGCGCAAACCCATTTGCGCCGCATCCCCAGCCAATTGCCGGGTTGCCTCCGGGTCGATGGAGGACATGTCGATAATCAACGTTCCGGGCTTTGCCCCCTCCGCCACTCCGTCCGTGCCGAACACCGCGGCCCGAATGATATGCGGCGCATTGAGGCTGAGAATAACATAGTCGGAGCGCGAAACAGCTTCCGCCGCTGTCTTTGCAGACGTCGCGCCAAGCGCGGTCAACTCCGCCACCTTTTCAGCATTGAGGTCAAAGACAGTCAGTTGGTTACCGGTTTCAACCAACCTCCTGCCGATTGCGCCACCCATGGCGCCCGCGCCGATCAGCGCCACTGTGTTGGTCATGATCATTCCTCCCCTATTGCCGAAACAATCGCCACGACGAGACTGTCAAGCGGCTGATCGATATCGACGGTCACCGCATGTTCATCGGCCCCCGGCGGCTCAAGCGCTGCAAATTGGCTGTCGAGCAGCGAAGCGGGCATGAAATGCCCTGGTCGCTCAGCGACACGTCTGGCAATCACAGCATGGCTGCCAGCCAGATGGATGAAACGCACAGAACCACAAGCCTTTTCCCTGATCCTGTCGCGGTAAGCCCGTTTCAACGCCGAACATCCGATAATGGTCACGCCTTGTTCCCCGGCAAGCCGTGTTCCGACCGCATCCAGCCATGGCCAGCGATCCTCGTCACCAAGCGGAATGCCCGCCTGCATCCGGGCAATATTTTGAGGCGGGTGCAGATCGTCGCCGTCGATATAGACCGCGCCGAGCCTTGCCGCCAATGCGGCGCCAACGGAGGATTTCCCGCAGCCTGACACGCCCATGAGTACAAGTTTCATCGCGGCATTGCTCCTAGAGCGAGGCCGTGATGCCGCCATCGACATACAGAACATGGCCGTTGACAAAGGACGAGGCTCCAGACGCCAGGAAGATGCAGGCACCCACCAGTTCCTCAACCTTGCCCCAGCGCCCTGCGGGCGTACGTTTTTCCAGCCATGTGGAGAAATCAGGATCGGCAACCAGCGCTGCATTCAGCGGCGTATCGAAATAGCCGGGCGCAATGGCATTGCATTGCAGCCCATATTTTGCCCAGTCGGTCGCCATGCCTTTGGTCAGATTGCCGACCGCGCCCTTGGTGGCCGTGTAAGGGGCAATCGATGGCCGGGCCAGCGCCGTCTGCACACTGGCGATATTGATGACCTTGCCCGCGCCGCGCTTGATCATGTGGCGAGCCGCCGCCTGGCCGACATTGAAGACGCTGGAAATATTGGTGCGCAGCAGCCGCTCGAAAGCATCAACCGGAAACTCCTCCAGAGGGCCGCGAAACTGCATGCCTGCATTGTTGACGAGAATGTCGATCGGCCCTTTGGTGGCCTCGAAGCCATCGACGGCATCGCGCGACGCCTGATGATCGGTGACGTCGAAAGCCAGAACATCGCAGCCATCGCCGATCCGGGCAGCGGCTGCGGCAAGCTTAGCTTCATCGCGTCCGTTGACGATGACAGTTGCGCCCGCCGCCCGCAAACCTTGCGCCAGGGCAAAGCCAATGCCTTGCGAAGACCCCGTCACCAACGCGCGGCGACCCGTCAGATCGAAAAGACCAAGCGACATGGCATCCTCCACTTTTATCTCGACAACATTTGTTGAACCTGTTTATGTTATCGATAACATTGCCTGTCAAGTTTTTTAGAACAGGTTCATCAAGGAGAGGAAAAGAAAGTGGCAAAGCCGGAGATTTTGCAGGTCGGACCCTATCCAGCCTGGGATGAAGGCCCTTTGAACGACCAGTTCACCGTGCACCGCTATTTTGACGCAGCCGACAAGGTCGCTTTTCTCACCACCGTTGGACCGCGCATTCAAGGCATTGCCACAAGGGGCGAACTCGGTGCTGACCGCGCCATGATCGACGCCTGCCCGAAGTTGGAAATCATCTCGGTCTACGGCGTCGGTTATGATGCTGTCGATCGGAAGGCCTGCCGTGACCGCGGCATCCGCGTCACCAATACACCCGATGTGCTGACCAATGACGTTGCCGATCTGGGCATTGCGATGATGCTATGCCAATCGCGGGGCATGATCGGTGCTGAGACCTGGGTGAAGGATGGCAGCTGGGCTGCAAAGGGTCTTTATCCTCTGAGACGTCGGGTCTGGGGCAGGCGGGCAGGGGTGCTGGGCCTTGGTCGTATCGGCTTTGAGGTGGCCAAGCGCCTCAAAGGCTTCGAGATGCAGATTTCCTACAGCGATGTCGCCGCTAAGCCTTATGCCGAGGGCATGACATTTATCGCCGATCCGGTAGAACTGGCAGGAAACTCGGACTTCCTGTTCGTCACGTTGGCCGCATCCGCCGATACACGACATATCGTCGGACGCGATGTGATCGAGGCGTTAGGGCCGGAGGGTATGCTGATCAACATTTCCCGCGCCTCGAATATCGATGAAGCAGCCTTGCTGGAAGCACTCGAAGCCGGACGGCTGGGCTCTGCTGCGCTGGATGTTTTTGAAGGTGAGCCCAAGCTAAATCCACGCTTCCTGGCGCTGGACAACGTCCTGCTCCAGCCCCATCACGCCTCCGGCACGATTGAGACCCGCCAGGCCATGGGCCAGTTGGTCCGCGATAATCTGACCGCACATTTCGCTGGCTCGGCTCTGCCAACCCCGGTTCTATGAGGATAAATCCATGAAAGCCATTGTTGCCCATGCGGCAAAAGACGTTCGCATCGAAGAAGTGGACGAGGTCGAGCCCGGTCACGGCGAAGTGAAACTACGGCTTGCCACCGGCGGCATCTGCGGCAGCGACCTGCACTATTACAATCACGGTGGTTTTGGCGCAGTCAGACTGAAACAGCCGATGATCCTTGGCCATGAAGTCTCGGCCTATGTCGAGACACTGGGGGCAGGGGTCACAGGACTGGACATTGGCCAACTCGTCGCCGTCTCACCGTCACGACCCTGCCACACCTGCACCTATTGCCAGGAAGGTCTGCACAATCAATGCATCAATATGCGGTTTTACGGCAGCGCCATGTCCTTTCCCCATATCCAGGGTGCGTTCCGGCAAAGCCTTGTCGCCGATGCCAGGCAATGCGTGGTCGCGGATGGACTGAGCGCGGGGGAGGCGGCGATGGCCGAACCGCTGGCCGTGACGTTGCACGCAACGCGGCGGGCAGGCGAAATGCTCGGCAAGCGGGTTCTGGTTACAGGTTGCGGCCCGATTGGCGTTTTGTCGATCATTGCCGCCCGCAGAGCCGGGGCGAAAGAAATCGTTGCCACCGATCTCTCGGACTTCACGCTAGCATTGGCCAAGGCGGCGGGCGCTGACCGGGTGATCAACACCGCAACCCAGCCGGACGGCCTTGCAGAATACGCTGTGGGGAAAGGCACATTCGACGTGCTCTACGAATGCACCGGCGTCGCCTCGGCGCTGGCTGGCGGAATTTCCGCCATGCGTCCACGCGGCGTCATCATGCAGCTTGGTCTTGGCGGCGATATGACCTTGCCAATGATGGCCATTACCGCCAAGGAACTCGACCTGCGCGGCTCCTTCCGTTTCCACAGTGAATTTGCGGTCGGGGTGGAGCTGATGCGCAAGGGGCTGATCGACGTAAAGCCGCTGATTACCCACACCGTGCCTTTGGAAGACGCGCTTTCCGCCTTCGCCATCGCATCTGACCGGAGCAAGGCCATGAAAACTCAAATTGCCTTTTCCTGAGTGTGCCTTCAATGCGAGGCGGCACCAGCATCCTCGCATTGATATAAAAGTGCCTCAGGCGGAAGCAAGCGCCACTTCGGCTTCTTTCAACTTGCGCTTTTCCGCATATTTCTGGGCAATCACCGCGCAGGCCATCAGCTGGATCTGATGAAACAGCATCAACGGCATGACGATGGCGCCAATGCTTTGCCCGGCAAAGATCGCGCTGGCCATCGGCACGCCGGAGGCCAGGCTTTTCTTTGAGCCACAAAAGGTGATGGCGATTTCATCCTCCTTGGAAAAACCGAGCAACCGGCTGCCGAAGGTAGTGATGATCAGCGCCAACGCCAGCAGGACGATATCGACCACCACGACCGCGCCGATATCGGCCAGCGAGAAATGCTTCCAGATCCCCTCGATGACCGCCTCGCTGAAGGCGGCATAAACAACCATCAGGATCGAGCCGCGATCAATTGGCGACAGCAAGGATTTGCGCGCCCTGACCCAATTGCCGATAAAGGGTTGCAGCAACTGCCCCACAATGAACGGAAGCAGCAGTTGCACGAAGATTTGCAAGACAGCGTCGAGCGAAATCCCCCCATGGCCACCGGCCGATAGCAGCAGCCCGCAGAGCAGGGGGGTGAGGATCATGCCGAAAATATTCGAGGCCGAGGCTGAACAGATCGCCGCTGGTACATTGCCGCCTGCCATGGAGGTAAAGGCAATCGACGACTGGACGGTCGATGGCAGGACACAGATATAAAGAATGCCAAGATAAAGCGAAGACGGCAGGAAACCCTGCACGAAAAATCCCAGCCCGAGGCCGAGCAAAGGAAAGATCACGAAGGTCACGGCCAGGATCGACAGATGCAAGCGCCAATGCAACATGCCAGCAATCACGACATCGCGCGACAGGCGGGCGCCATGCAGAAAAAACAGCGCCGCAATCGCAACTTTCGTTGCCCAGCCGAAATAAACCGCCGGCTGCCCGCTGATCGGCAAGACTGAAGCCAGAGCCACTGTAAGCACAAGCATCAGGGTGAATTTATCGGGTAAAAACCGCGTCATGATCGCCGCTCATCCATTCTTCACTGACAACGCGAGGGCAATGGCGCCTCTTGGCAATTGTCATATGTCAACTATTTCATGCATTAGGGAGTAGGCCATTCATCTCAACGATGCAAACCCCACTGGTGCACACCTGCCATCACTTTTCAGCGTTTCAAACAAATCCGGTCCTGCGTCCGGCTCGTTTTCTGAAGGCGTATCAAAGGGATCAAAGGCTTGAACTATTCGCAAACACAATACCTCACCCAGGTTCAACGCAGCGTGACAGCCCCAAGAGGAACAAATGCCGTGAAGTGATGTTGATAGCAGCAACGCATAATTGCCGCATAGAAAGCGCAACAAGCAAACAGTCCAGAACCATCACCTGGAGAGGAGCCTCATGAGGCAAGGGAAAACGTCATGCAATGCGCCGGACCGGAAACTCTAGAAAGCGGGAACACATTGCCGTGACCACACAGGCTCTTGCAGATACGGACTGGCTGACCCAATGGCAACAGCATGGCACAACGGGCGAAGAAGCAATTGCCAGGTTTCTCCAACTGCCTGCCCTTGAAGTCGATGACATGATCGGCATGTGGGTCGGGCAGGAGTTAGCGACAAATCATCCGATAGATGGCCTGATGCCGCCTTTCGGTTGGCACGGCAAGAATTTTGTCTCCGCCGACGAAGGTCATCCGCTTATCATGCGCGACCGCTTCGGTTTCTATCCGTTAAATCCGTTCTTCATTCCACTGCGGCTTTTGCTGGCATCACCCGGATTGTTCGATAACGCGGTGGGAAGAGCAGCAGTTCGTAATCTGGGACGGTTCTTTGCCTCTGGCCGGCCAAAAGCAAGGTTAAGGCCCGTCGCACTGGGCGGCACTGTCAGTGCTGCGATGATCTATGACGAAAAGCCGATTATTGACCATTTTCGCCGTATCGATGACCGCCGCTGTCTCGGACTGATGGAGCATCGTGATTTCGACAGGCCATTCTTCTTTTTGCTAACCCGCGAGTGACTTATGCTGTTGCTGCGCCCGTCGGCGTTGACAGATGTCAACCTGTCAACTTTTGGCCAACCGCCATCATGCGATGATCAGTTGTCGTTATTTCCCGTCCCACCAATCGTGCTGGACGTTGCCATTGACACTGGATCACTGGCAGGAAAGGTATCTTCCAGCGCATCGTTGAGATCACGGTCGCCCTCGTCCCGCCGGGCTTGGTCGGCGTGACGTGTACCGCCCTCAACAACCTCTTTCGTGCTGATTTCCTTCAGCAGGGACCTGGCTGCTTCCGGCGCATTTTCGCGTGTCAGAGACCGTCCTTCGCTTTGTTTCAGTTGGACGGAGACCACATCGCCACTGTCGGAAACGAACTCGACATTGTATCCAGACCGTCCGCCCTTTTCAGGATGCACCAAGGTGCCAATCAATTCCATTGCCTTCTCCTTTGTCGCGCTGTCTTTTCTTTGTATTTGACGCTCAGGTCGAAAACAGATGGGCAAGGGTTATTGTTCCTGAAAAAGCGATAATTCCTTGTCTGCCAAGGGCGTTGATGGATGGTTCCTTTATCCCATTCTGCCTATCCGCAAGTCAGCGATGAAAATTTCACGAAACGACCATTGCGCGGGGAACAGAAACGGCCGATTTCACGTTAGAGGGGTGGTCAATGGGAGATAGACGATGAAGCCATCCGACAAAGAGTGGATCGAAAAACGAGCCTATAGCCTTTGGGAAGAAGAGGGCAAGCCACACGGGAAGGACGATGCCCATTGGCAGCAGGCGCATCGCGAATTTCAAGAACTTTCGCAATCCGCGCAAAAGGCCAAGGCAGGCGCTCTGAAACGCGCGAGCCAAGCCGCGAACACCAAAACTGCGAAAGCCCCAATTCACAAGGAACAGGCTGCCAAGACCAGACAAAGCCCAGAAGCTGAGATGGCCGATGCGCCACAAGATCCAAAGCCTGCCGCAGCGACGAAACGCAAGCGAAAGATAATCTGATGGCACCTGTTTTTTCAGACCGGCAGGACATGGCGACCGCTGCGGCTGGAATCCGCTGCCTTCCGCAACGCATGCAGAAAGGCAATGTCATCGATCAGAGTCTGCGATCGCTCTCCGTCACCTCGGAAATTTTTCCACTCGTTAAAACTGGCGGTCTCGGCGATGTGACGGGCGCTCTGCCAAAGGCGCTCGCCAATTTTGGTGTAGCCACCCGAACACTGATTCCAGGCTATAGCAATGTCCGCAGATTGATCCGGGACCAACCGCCGCTGTTGGTTTTCGAAGACCTTCTTGGCGAATCCGCCGCGCTCTATGCCGCAAGCATTCATGGTCTCGACCTTTTCATACTCGATGCCCCACAATTGTTCGACCGTCCGGGTGGCCCTTATGTGGACGAGAACGGCCTTGACCATCCCGACAATTGGAAGCGATTTGCGGTCCTTTCTCTGGCCGCCGCCGAAATTGCCGCTGGCAGCCTGCCAGGCTGGGTTCCCGATGTCGTTCACACTCATGACTGGCAAACCGCTCTGACCTCAGTCTATTTGCGGCACATGGATTGCGCGACACCTGTGGTCTTGACCATTCACAATCTGGCCTTCCAGGGCCAGTTCAACGCTGCCCTGCTGCCCTCCATCGGACTACCGCCAAGCGTGATGTCCACGGATTGCATGGAGTATTATGGCGATATCAGCTACCTGAAGGGTGGGTTGATGACGTCGAGCATGATCACCGCCGTCAGCCCGACGTATGCCCGGGAAATCCTTTCGCCACGCTTTGGCATGGGCCTTGAGGGCGTTCTCAGACAGCGCAAGGACAAGCTACGCGGCATCGTCAACGGGATCGATCCGGAAATCTGGAACCCGGCCACCGATCCGCATCTATTCACGCGCTTTGACCAGAAAACCATCGGCCTCAAGCGGTTGAACAAGGTGGATTTGCAAAACCAGTTCGGCCTGGACAATGATGATGGTCCGCTCTTTGCCGCCATTACCCGTATTACATGGCAAAAAGGCATGGATATGCTGGCAGAGGCCGCCAGCGAGATCATCGACGGCGGCGGTAAGCTGATCGTTCTCGGGCAGGGGGATCGCGCCCTGGAACAGGCGCTGATCGAGACTGCGCAGCGCTTTCCTGGCCGCATGGCCGTCAAGATCGGTTATGACGAGGAAACCGCGCATCGCATTCATGGTGGTGCCGATTCCATCATTCAGCCATCGCGTTTCGAACCCTGCGGCCTGACACAGCTTTACGCCCTGCGCTACGGCTGCGTACCCGTGGTGTCACGCACGGGCGGGCTGGCGGAAACCATTATCGATGCCAATGATGCGGCAATGTCGGCCAAGGCGGCAACCGGCTTCCAGTTCGACCAGATCACCACAGAGGGCCTGCGCCACGCGCTTCGCCGGGCGTTGGACGCCTATGCTGTACCCCGCCATTGGCGGCGGTTGCAGCTTCAAGCCATGCGGGCGCATTACAGCTGGGAGCGCAGCGCCGAACAATATGCCGCTCTTTATAATGCGGTCACCCATCGCCGTACTCCGGCGCGGACCAAGCCGGCTCGGAGCCTGCATTCATGACGGACGCAACTCCGGAAACAATGCGGGGGCGTATCAACGCCCACCGCGAGTTGCTGATTTCCCTGCTGACGGCAAGCCTTCAAGGACCTGAGGCCTTCAAGGATTTGATCCGTAGTCTCGAACAGGAGAGCCAGCTTAGCGACGGCCAGGAAGATCCTGGCGCTGTTCCAAACCGGGCGCTTTCAGAAGCGGTTGCCAAGGCGCGCGAAACCCGCGACATTCTCCAGGCAGCCAAGGCCCGCGCGGCAGACACAAGCACGGAACCGCTATCCTGAAGCAGAAGAGCGGCGCTGCAAGTTTCCATCACATAATCACATTTCCTGGGAGAGCAACGGCATAAAAGCTTGCTGTTGAGCGCCAAGCTTTTATGGTCAGCAGCTGTTTATTGTCAAAGGTGCCCCCATGACCGTTTCCCCCAATACATCCGCCGCACTTTGGTCGATCATCGATACCAAGACGCCTGATTTTATCGCCTTGAGCGACCGGATCTGGGGCATGCCGGAAACCTGCTACATGGAAGAATCGTCCGTTGCAGAGCATGTCGCCATGCTGAAGGCCGAAGGATTTCGTGTCAGCGAACAATTGGCCGGCATACCCACCGCCGTGATGGGCGAAGCGGGGGAGGGCGGCCCCATCATTGCGTTTCTGGGCGAATATGATGCTCTTTCCGGGCTCAGCCAGGAAGCGGGCGTCGCTGAACATAAGCCAATTGCCGCAGGCGGCAACGGCCATGGCTGCGGCCATAATCTGCTCGGCTCTGCCGCTCTCTTGGCGGCCTCGGCCCTGAAAGACTGGTTGAAAGAAAAAGGCTTGCCCGGACGGGTGCGCTATTATGGTTGCCCGGCCGAAGAGGGCGGAGCCGCCAAGGCCTTTATGGTCAGGGCAGGGGCCTTCGAAGGTGTCGATATAGCCATTAGTTGGCATCCAAACTCCTTCGCTGGCGTGCAGCGCACCACCTCGCTTGCCAATTCCCGTGTCGATTTCACTTTCCGGGGGAGGGCGGCCCATGCCGGATCAAACCCCGATCTGGGGCGCAGCGCTCTCGATGCGGTCGAGCTTATGAGCGTCGGCGTCAATTATATGCGCGAACATATGCCATCCGATTGCCGCGTACACGCCGCGATTCTCGATGCGGGCGGCATTTCACCCAATGTCGTCCAGGCCTATGCCAAGGTTCGCTATCTGATCCGCGCCCCGGAATTGCAAGGCATGAAGACCCTCGTGGAGCGGGTGAAGAAAATTGGCGAGGGTGCGGCATTGATGACCGAGACCCGGCTGGAAACACAGGTAATCAGCGCCGTTTCCAACGTGCTGACCAATGGTCCGCTGATGGCGGCCATGCAGGAGGCCTGGGAAGAACTCGGCCCACCACCCTTCGATGCGGCGGATCGGGCTTTCGCCGAAACAATCCGCGCCGTCTTAACGCCGGAAGAAAAGTCGGCGCCCTGGCGTTTTGAAGGCCTGCCGGAGCGCGATATCCCGCTTGCCGATTTCATTCTGCCCGCCCATGACCGCACGCCGCTGCTAACCGGGTCAACCGACGTCGGCGATGTCAGCTGGGTGGTGCCAACCGTCCAGGCCGATGGGCCAACCTGCGCCATCGGCACACCGTTCCACACCTGGCAATTGGTGACGCAGGGGAAAAGTCCGCTGGCTCACAAGGGCATGGTGGCTGCGGCAAAGGTCATGGCCGCCACAGGCCGCGCCGCCTTCGAAAGCGAACAGTTACGCGAAGCGGCCCTTGCCGATCTGGTCGCCCGTCGCAAGGGCCAACCCTATCAAAGTCCCTTGCCCGCCGACGCCGAACCGCCAATCGTTGAAATGGGTGGCCGTAAGTAAGAAGCCATATCCAAGGTTACTTTCAACGGTCTGCGTCCTTAACACCTAAAGCTTGTCCGGATTTGTTCGGCTTGGCACCAAGCCAACCAAACAAATCCACGCTCTTTAGCTTGACCCATTTTACGTAACGTTATAACAAAACCTAATTATCGATATAGTTTGAAAACAGACTTGTGCGGAACCGCAACCCATGTCAGTGATAGATCCAAATGGTGCTGTAGCCTTGCAAAGAAGGCTGCGGCTGAAAAGGGAATACGGTGAGGCTTACCCAAAAGGGACCGAAACCGTGGCTGCCCCCGCAACTGTGAGCGGCGAGTGGGCCTGCACGATGCCACTGGCGATAAGCCGGGAAGGCGCAGGCCAACAGCGACCCGCAAGCCAGGAGACCTGCCATTTAGATGTTCAACCGCAACGGACGGGGTGTTCCGATGGCAGCGATAAGACTTCAGGTCCGCCGAGAGGCGTGGCCATTCGTTCCTTTTTCAGACGATCCGGCCCGAGGCGCGGCACGCCTGATGTCCGGTCAACCGATGCAGGCTCCTGCATGAGCTGTGACGGTCATGGTGCCTCGCTTGAGGTGAGGGGGCTCAGCTATGGGCCAACTGGCGCGCGATCCCTGATAAAAAATATCGATTTTACGCTTACCGCTGGTGAGCGCCTGGCCATTCTCGGCCCGAATGGGGCGGGTAAGACAACTCTGCTGCGCTGCCTTTATCGTGCCGTGCGCCCGGGTGAGGGCAGGGTGCTACTGGACGGGCAGGATGTATGGACAATCGATCCGCGGACGGTCGCCCGCCGGATCGCCGTCGTAGTCCAGGAAATGCCGGCAGATTTCCCTTTTACCGTCGAAGATATCGTCATGATGGGCCGAATTCCCTGGCAGAAAAGCGCCTGGAAAAGGTCGCAGAGCACCGGAGACGACAAAGCCAGAGCGCTGCATGCCATGGATCACCTCCATGTCACCGATCTGGCGCGACGTGATTTTGCAACTTTGTCAGGCGGCGAAAAGCAACGCGTTCTCGTCGCCAGGGCGCTGGCGCAAGACCCGCAATTGCTCATTCTGGATGAGCCATCCAACCATCTCGATATTCGCAACCAGTTGGAAATTCTCGATCTGTTGCGTGGTCTCGGCATTACCATCGTCACCACACTGCATGACATCAATCTTGCCGCAGGTTTTGCCACAAGAGCAATCATTCTGAAGGATGGACAGATGATTGCCGAGGGCTGTCCGCGCGATGTCCTGACCGCAGACCATCTGTCCGCAGCCTTCACCGTTCAAACCCATGTCCACAGCCTAGATGGCGGCGCCACCCGCAATTTTTCCTTCGCGCTCAGTGCCTGATCCGCAACCCATTGGACCATACATGAAAAACGCTCTTCTCATTTTCACACTTTCAACCTTTCTTGCCGCAGTCAGCCTCACCGCAGCCACAGCGGAACCCGTTACCGTCAAGAGCTGTAACCGTGAGGTTACCTTTGATACAGCCCCGCAACGCGCCGTCTCCAATGACGTCAACCTGACCGAAATGATGCTGGCGCTGAAATTGCAGGATCATATGGTCGGCTATACCGGGGTTTCCGGCTGGAAGACACTGGACGAAAAGCTGCGCGAGGGTGTCCGCCAAATGCCGGAACTGTCGCCGAAATATCCGAGCAAGGAAGTCCTGCTCAATGCCAATGCGGATTTCTATTTCGCCGGCTGGAACTATGGCATGAAGGTCGGCGGCGAGGTGACACCGGACACCCTCAGCCCGTTGGGCATCAAGGTCTATGAACTGACGGAAAGCTGCATTCACATCATGGCCAAGGCCAAGCCGACCATGGACGATATGTTCATCGACCTCATCAACTTGGGCCGGATATTCCGGGTCGAAGACAGGGCAGAGGCATTGGTTGCCGGCTATCGCCAGCAATTGGCAAAAATCCAGGCCAAAATCAGTCCAACAGACAAGCCTGCAACCGTTTTTGTCTATGATTCCGGTGAACAGAAGCCGTTCACATCCGGTCGCTTCGGTATTCCCACCGCAATGATCGAGGCGGCTGGCGGCGTCAATATCATGGATGACGTGGAGAAAAGCTGGACGGAGGTGTCCTGGGAACCGGTGATCGAGCGGAATCCGCAGGTGATCATCATCGTCAACTATGGCGAAGTAACCGCTCAACAGAAGATCGATTACATGAAGCATAACCCGGCCTTCCAGAATATCGACGCCGTGAAAAATGATCGTTTCGTTGTGCTTGACTATGTCGAGGCAACCCCAGGACCGCGTAATATCGATGCCATCGCCCGGCTGGCCCAAGCCTTTCATCCGCAAAGTCTGTAAGCATTGACTTTCATTAAACGCTTATCTGTGCCGATCCTGCTGGTTCTGACGATCATCATCGTTGTCAGTGCCGGCATTTCGCTGGGTGCGGCTCCCATTCCAGTTGCCACCGTCTGGAAAATCCTTGCCAATCACCTGGTTCCAGGCAGTTTTACGGTGGACTGGCCGGCGGGGCGGGTGAGCATCGTCTGGGATGTTCGATTTCCACGGGTGCTGCTCGGTGGACTTGTCGGGGCTGGGCTGGCGCTAACCGGGGCGGTCCTGCAACCAGCGACCCGCAATCCGCTCGCCGATCCGCATCTGCTCGGTGTCTCCTCCGGCGCCGCCTTTGGTGCAATCCTCGCGTTGCTGCATACCGGCATGATCTTCGGACTGCTGACCGTGCCGCTTTTCGCATTTGGCGGGGCGCTGCTCGCCACCGCCACGGTGGGACTGGTGGCGGGATTGACCCGCAGCCTTCAGGCCGACCGGCTGGTGCTGTCGGGCGTGATTGTCGGATTTTTCTTTACCGGGCTCGGCAATCTGCTGGTCTTTCTCGGAGATCCCCGCGCCACCCAAACCGTAACCTTCTGGATGCTCGGTGGGCTTGGCCTTGCCCAATGGCAGCACCTGATTTACCCCGCCGCTGTGCTCGCCGCCGGGCTTTGCTATTTGCTGCCCAATGCGCGTTTGCTGAATGCCTTGGCGATGGGCGATGAGACGGCGACAACCCTGGGCGTGCCTGTCGCCCGGTTTCGCATGATATTATTTGTGATCTCTGCACTCATCACCGGGACAATGGTCGCATTTTCAGGTGCCATCGGCTTTGTCGGCCTGATGGTTCCCCATATGGTGCGCGCACTGGCGGGATCAGACAATGTCCGTGTCCTGCCGCTCTCGGCGCTGACGGGCGCATTGGTGCTGATCCTCGCCGATCTCGTGGCAAGACTGGCCGTTGCACCGGAGGACATGCCGATTGGCATCGTCACAGGTCTTGCCGGATGCCTTGCTTTTCTCTGGATCATGCGCAAGGCCAAACCCGGCGCATAGACGTTTAGACTAAGCAGAAAGAGCCTTCGCCAATTGGTGTATATGCGCCGCGCCAATGCCGCAGCAACCGCCAATCATCGTCGCCCCCGCGTCAGCCCAATCGCAGGCAAAGCGGCAATAGGCATCATCAGTCAGGTCGGCGCGGGTCTCATGCAGGCCTTCATTCGCTGCGGCCTCACCCTGCTCACCTTCAAAAGCATTGGCATAGACACCAATGTCCAGGGAAACACCTTTTTGCCTGAATGTCGCTGCCGCCACATCCACCGCCGCCTTCATCACTTCCGGCTTGCTGCAATTAAACAACAGCGCCGATGCGCCAGAGCCAGTTGCCCAAAGCGCGGCATCCTGGACCAATTCGCCGGAGCGAAGCTTCGGTGAGCCGCCAATATCCTGTCCCGCTTCATCAGCAAGCGTAAAAGAAATCCAGAAGGGCTTGCCTGTTGCGGCAACCGCTTTTTGAACGGCTTCGCCTTCGGCAATCAGACTGAGCGTTTCACCAAGCCACACATCGACGAAGGGCGCAAGGTTGGCAACCAGCACATCCAGATAGGCATCAACCGTCGATGGATCAAAATTCTGCGGCTCATAGGAACCGAAGATCGGTGGCAAAGACCCGGCTACAAGCACCTTTCGACCTGAAGCATCCGCCGCCTGCCGCGCCAACTCACCCGACAGAGCAATCAGCGATGGGCCTTCACTCTGGAAACGCTCTTCCCCGATGTGAAACGGCACCAATGCATAAGAGTTGGTCGTCACAACCTCGGCACCCGCCGCAATGAATTCCGCATGCACCTGACGAACGATGTCAGGGGCATCAATCAGCGCCAGCGCCGACCATTCCGGCTGCTTCAACTCCGCACCGAGCCGAAGAAGTTCACGGCTCATGCCGCCATCGAGAATGCGAACCTTTGTCATACATATAGTCCTGTTGGTTATCGCCGGATTGGAACCTGCGCCTCGACCACCCGGAAGCAACGGGCAATGATCGCAGTGAGAGCAAGATAGAAGAGGGTAACGACGATCAGCGGTTCATAGACAAGCAGCGTATCCTGGCGCACCTTGTAAGCGACCGCATAGAGATCCATGACCGTCACGGTAAAGGCGAGGGGGGTGGCCTTCAGCTGCATGACCACTTCCCCGGCGATGGTGGGAAGAGCAATCCGGATCGCACGCGGCAGCCAGACCCGCCGAATGAGCGTGAAGCGACCCATGCCGAAAGCACGGCCCGCCTCAAGCTCGCCCTTAGGCACGACTAGCAAAGCTCCGCGCAAAACTTCGGCCTCATAGGCCGCGTAATTGAGCGTGAAACTGACTGCCGCAAAGAAAAATCCTTCCCGCAACAGCGGCCAGATCAAACTTTGACGAATGCCGGGGATCATCGGCAGCAATGATCCGACGCCGTAATAAAGCAACCAGAGCTGGATCAATAGCGGCGTGCCACGGAAAAACGTCGAATAGCCGCGCGCAAGGACCCGCGTCACCGGTCCGCCGCTGACCTGAGCGAAGGCAAGGCCAATGGCGATTGCAAAACCAAAGACCACCGAAATCACCAACAAAGCAAGAGTTTGCCATGCTCCGGTGAGCAGCAGAGGCCAATAATTGCCTATCCAGGAGAAATCCATCGCATCTCCTAGGACAGCAGCGGCTGACCGCGCCGCACCCGGCGCTCGATCAGCTTGAAGAACAGGTTGGAAACGAGAGTGATGGCCAGATAGAGCAGGGCGGCAGCCAGGAAAAACAGGAAATAATGCTTGGTGCTCGCCCCCGCCAGCCGGGTCGCCAGCGCCAGTTCCTGATAGCCGACGACGGCAACCAGCGCGCTATCCTTGGTGACAGCCATCCACAAATTGGCAAGGCCGGGCAGGGCGTTGGGCAGCAGCGCCGGCAAAGTAACCCTGTGAAACCGCTGGATCGGTGACATGCCGAAGGCTTTTGCCGCCTCACTTTGACCAATCGGGATCGCCAGGATAGACCCCCTGAGCACTTCGGTCATGTAAGCACCCTGGACGACACCCAGAACCGCAATCGCGGCAATCAACCCATTCACCTCGACCACTGGCATGCCGAATGCCTGCAATAGTCGGTTAAGCCCATCAGTGCCTGCATAATAAAGACCGACAATCAGGATCAGTTCCGGCACGGCGCGCACCGCTGTCGTATACACATCGAGCAATCCGAGCAGCAGGCGGTTGCCAGACAGCTTGCCCAAAGCCCCGCCAATCCCAATCACCAGCCCTATCAAAAAAGCGCCCGCCGAAATGACAAGCGTTGCCCCGGCACCCCATAGCAGCGTCCCGCCCCATCCAGGTGGATAGGGGGAAAGCAGATCGAATATGCCGGGGGACACTGCCATTTACGTAAGCTACCGTTTACTTACCGTAGATGTTGAAATCGAAATATTTCTTGGTGATCTCATCATATTTGCCGCTGGCCCGGACAGCAGCCAGCGCCGCATTCAACTTTGCCTTCAAAGCGGTGTCGTCCTTGCGCAAACCACCACCGACGCCTGAACCAAGCACGGCGGCATCATCGGCGACATCGCCCATATTGGCGCAGCAATCCTTGCCAGCATCACTCTTGACGAAAGTGTCGAGTACGATGGAATCGCCGAACACGTAATCGATCCGTCCCGCTGCCAAGTCCTGAAAGGCTTCATCAAGGGTTTGATAGGTCTTTTCAGAGGCCACCTTGGCAAAATACTTTTTATAATATTCTGACTGAACGGTGGACACCTGAATACCAATGGTCTTGCCCTTGACATCATCAGCGCTGGCACCCGGCTTCATATCCTTCATGCCGATCAGCCGGCTGGGGGTATTGTAATATTTGTCGGTGAAATCGATCACCTTTTTGCGCTCATCGGTAATCGACATAGAAGACCAGATCACATCGAACTTCTTGGCGCCCAATGCCGGTATCAACCCATCCCAGGATAGTTCGACGATAGAGCATTTCTCTTTCATCTCAGCGCAAACAGCATCCATCAGGTCGTTTTCCCAACCCTGCCACTTGCCGCCCGCATCCTTTGCGAAGAAGGGTGGATAGGATTCGTTCATAACACCAAAGCGCACATCGGCCTGCGCCGAAAAAGCGGAAAAGGCAAAGGCAGCGCTGGCCAACAGCAGCGGAAACAATTTCATAAAAGGCTTTCTCCTGGTTGAATTCTAAATTTTCAAAGATGCCGTCAGGCGCCGATCCCGCCGGTAAATTCCCGACAGCGGTCGCTGAGCGGATTGCCGAAGACCTGTTCAGGCGGTCCCTGCTCCTCAATCCGGCCCTGATGAAGAAACAGGACATGGCTGGAAACATCCCGGGCAAAGCGCATCTCATGGGTGACGAGCAGCATGGTGCGGCCTTCCTCGGCCAGATCACGAATGACCTTCAGCACTTCGCCAACCAGTTCCGGATCAAGCGCCGACGTAGGCTCATCGAACAACATGACGGCAGGTTCCACGCAGAGTGCGCGGGCAATGGCGGCACGCTGTTGCTGCCCGCCCGAGAGGAAAGCCGGATAAGCATCGCGCTTATCGTAGAGACCGACCTTATGCAGCAAGGACTCGGCGCGTTCGATGGCTTCCGCCCGCTTAACGCCCATCACATGCACCGGCGCTTCGATAACATTCTCTAAAACTGTCCGATGCGCCCAGAGATTGAAGTTTTGAAACACCATCCCAAGTCCGGTCCGCAACCGTTCGACCTGACGCCAGCTGGCAGGCTTTGGCTCACCACGCCGCCCCAGCTTGATGGCAACCTCTTCACCATTGACGACGACGCGCCCTCGGTCCGGCATTTCCAGGAAGTTGATGCAGCGCAGGAACGTGCTTTTTCCAGAGCCCGACGAACCAATAATTGAGATTACATCGCCCTTAGCAGCACGCAGAGATACGCCCTTCAGAACGGGATTCGCTCCGAAACTCTTGTGGATGTCTTCCACCTCCAGGGCGAAAACGCCGCCATCTGTCATATAGGCTCCACTCTCCAAATGCATGTCACAATAATCGCTTACTCAAGCAGTTTATGCGCGCAATTTCGAACTAGATTGCATATTTTCTGCAGAAAATCCTTGCATCAAGCGGATAATCCTTAAAAAAATAACATGAAATGCACGCTTGGAGGATCATCCCATGGACCAATTGGATCGGTTCGATCGCCAGATCATCGATATCATTCAGAGAAATTGTCAGCTGAAGGCTGAGATTATTGCCGAACAGATCGGACTTTCTCTGTCTGCGGTACAAAGACGCCTGAAACGGCTGCGGGAAGAGGGGATCATCAAAAGTGAAGTGGCGGTGGTGGACCGCAAGATAACCGGCCATCCCATGGTGTTTATCGTCGGCATGGAGATTGAGCGCGACAATTACGATGCGCTTGCCCGCTTTCGCACCTGGTCGGAACGTCAGGATCATATTCAGCAGGTTTATTATGTCACTGGTCAGGTCGATTTGATCGCAATCGTCACCGCCCGCGACGTTGAGCATTACGACGATATCGCCGCCCTTATCATGGCTGAAAACCCGCAAATACGCCGAATGCATACCAATGTCGTGCTGCGGGATATCAAACTCGGGCTATTCGTACCGATGGCAAAATAGAGACAATCTCCTTCGCCACCAGCAGAAGCGCTAGAATGCCCAGGTCAGCAGGTTTCCAGCGGCGGTGACGAGATAATAGGTCACGACACCGGCGCCAGCTGCAACGAAGAGCGAAAAAATCACCACTAGGCCATCGCGCTCGGCAAGAGCGATAGCAATCAGGATGATTGCCAGCGCTGGAGCGGTATTGCCAAAGGGAATTGGCAGGGAGATCAGCACTGCCAGCACGAGAATGGGCAGCGCCAGGATCATTCGCGCCGTCTTGCCCGTGAGAAACGGCAGACGCCCGGCGATCAGCCAGCTTTCGAGTTTCAGCACCCAGGGCCGTCCGAGCCGCACCATTGTTTCCACAACCTTGAGCGACACCGTTCGCCGCGCAATGAAACCCGGGAGCCAGATCCGGTCCGCACCATACAACATTTGCACAGCAACGAATGCCAGGCAGGTGCCGAAAACCATCCCGAAAGGACCGGGCAGGGGGACCAGGGTCGGCAGGCAAAGCACCAGCAAGGTGAAGGCTATCCCAATTCGACCCCGCCGACCGATCAGTTCACCAATGGAAATACCACCACGCAAACGAGCAGTTTCCAGCACCTCCAACAGGAAGCCGGATCCCCGCACAATGTCGTCACCTGCGGCAGGACCGGGCTTTCGAGACATCATCATCATCTTAATCCGTGCAACCGCTATCCCGTAGCGCTTGCTGATGCGCCGAGCGCAACGCAAGGTGAATATCGGCTGTGCTGATTACCACTTCAGCCGACGCGAAATCTGCTTGAATTTTTTCAACAAGATCGAGATCACCAGGCAATCGATGATCCTCCACATGCAAGGCCTGGGCGTAAAGCACCAATTCCTGGCCGCGCAATCCCAGGCGCTCTCCGGCCCAGAACCCCGTCAAAACATTCCGACGGGCGCGGATTGTGAACGTGGTATCGTCCTTTGGGCACCAATCCAGCCCTGAAACGCTCTGAACCATCGCATGTCCTCTGTCGTGAAGTTTTGTCATAACCTGTCCTTGTTCAAATCGTCTATACATCGCCGCCGGTCTCAGATCCAAGCAGTGAGAAGGCGGTCCGGCATTCGGGAGAAATTTCCGAGACAACCGCAACCGGCGTAGTCCAGCCAAAAGAAATCCGTAAGCCAGAGGCAACAGCCCAGCTTGGATCATCAAGCGCTTGTTGTAGTAACTTCGGAGCTGAATCTCGCACGCATGTTTGCACCTGTTCTATTGTACTTGCCGATGAATTCATCGACGCCAGGCGACTGCGAAGATCCGCCTCTATCGGGTCGATCAGAAAAAAGCTGATCAGAGTGGCAAAGATTTCTGTAAACATAACCCTGCTCCTAGCGTAAGATATTCAAAAGCTTAGGGGCGGGGATACGGTAACGGCAGTCACGACCGGCGCGGTGCGAGATGTTTATCGCCATCGATGACAAGCAATTGACCTGGGAAAAAGCGCGCGAACCACCTGACAGAACCAAGACCATGGCTACAATCCTATGCCGGCGCATGTGTCGAAAACGGTCCGACATCGCAGAAGCGCCGGCGGCTGCTGCCAGAGGGGCCCGGACCACGGGTTGACCTGAAGATGGAGCCGTAAGTCGTCTGTTTCAAGGCGTTTGCTCGGCAATTTCAAGGATTTTTCAGCCCAGAAAATCCACGACTATCCAAATTCCATATCCTGCAAAGCAGGTTTTCAAAGGAAAAGACTTAGGTTCACGATTCCTGTTGCTCGGTTTATGCGATACAAGACAAAGGAACTCATCCGGAGAAAAACCGAGGCCGCATGACCCAGAACAGTTATTTCACCAATTATGGGGGCCTGCCGCCCCAGACGCAGTTGCTTTCGGGCAAGGCTGTTTTCAAAACCGCCTATGCGGTCATTCCCAAAGGCGTGATGAGTGACATCGTCACCAGTCTTCTGCCGCATTGGGAAAAAACCCGCGCCTGGATCATCGCCAGACCCATGACAGGATTTTCGGAAACTTTTTCGCAATATGTAATGGAAGTCCAACCCGGAGGAGGCAGCATAAGACCGGAACCAGATGCTCAAGCCCAAACAGCGATCTTCGTAGTAGAAGGTGCGTTTAGACTTACTCTTGAAACCACTGAGCATGATCTTCGTGCCGGATCTTTCGCTTTTCTGCCGGCCGGTTCGACATGGGCAGTTCTCAACACCAGCGATGCGCCTGCAAAATTCCATTGGGTTCGCAAGACATTCCAAGCGGTAGAGGGATTGGAGCCACCACCGGCAATCTTCACCCATGAAGACGAGCATGAAATTGCCATGATGCCTGACACCGGCGGAGCCTGGGGGACAACCCGGTTCGTCGATCCCAATGATATCCGCTATGACTTCCACCTGAATATCGTCAGCTTCCAACCTGGCGGCATCATTCCGTTCATGGAAACCCATGTGATGGAACACGGCCTCTATGTCCTGGAAGGCAAAGCCGTCTACCGACTGAACGACGACTGGGTCGAGGTCGAGGCCGGTGACTTCATGTGGCTGCGCGCCTTCTGCCCACAAGCCTGCTACGCTGGCGGTCCCGGCAGGTTCCGCTATCTGCTTTACAAGGATGTCAACAGACACGCCCGTTTGTGGCCCTGAGCCAGATCACAGTTCAGTTCATCGGTAGGAAAATCGAAATGCGGGGGATTGATATCCCTTCGCACTTCATCCTTGAACCCACCCCCCTTACGTCGTAAATATTGATAATCAACATTATGGAACTAAATCAATATTATCATGCGAAGTGCAATCAAATTTGCATTGTAACAAGAAGCGGCAGATGATCTGAGGCCCGCCGTGCCAAAGGTGTATCGATAACCCGTGCTTCAAGGATATTTAATCCACCTGATATTAGAACATGATCCAACCGCAGGAATGGAAAGCGAGATGGAAATGTCGGCTTCGACCGACTGAGGCTGTCGGACTTTAGGTTAGCTTTCGTGGCATCGGCCAATCTTGCCACCAGGAGTTTGAAAGCTTTTGAATTTGGGACAGCATTCAAGTCGGCTGCGACCACAATGGGAGCATCTGCCTCCAGCAAGGGTCCGAGCCATTCCACGCCCAAAAGCGCCCTTGCCTGCTCTGCTCGCTCACCCGCCCGTAAGCCGAAATGTGTCACGCAGACGTTAACAGCAATTTCTCCAATCGATACCTCTACCAACAGCGCGCCCCTTTGCTCACCGCGTGATGGCAACATGCCCTGATGGACGATCCGGGTCGGGAACCTGGTCAAAAGTGCATCGCCATATCGTTCCTCAGCAATATTCAAGGCGGAATGAAAATGTGATTTCATGGTGAGATAGCCAGCAATCACGTCCGCTTGATCAATTCCTGAGGTTCGGTTTCGTCCGACATCCACTTCCTGAAGGCAGACAATATCTGCTTCGGTGGTTGCGATCACTTCGGCAATTCTGGCTGGATCAAGTCTTCTGTCTGTGCCGATACAGCTATGAATATTATAGGTAAGGAGACGAAATATGGAGCTCATGGCGAGGGAACACCTTAGGCGGGAAATCGTTCCCTGTACGAAGAGCAACCTCGGAACGGATTTGATGCAAAAGAAGATTTTGTTGAATGGCATTTTCCTTGCTGCGACAGCAATAGCCCTCTGGCTGAGCTACCGGGCGCTGAGCAAATTCTCCCTCAACGATATCGAAATGTCATTGTCTGCCATCCCTTGGACAGGTTTTGCTCTGTCATTATTTTTTTGTGCCATCTCCTACCTTTGTCTGACTGGCTTCGACTATCTTGGCATTCTCTATGCCGGTTCTCGTTTGTCCTGGCGAAAAGCCGCGGTCGCGTCTTTTGTTAGCCTCTCTATCGGACATAATGTCGGCTTGGCGGCGCTGTCCAGCGGTGCGGTGCGCTATCGGTATTATCGGCGCTGGGGCCTCAAAAACGAGGAAGTCGCCAAAATCATTCTCTTTTGCGGCGCAACCGTCGGAATCGGCTTGATAGGATTGGCCGGCATTTGCCTTGCCCTGTTTCCGCAGAGTGCGGCCAAGCTCGGCGGCATGGGGAGTTTCGCTGCGAGGCTGATTGGATTTGCCTGTCTGGCTGCAATTGGCATCTATCTCGTGGCCTCATCCTGGCTGCGAGGTGAAATACGAATATACAAATGGCGCTTCTCACTGCCAACCCTGCCTATCGCCCTTGCCCAGGTCGCTGTTGGCATCGCCAATTTCACCGCCGTCGCCGCTTGTCTTTTTTGGTTGGCAAGATCGTCCGCAGGTTTTTTTGAAACGACAACCGCCTATGTCATGGCTAACCTCTCGGCGCTGGTTGCCCATGTTCCTGGAGGACTCGGCGTAATGGAAGCGACGATCTCTTTCATCATGGGCAAAGACGCATCGATCGGCGCGCTCATTGCATTTCGCGTTGTGTATTTTTTCATTCCGCTGGCAATCGGCATCCCGGTCTTTGCCATCAGTGAATGGTATTATTCGCGCCGCGAACGCCGGGATAATTCCTCGTCAAATGAGACAGTGAAAGCAGCAACTCTTTGACGATGTCATAGGCTGCATTCATAAGAATACTAAGCCTCGCCATAGAAAAAGCTCTTGTGATTTACAAATCACAAGAGCTCTCGGTGGGGCTCAAAAATATAATTTAACTGTTGTTGGCAGATATCCGCTGCTGTTGTCCATCGGCCTGGCTCAGTCCTGACTTCGCCATCGCCATGCGTCGGATTTTCTTGAGAATCGAGAATGGAATAGAAACCAACTGCAACGGCCACCAAGGTGCTTTTGGGTCCACAAGGCCCGTAGCAAAATGCAAACCTGTTTTGCCGTTCTCGTCACCGACAGGAAAAGTCCGCAGCCCACGCAATCCAACGTTCACTCGATCCAAGGCGCGCACCAATGATCCAGCTTCTTGATGGGCTTTTGCCAAATCAGTGCTCGGCAGACCAAGATGCTCACCAAGGAGACCATTTCGCATGTCGGCCAGGATCTGTCGTTCTTTGTCGCTATGCATTTCGATAGCGACGTCAAGTTCCGTATCAAGGCCCACCGATCTCTGGTTCAGGTTCGACGATCCGACGCGAATGAAAACATCATCGATGATGATCAACTTGGCATGGACCAGGACTTCCTCGCACTTAGTATTGCCGCTCTCATCTGGGACAACTGGATAGAAAGCACGAAACCGACCAAATCTATCAGCTTGTCTAAGCTTGCGGATCATTCGGTCTCGATTTTCCCCCAGTACTTTTCTCTCGAGAAATCCATGCGAATTCAGGGTCGAAATCAATACGACCTCAGGACCATCCGGCTCACTCAATCGAGAAGCCAAAAGATCGGCTACATCTTTCGATGCAAAATATTGGCTTTCTATATAGATAAGCTTCTCTGCTCGCGACAGGCAGTCAAGGGTCAGTTGTAACGTCTCACGAACGGATGTGCTTCTGCGAATTGCCGGTTCGGTCCGCGCAAAAGCGATGTCACAATTGCTAAATACATAGCGTGCAGCCGGCGGAAAAGAATGAGAATAGCAGCGTGGACGCACAAGATCGTCACCTGTCGCCTGCCACCACCGGCGCCTGGCGATTTCAGCCGCTACTTCGGCCGCTTCACCATCAACTGTCATTTGCACATCGTGAACCGGCTCATACCGTTCGCCTTTCGGCGTGCAGCGTAAAGGTTGATCGGCGCGGTGTTCAGGCGTATCCCAGCGCTTGGCAGTCAGATCGATGCCGCCAATAAACGCCAGCGCATCGTCGATAACCACCATTTTCTGATGATGAGAACCTCGAACGGCATGCCGCGTATCAAGCCGCAAGTCGATCCTGGGATGCGACTTCAGTTCGGTTTTCCCAAGCATGCGCAGGGATTTTCCAGAATAGATTGGACCCATCGCCCAGACAAGAATGTGAATGGAGAGCCGGCTATTGTTTTCGACAAGCGAAATAAGGAACTCACCTAATGTGGGTGAAGCTTGATCTTCCGGTATAAGCTGGATGTCAGGGTTAAAGTCCCAACCGATGATGAATATCTGCTCTTGAGCGCGAGATAGAGAATCCGCAAGTGCGCGAAAATATTGCGCACCATCAATCAAAAATCCCGCCTTAGAGGCAATACCCGTCTTCCAGGCATTATAGCCTACCCTGATCACCTGATCCGATCCAATGCGGTGATGGCTGCTGGCCTTCTTGAAACCCTGCATATTTCTGTATCCCAGCCGGATGATCGCGTACCCGAATTACGCTTCACTTGCCTGCTGCATAGTTACGGCCGTTGTCACGGTCGGAGTTGTCTACTTACGCTTCAGGACCATAAGGTTTCGCGTCATAGGCAAACGCACTGCCGCGATATTTGTTCCACCTCAATGCGCCGAAATTCCAAGCTCAGTGGAGCGAGCCGCGGAAACCTAAACTTCAAAAGGATGCGACGGAAAGAAAGTCTCTGTCGCATCACCCCATTCAGATTTTCTCAACGACACCCAGCTTTAAGATTGGCTACGCGGCAGGTTTTTCTCGAGCGCTTGCAGCATAGGATAAACGCTGAACTGCCCTTGCTCGGCCTTATCGGTCAATGTCCGGAGATAACCGCCTGCGGAACGAATTGCTTCGGCGCGTTCAAGCATGACCGAAACTGTAATTGCGGCGGCCTGTTCACCCATTGCTTGTTTCGCCTTCAACCAGGCATCAGGGGAGATGCCCAACATCGTCCTCACAGTGTCAGCCGCCCTGATCAAATCGCTCCATTCAGAAATCCCATCTTTGGCGTAATCGTTGATTTGTGGGCAAAGCGTTTTCAACCTTTTCAGGCTTACAGCCAATCTGCGTTGGTCGAGGGGAGGTGATACCTGCTCCGCTGTTTTATGTTCATAGCCGCTTTTATCAAATTGTAGTTCTGATTTTGAATTCTGTTGATGACGCTCATTTTGACGATCATTGCCGCTCATTTCTTCCTCAGAAAGGCTTGAAAGATAATCATTTTCCACCTTTGACAGCAGTGCGCGCAGCTCCTCTGCGAGAATTTGCATATCGCTGCTGAATTTCATTCTTGTGCGCGTTTTGCAAAAAGACTGATAGCAAAGCAAATAGCTTTCCCAATCCCCTGCTCGCCCTTCTTCAAGGGCGAGTGTGATTATTTTGGAAATATCACGGGATAGAACAGTAACTTCTCCTCGCAAGGCGCGGAACTGCTTGGCTTCAGCACGGGCGCTTTCGGCCGCGCTGTAAATTTCTTCTGCTTTCAGCACAAACGGCGCTAGATCGAAGCCAAATGCATCCTCGACTTCACCAGTTTCATCTCTCCGGCAATAGCGCTTGCCATTGGCGCTATCACGCCGAAAGATCATGCCTGCATCGACAAGGCATGCCAGGTGCCTGCGTATGGTCGCTGGCGCCATTCCTCTTGCTCTAAAAGCCAATTCCCGGTTGGATGGAAAGACAATAACCGGTTCCCGGCCATCCAGTTCGCGCTCGGTGGTGAAGCTGACAAGCGCTTCAAGCAAGCAAATTGTCCGGTCACCCAGACCATAAACAACACGCGCTTCGGTTAAGGCGCGAAGCAATTGCCATTTGTCAGCGCGACCAGAAGAATTTGCGCCTTCGCTTTGCCGCAGAGCAGCTTGGCGTTCGCCAATGCGTGCTTGTCGCGCTAGGACGCGACCAGACATCCGTCCGCCGCCAAAGGGTGTTGTTGCAGCTCGTTCCATAATGTCGCGTCCCCTCTACAAGGAGACAAGCAGGCCCAAATGACAAACACTGAAACTCAATCAACCCACCATGACGGGTTAACGATCACCGGAAGTGGATGGACTGAGCCCCGTTCACTCTGTCGGTAATCCATCAATCGACTGCGCAATTCCTGACTTAAGACACATGACCAAGAGAATATTTCGCAGCAGATTGAAGTGATACGGCATCCTATTGATAAAACGCAGGGATCCCGTCCGCACACGAATTCATTGCTTGGTATCTCAAGGATCCAAGACAATTGAACTCACCACAGTATCGACAACCAACTGGTCGTATAAGCGAAATTGACCGTGTCCTGCGCTATAAAGCGAGATTTAAGACCAATCTTATCTCTTATAGAAACCACAGGTTTCCCACCTGAAATCCGAGGAATTCAGCATATTATGCAACGGTCGATCTAACGCATAACTCCATAAATCGAACCCGACTTACGGAGAAATTGCGCAGCAGATCTAAAGATTACAGCATCTTATAAGCATTTGATAAAACGCACGACGCCGTAAGCACCGCCACATTGTGGTCGATACTGTTCCATCATTTTGTCTAGGCACCATTATGGCCTGACGCTGCTACCAGCGCCGTAAAATCAAGACGCAAAAAGATACATCATGACCCACGAATATGAGGTCATGTCTTGACTTTTGGGGCCAGAAGTGATTCTCTTGAATTGCTACATAGAAGAGGGCTTCCGAAATGGTGACGTTTTGGGGCCTTTTTTCTTGTCTCGTATTGCTTCCTTCTCGTTGCACTTTACGGCGTCTTGCGTTCGATAAAACACAACGCGCCATAACCCGTTGTAACCTCTGCATAGTGTCCTCTTAAAATCCCTTGGGATTAAAGGGGCATGCAGTAGTGCTGCAAAAATGCAGGTCTAAAGTATCCAGCAAAAGCCGGATACAAACCCATTCTAGTCGTGTTCTCCGTCCAAATAGGCGGCATAAGCCGCCGCCAGACGCATTTCGAACTGATCGACAAACCCCGGATTGGCCTCCGCCAGAAATTCAATCTTCAGCCGCCGCCCTTGCCGTCCAATACGGGCGAAGACACGGCCATCTGGCCCCCTGATGTCCTCAGGTTCTGGTCGCTCCACAGGAGCCTTACCGGACAGCGTATCGAATAGTTTTTGAAACCGCTCATCTGTGGCGGCGATCCGAAATCCGTCTGTAGACACCAATCCAGCCGCTTTCACCTGCCCCTGCTCGCTCGAAAGCAATTGGCCAAGTGCCATCCATCTCTCGCGACCCGCCTTCGGCGCTGGTCCAACGGCACGAGCAAAGCGCTCTGGTACGCTTTCCGCGACCTGAATAAGCCGCGACAACTCGCTTTTTTGCACCGAAAGCGCTTCACCGATAACTTTTCTATCAAAACCACGATCGGCCAACGCCTTGGCAAACAATGCACGCTCGATGAAGGTGAGATTGCGTCGCTCGGCATTTTCCTTGCCTTGCGCCAGCACAAGCTCGTCGTCGCTCAAGGGCCGGATAAGCGCCTTGACCGCGATACCGAGGCGCTTGGCAGCACTTAAGCGGCGGTGACCATAGGCAACCTGATAGCGGTCGTCATTAAGAGGATGACGCCGCACGAGGATCGGAACCTGCTGGCCACTCTCGCGCATACTGGAAACCAGCGCGATGAAATCGGGATCGTCTCGTTCCTCATCACTCAGACGATCTGAAACGAAGGACGCATCGATCTTATCCGTAGCAAGGGAAATGACCCTTTCGCCCTCATCAATCGCCTGCCGCAACGCACGCGCTTCCTCCGCCTCTCTGGTGATGGAGGACAACGTCAATCCCATTGCCTTTATCGCCCCGGAGGCTGCGCGCGCCACAGGCGCTGCGGGGGACTGTTCTTCAACAGTGTCTGCGCTACGCGGTTCGCCGGACGCCGTTGGTTGCGAAACAGAGGGTTCCGAAGTCTCTGAACTTGCCCCCGATCCTGGATCGGAAAACAGCGCGCGCAACTCGCTTTTTCGGTTTTTTCCAATCATTCTTTGCGTCCCCACGCCGTGTGGATCAACTGTTCGATTTCGGCATTTACCGATTCCAGCGCTTCAATCGCACGGTCGTAAGTACCGCGACTGAAATTCTCGCGCCCGACTTCGTAAAGCGTCTGTTTGGTCAATCCGGCATCGGAAATCGCCGTGGATTTGACCATCGGAGAGGTCAACACGCGTTCCCCGAACAGCGACCGCAGAAAACCGACAATTTGCGCCTGAGGGCCATCATTCGGCTCAAACCGGGTCACAAGATAGCGCAGAAAGTCGAAATTCAGCGTGCCGCCCGCTTCACGCACCACCCCGAGAAGATCCGATGTCATGAACAGGAACTGGCTCATGGACGCCACATCCAGCATTTGCGGATGCACGGTGACAATCACCGATGTTGATGCACAAAGCGCCGACAATGTCAGATACCCAAGCTGCGGCGGGCAGTCGATGACCACGACATCATAATCATCCGCCACGCTGTGCAAGGCATTCTGGACACGGGCGAAAAACAGGCTCTTGGCATCGCCCGTCTTTCGCTCCGCCAAGGCACGCGGCGTCACATGCTCAAATTCCTGCAATTCCAGATTGCCGGGCAGCAGGTCGAGATTGTGAAAATAGGTCTTGCGGATGATCTCCCGCAACGGCCTGACTTCATCGTCGTAGCGAATGGCGCCATAAATCGTGTCATTGCCGACCAGATCGAGTTCCGGCTGATAGCCGAACAAAGCCGAAAGCGATGCCTGCGGATCGAGATCGACCGCTAGAACCCGGTGTCCGGTCATGGCCAGATATTGCGCCAGATGGACGGCCGAGGTGGTTTTACCGGAGCCACCCTTGAAATTTGTCACGGAAATGATCTGCAAATGCTCACCACGTTCGGCATCACGCCATTTCACATAGGAACGGGCCTTGGAAACATTGCCTTTTATCATCGCCTGTTCTGCCAGGTAATGGCGTAGAGCGTCAATATCAGAGAGCGAATAGTAACGGCGCCCCCCTGCCCCAACGACCGGCGCAGGGCCTTCACCGGCTAGCGACAATTGCCGCAAGTAGCCGTCCGAGACTCCTACGAGACGTGCCGCCTCTCCAGATGTGAAAGTCCGCAGGGTTTTGCGCGACGATGGCGCAAACAACCGCTCCCGCATGGCCTTCAACTGGGCTGAAAGGGCGCGCGCGTCTTCGGCAATGGTCTCATCGGCGGGGCGCAAATTCGTCTCCTGTTGTTCAGTCGCCGTGCTGGACGCAACCGCCATGTTCATTCTCCCGATAAAGCGCCGGCCCTAGCTTCGAACGATTCGACCATTCCACGCTTGCATCCGCCTAAACTTTCGTCACCGCGCAAACTGACTGATTCTTTTCTGAAATGATATACGCGTCAGCGGAAAATTAACAGCATACACAGCTTGTTACGGCAACAGAAGGCATATCAAGCATTTCATCGTAAATGTGCCGCATACAGCGAGTCGCGTCAAGTCCGCCCCTGACGCTCAAGAAAAGCTGGGCTAATCAAAGTGCTCAGAGATTAAAATTATTTTTTATCAGTTATTTAGGTCAAGGATTTCGCGCCATGCGGGAGTGAGATGCCATCCACGGCGTTTTCCTTCAGGTCAACACCTGAGAGTTTCAACCGTAAGGCCTCCTTCACCAGCCAGGAAATCTTTTCCGCCGCCGATTCATAAGACAATCCGTCGTCATGAATATTGGAAATGCAGTTGCGCTCACTATCGCGTCGTCCTTTACGCGGCCCAAACGTAATATAGGCGCCAAGACTATCGGGAACGCTGAGACCGGGCCGCTCCCCAATCAGAACGATAGCCACTTGCGCGCCGAAAGCCGCCGCGGTTTCATCGCCGAAAGCGACACGCGCCTGCTTTCCAAGGATAACCGGGGCGACTGAAAACCCTCCGAGCCGGCGCACCGTGGCTTCATAGACCGAAACGGCATGGCGCTCCACCGCAGCTGCCGAAAGACCATCGGCGATGATGAAGGCGATTTCGTAGGTCTTGCCCGGTGCCGGAAGGTCATGGCGATCCGGCATACGTCCAAGGTCGGGCCGGGTCAGGTAGGTTGCCCGATCTTTTGCCAAGGAATGGACCAGCACTGTTTCGATGGGAGCCAGCGCGGTCGCCAGTTTCTCGAAATCCACTTCCCCATGGACGGCATCGCGCGCCCTGGCGTGGGCCAGTTGAAACTCCAGAACGGCATGTGTTGGCATCGCATCGCCTGCCCGGCCAAGGCCTATGCGCGCCCGAGTGGCGCTGCGAAACCTTGCAAACGGGTCGAAATCGACGGAATTGCTCATGCCGATGCCTTGTAAGATAGAAGGTTACGAGAAAAAGCATTGGATTGGGGCAATGGCGCCAGTCGACCGGACCGATCAATCATCCCCATCCGCTTCAGCCAGGCTTCGAACTCCGGCGCGGGCGGACGGTTGAACTGGTGACGAAGACCGACAATATCATGATAGGACAGGCTTTGATAATTGAGCATGACATCGTCTGCACCCGGCACGGCAATCAGGAAATTCACACCAGCAACCGTCAGGAGCACCATCAGATTGTCCATGTCGTCCTGATCAGCTTCGGCATGGTTGGTATAACAGACATCGACGCCCATCGGCACGCCCAGCAATTTGCCGCAGAAATGATCTTCAAGACCGGCGCGGATAATCTGCTTGGCATCGTAAAGATATTCCGGCCCGATGAAGCCAACGACCGTATTGACCAGCAGCGGTTTGACCTCCCGCGCCACGGCATAAGCCCGCACCTCCAACGTCTGTTCATCGACGCCATGATGGGCATCAGCCGACAACGCGCTGCCCTGCCCGGTCTCCAGATACATGACATTGTCGCCAACGGTGCCACGTTTCAGCGACAGCGCCGCCTCGCGCCCTTCGCGTAACACCGCGAGATCGACGCCAAAGCCCTGATTGGCGGCCTGCGTCCCCGCCACCGACTGAAAGACGAGATCAAGCGGTGCGCCTGCCTCAATCGCCTGGATTGAGGTTGTTACATGGGTCAGGACACAGGACTGTGTCGGTATTTCGAAGCGCTCCCTGAGTTTGTCGAACAGATGCATCAACCTTGTACAGGCTTCGAGATTATCACTGGCCGGATTGATGCCGATCACCGCATCGCCAACACCATAGAGCAGACCATCCAAGGTCGAGCCAGCCACCCCCTCCGGATCGTCGGTCGGATGGTTGGGCTGCAACCGACTGGAAAGCCGGCCCGAAAGCCCGATTGTCGAGCGAAATGCGGTGATAACACTGCATTTCGCCGCAACCGTGATCAGATCGTGATTACGCATCAGCTTGGAAACAGCCGCCACCATTTCTGGTGTGAGACCGGGGGCAAGCGCGGCCAGAACCTCGCTCGTTGCCTCATAAGACAGCAACCAGTCACGAAATTGACCAACGGTCATATGGGAGACAGGCGCAAACGCTGCGACGTCATGGCTATCGATGATCAACCGGGTAACCTCGTCGATCTCATAGGGGATGAGCATATCCTGAAGAAAAGTCTTCAAGGGAAGATCGGCAAGCACATAGCGGGCCGCGACCCGGCGTTCATTGCTGCTTGCGGCGATCCCGGCTAATTGATCCCCGGACTTTGGTGGGGAAGCGCAGGCCATCAGGCTTTTCAGATCGTCGAATACATGGCGTTCCCGCCCCAGGATGATCGAATAAGCTGCCATCACCGTTCTCCTTGCCGGACGAAGCGGACAAATGCTGCCCATACGCCTGCCCTTGCCAATCCGCCTCATGATTATCATGAGGCGGCCGTACGACCTACTGTAAATGCTATAAAGCAAAGTGCATGCCATACGAACAGAAGACCGTCGGAATTCAGGTTCAATATCCGGTCATTTCAAGGTAGCCTGTACCAGCATGACTGCCCGAAAAGCGGATCGGGCCTTCCCAATAAGGAAACGCCAGGGGCATCCAGCTTTGCGCATTTACGGGCGTCGTGCGGATCGACATGGCTTTTTCGGGCAGTTCCAGTTGCCACTCCACTGGCATGGTGCGACCCGCGACCTGCGTTTGTTTTACCACCGTCAGCTTGAGCGCACCGGGGCGCATTGGCTCCGGCACACCCTGTGGCGTGATCCAGGTGGAGACGGTATAATCGTCACCCTTGCCACGCAGATGATAACCCATCAGTTTTGCACCGTTCTCGAAGTGGAGGGAGAACCAATCCCAGCCTTTCTGGTCGGCGGAGAGCGGTTGCGAGGACCACTCCCGGTCCAGCCAAGCCTTGCCCGTCACGGGGACAGGGCCGTCAGGCAGGTTCAAGATACCGTTCACCTCATAGAAGGGCTGGGAATAATAATAGCTCGCCTGCCCTTCCGCTGATTTCACCGAGTAGCCATGATCTCCCTGAGCCACTAGGGGGCCAGTGGCCTGCAAAGAGAGATCGTAGGAAAAATCGGCGCCCTTGGCCTTCATGGTCAGGGAAGACAAGACATCGCCATTGTTTCCCGTCTGTGGTCTTGTCGTGAGCGACCAATCATCGATCCAGGCGGAAAACGGCCCAAGCGCCACGCCCGCCTGACCTATTCCTCCACGCGCAAATTTTTCCGTAGCGTAATGATGGTCCTTCGTTGTCAAGGCCGCATGGCCCATCCAGATTTGTGGACTGTTCCAGCCCTCCGCCTCGCCCGGTTTCAATGCTGAACGAAACAGCGTCCATTGGACTCCGTAATCACGCCCATCCGGCCCGGTCAGATTGGCCGTCACATACCACCACTCGATCCGGTAATTCGGGTGCGGGCCATGATCCATTGGAAACGCAAGCGGTTGGCCTGGCTGCGGCAAGGCGAAACCATCGCCAGCCTTCGCACCAAGACCGGCAAAGCCCTGGGCGAAAACCGGATTACCGCCAAGCAGCAGCGCCAGAACGAAAATCATGAACCGACGAATGTTAGCGTTCATTGGCAAAGACTTTCAATAAATCCGATGGCTTCAATCGGGCAATACCAGCAAGTGGGATCAGTGCCGAGAGCAGCGAGGCCAACAGTGCAAACCCTCCCAACCATAGCCACTGGACTGGAAACACATGCATTGGCAAGCGCCAACCAAAGGCCTCGACATTGACTATCGCCAACAAAACCCAGGCCAGTCCAAGTCCCACAGGCAGCGCGGCAACGAGTGTAAAGCCTGCGAGGATAAGAGTACGGGCAAGTTCCAACCCGGTTATCGCGCGACGGGTCAGACCCATTGCCCAGACCGGGGCGATCTGGGGCAGCCGCATGCCTGACAGCGTCATGAGGCTGGCAAACATCGCAAGCCCCGCGACCCCCAGCGTCAACACATTGAGAGCGGCTGTCACAGCGAAGGTCTTTTCGAAAATCGCCAGTGATCGCGCCTCGATCACGGCCTGATCCACGACGTTATCGGGCGGCAAGCCGAATTCAGTCATTAAAGCCTCACGCAGCGCGCCGGTCTGTTCTGGCCGTATCCGCAGCCCGAACCGCAAGCGCGAGAGATCGGAAAAACGGCTGACCAATTCCGATTGAGCGACGATCACATCCTCATTGGGATTACCGTAATCGGAATAGACACCGAGAATACGGGGCTTCCAGCCACCGGGCAGCGTGATCTCATCACCCACCGCCAAGCCCTCGCGGCGCATCATCTGTTCATTGATCAAGGCCCCTTCACCTCGGGCCAACCTGCCCCACACATCCGGCGTGGCGGCAAGCATCGGCCAGTGATCGCGGTAGGTCGCATCATCGACCACGCCATGAATAACCGCGGTTTTACCGCCGACTTCTCCTTGCGCATTCCAGATTGGCAGCACAGCCTTTACCCGAGGGGCAAGCCAGGCCTGCAAACGCTCGGCCTCGCCATCGTTGCGCGCCGTCACGTATAGCTCAGCCGCCAGTCTTTGATCCAGCCAGCCGACAAAGGTTAGACGAAAGCTGGAAACCATGGTTCCAACCCCGACATTGGCCGATAACGCCAGAAGAAGCGCCATCAAGGCGAGGGACAGGCTGGGCAATTGCTGGCGGGTATCGGCCCAGAACCATTGCCACACCGGTCGTTTTGCCAGGGACTGCATCAACCGCAACACGGGCACCAGAATGACCGGCAAGGCCAGAGCCGAGGCCAGTAAAAGCGCTCCCAGTGTAGCAAAACCAGCCACCAAGCCATTGCCGAATTTCATCAAGATCAGCGTCACCGCAAATAGCACGGCGGACGCCAGCGCCTGGAGAAACCAGGCACGCTCCGATGCGATGGCCCAGGCGCGCGGTTTGGCCGGGGCCAGCAAGGGCATGCGCCAGACCTGCCAGAGACTTTGCCCGGCGGACGCCAGCGTGCCGACCACGGCAATACCGATGCCTGTCACCCACCATTGGGGCCGAAAAGCCAGCGTACCAGGAACATCGGCGCCATAAAGGCCCCTGAGTGTCAGTGCCACATCCGGCAGCAAGACAGAGGCTACGACATAGCCAAGCGCCACGCCCGCGACGCCCGCGGCCAATGCAAAGACCAGCAGTTCCAGGAAAAGCAGGAGCATCAAGGTGCTGGCCGAGAGACCAAGAGATCGAAGCGTGCGAAAGGTGGGCCGTCTCTGCTCGAAAGCCAGCCGCACGGCCGCATAGACGATGAACAGGCCGACCACGAAGGACAGCAGTCCGAAGGCCGTCAGGTTGAGATGAAAACTGTCCGTCAACCGGGCAAGATCCCCTTCACCATCGGGGGATTTCAGGCGCAGATCAGGCGCCAATGCCGCCAGTTGCTGTTGCGAAATCGGCTGTTCCGGCGAGACGATCAACCGGGTCAACCCATCCCGCTGCCCCAACAAGGCTTGCGCCCTGCCTATATCGGTAAAGCCGGTCGCAAAAGGCAGATCCTTGACGATATCAAGTGGCGGCAGCGATTGCCCCTGGAGGGCATCTGCGGTCGCTTGCGAAACAGCAATCTGCCCTGGGGGCAGCAGGAAACGATTGATATTGCCATCACCACGCAAATCGACAGGCTGGGCTACCGACGGGATCGTTAGGGGATCTATGCCGATCAACCGCAGGCGAAACGTTCCAAGTCGCATCTCCCCTTCAAGAACCGGGGAAACCAGCAGCCCCGCTCGACGCAGCGCGACATAGGTCGAGATGGGTATGGGCCTGCCATCCTTGCTTTGGATATCCGACAGGCGATTTTGCCCAAGCATGGCGGCGGCCCGCGCATAAGAGGCCCGCGCTTCGGCATTGATCGCCTGCACCCCCGACCAAAGTGCTGTCGCCAGCGACAAACCGAGGAGCAGCATGGCCAATTGAAGCGGCTTGCGCCGCCAATGCGACAGCAAAGCCAGAAAAGCGGTGCGCAGCATCAGGCCACCCGCCCGGCACGCAAATGCAAGTTTTCATCCAGCATGGCAGCCAACCGGGGTGAATGTGTCACCATCAACAAGGCCGCACCCGTCTCCCGCACCAGAGATAACATCAAAGCCATGACCGCATTGCCCGTCTCTTCGTCGAGATTTCCCGTCGGCTCATCGGCCAGAACCAGTTTTGGCCGAACCGCAAGCGTCCGGCCGATGGCGACACGCTGTTGCTGGCCGCCGGAGAGCTGCTCGGGATAGCGCGACAGAAGCGCCGCAAGCCCAAGGCGTTCCGTCAATTCCGTCTGCCATTGCCCATCGTAACGCTCACCCAGCCGGGCATGAAAGGCAAGATTGGCCCGCACATCCAATGAAGGGATCAGGTTAAACTGTTGAAAAATCAGCCCGACTGTGCCACGGCGCAACCGTGCCCGACCTTTATCATCGAGCGCATCGATATCTTCCCCATCCACGCAAAGCTTCCCGGCATCGGCGCTGTCCAGCCCGCCCGCCAGATGAAGCAATGTACTTTTTCCGCTGCCGGATTCCCCGGTCAATGCCATGGTTCGCCCTGCGGCCAGGGTCAGGCTGACACCTTTGAGAACCTCCAAAGGACCTTCCGATGTGCGGTATGTTTTTTTAACGGCATCCAGTACCAGCACCATCAGCTTATCCAGTCGTTTGCATGCTCATCAACACGAAACCATAATCCGTCTGGCGGATATGGCGCTAGAGGGCAGCCGGGAAAGGCTTGCTTAGAAATTTAGACCCCGCCAAACCGAAGCGCCACGGGTGATCTATCGCTTTGGTAATGCCAATGCGAGGACCAATCGCCACGCTTGGAAGGGTTTTGGCAGGCACAAGCTGAAATGGTGGTAAGGCGAGAGGCAAGCCATTATGTTGAACGGTTATGCCCAATGCCTGAGCCAGACGGCCCGGACCTGCACATAGAAAACGTGGCGCCACGTTGCCACGCCGCGCTTGCATGACATCCAAGCCGTGGCTTGGCGCGAGCGCCCGGATCAGAACCGCACTGCCGGGTCGGCAAACGATGTTAAAGCACCAGTGGATGCCGTAGGAACGGTAGACATAGATATGTCCGGCTGGACCAAACATTGCATTATTGCGCGGTGTGAGCCCTCGAAAGCTATGGGATGCCGGATCGTCACGTTCATAGGCCTCGGTTTCGACAATCATGCCGCCGACACCCTCCACGAAAAGCTCGGCGCCAATCAGGTCGCGAGCAATATCGACAGCACTGCTGTTGAACTCAATCATGGCCTGCTGTTGAACTTTTCCACATGCGGTACGCTTCTGAGTGCCGGTCAGGCGAATTCCACGCCGATTTCCGTTATTTTCCGCCACCGGACGACACAATGGACCTTGCGCCCGCCATCCATCAGTAAATCGAACTCATCGGGAACATTGACAAAATTATCTCCAGCCAGTTTCGCGCCACCGGAGGAAATATTCTTGACGGTGCAGCTAAAGGTCGAAAACCCGTTTTTCAAGATTATGCGCGCCGCTTGTAAGGTTCGGACTCGATGATCTCTACGCTTATTCTCCATTTCCAACCCCCGCCGATCCCAGACCTAGACCATCCAGCAGTTATTACAATTTCATATAATTCCGATCACATCTGACCGGTCTAGCAAGTCTTTATTATCTCAGCAAAGTCGTAAATATTTCATCCATCTGCATGGCCATTGCTTTTGGGCTGACTTGATCCAGAAAATGGTCCATGGCGCGGCGGGCGCGCAGCCAGTCATTTTTACCATGGGTGCTTCGCGCCCGTTGCAAAACATCGATAATCTCGTCCTCCCCTTCTCCTTGGACGAGATAGGGATAATCCTCACCCAGAAATGCAAGGGCATCGTCCTGAGCCGCATTCACCAGCACATTTGCACCACAGGCCGCCGCGATCACACCCTTGGTAAAGGGTTTATAACACCTCGCCAACGTTTCCGTCTGGGGCGCGCGAATGCAGTAATGCAAACTATAGTCCCCCATACGCGCGATGATCTGGCGCATGGAATCGCTGAAAGCCGCGTCATGAAAATCGACTGATTTTTCAATTTGAGGCGTCCTGACGGTATTTTTCAGAAAGCCGAAATAACCGGCGCGATAATCGGTATGGCGCTGGTTGCCCATGGCGTAGATGCGTTCATCGGCACCATGCAACAGCAGTCCAACCTGCCCTTTTGCACCAGGCGTGTTTGTCAGTCTGGCGTGCATTGCATCACGCGCCATATGTGAACTGGCGAGATGCATATCGACATGATTGAAAACCATCTTATCCAGCGGCGTATCGACATAGTCGAAACATATGCCCCGGCTTCGGCCATGCAGAATTTCCAGCGCCGATGCGCCAATGGAAAGCGCCGCACGCTTGGTAAACACATAAATCGCATCTTTAGGCTGAAGGCTAGCCCATAGCATTTGCAATACAGGTATTCGCTTGTTCGGCAGGGCCGCCATTTCAAACCGGTATTTGTCGCCGAGATAGGGCCTCGTCAACCTGGACAGTTGAAATGACCGCATGGTCGTACTGCCGAATTTAACCGAGGACCGACGATAGACGAACCTCACTGGATAGAGCATTTCAAAAACCCGCCGCACTATTTTGATCTGTCAGGCGGTGGAATCGCTGCCCAGGACAGACTATTCTCTCCAATACCAAATTCAAGATCTACGACTCGCATCCTTGCCTGACTAGCACCTGAAACATTAAACGCTGACTTGAGCCTGACAACTCGTCCATAAAAAGGCCAAAACGGCGCTAAAGTCCCAAGGCATCCTTCAATGCCAGACCTTCCCGCACCCGCAAATCCAGATCCGCTTCGATATGATCAATGTGATGCAGCATCAGCGCACTTGCACGCTTGGCATCCCGCTCCACAAGAGCCTCAAGTATCTGTTCATGCTCATTATGACCGCAACTGGAAACGCCAGATCCACCATAAAGGGCGATGACCAACGATGATCGGGCCACCAATTCATCCATGAATTTTTGCAGGATGGCATTGCCGGCAACTTTGGCCAGCATCAGATGGAAATCGCCCGAGGCCTTTATTTCGGCGCGCCTCGCCGCAGGCCCGCGCTGGTGCAGATGGCGTTGTTCATCTTCCAACTGGGCACGAAAAGCGACCAGATCGTCCTCCGTCAGCCGCTCGACAGCTGCCAGAACAATACCAGGTTCGATCATTCGGCGGCAGGCGAAAACCTGCACTGCTTCTTCGGGGCTTGGATTGGATACAAAAGCACCCCTATTTCGTTCCGTCTTTATCAGCCCTTCGAATGCAAGCATTTGCAGAGCACTGCGCACAACGGTGCGACTGACATCGAACAGAAGGCCCACTTCCGCCTCGGAAAGCTTGGTTCCGGGCGTTAAACGCCGGTCGATAATCGCATTTCGTAGGGATTCGCGGATGGTGAACGCACGGTCTTCCAAATTTGAATCGTGAAAACTGATTTTTTCGTCAAGCTTCATAGCGTCACCCGTGCTGATGCCTGCCTTTGTACATTGAACTGACAAACTCGGAAAGTCACTGATTGCTGACAGGCAAGAAATCTATTGCGTACAATTTGACCAATGAATGCAAACAATCGCACGATTTTTGCGCAACAGTGATGACGACCCGAAAAATTCCGTGGGTATTCAGTGGAAGCCGACAGGATTTTCTAGGTTTTCCAAAGGCCACAAGCATCTGGCACGTAAGATGCATGTAAAGCAGCGGTCATCAAGGGATCGCAGCATGAAACAAGCCGCCGCCATCGATATTGCCGCCGTTACCAAGGTTTACGGCCATACGACAGCCGTCCACAGCATCAGCCTGAAAATTCCAGCTGGCACCTATTGCTGCCTGCTCGGCCCTTCCGGTTGCGGCAAGACATCGACGTTACGGATGATTGCCGGACACGAGACCGTCACGACAGGTGATATCCTGCTGGGCAACACCAACATCACCGATCTCGCGCCCGCCGCACGTGGCACGGCGATGATGTTCCAGTCCTATGCGTTGTTTCCTCATCTCGACCTCACTGAAAATGTTACTTTCAGCCTGAAAATGAAGGGCATCGACAAAGCCACCCGCCGCGCCAAGGCGATGGAGATGCTGCAATTGATGCAACTGGAGGCCTATGCCGACCGCCGCCCCGCCCAGCTTTCCGGCGGACAGCAGCAGCGTGTGGCGCTGGCACGCGCCTTGATTACCGATCCGGAAGCGCTTCTTCTGGACGAGCCACTGTCTGCACTCGATCCGTTTTTGAAAATCCGCATGCGGGCCGAACTGAAGAAACTCCAAACCTCGCTCGGCATCACCTTCGTGCATGTGACCCATAGCCAGGAAGAGGCCATGGCGCTTGCTGACCTGATCGTTATCATGAACGATGGCCGCATCGAACAGGCTGCCGATCCCCGCACCGTGTTCGAGCGCCCGGCCTCAGCCTTCGTCGCCCGTTTCATGGGCGATCACAATGTCATTTCAGGCCGAGTCACCAGCGTTTCCGATGAGATCGCAATGATATCAGTCGCAGGGGGGGCGGATTTCGCAGCTTCCGGCAAAGCCGCCATCGGAGAACCCACCGACATAGCGGTGCGCACTGACCATGTGCGGATCGGCCAGAGCCAGGTCCCGGGCCTTGGCTTCACCGGCTCTGTCACCAATGTCGAATATCGAGGTTCCACCGTGAAGCTGATGCTGAGCGGTGCGGGCATTGAAGACTTTACCGCCATCCTGACCGATGCCGCCTTCCACGCACATCCGGTCAAGGTAGGCGAAGCCATTGCCGTTTGCTGGGAGGCCGATGACGCCATCGTTCTCGGCAAACCGGCGTTGAAATAATCAACCAATAACCAGAGGAGAACTTCCATGACTGATACCAAAAAGCCAAAATCCGGCGTGACCCGCCGTTCACTTTTGAAGACTGGGGCCGCCGCAGCGGGTCTTGCCGCCGGTTCCGGCGCCATCACTGGCTTTCCCACCATCTGGGCACAGACCAAGATCACCCTTCGTCAATTCGGCACCGGCGTTTCAAACATCAATGCCATCGCCGAAAAATGCAAGGCCGACCTCGGCATCACGCTGGAAATGACGGCAACGGATTCCGACGCCGCCGCCCAGCGCGCCGTGACCCAGCCGAACTCCTATGACATTGCCGATGTCGAATACTGGATCGCCAAGAAGGTCTTCCCATCAGGCGTCTTGCAGCCAATGGAAGTCAAGAAGCTCAAATATTACGACAAGATCGTACCGCTGTTCATCAACGGCAAACTGAAGCCGGATAGCGTCATTGCCCAGGGTACAGCGCCACACACCGTCGGCTTCATCGAAAAGCCCGGCGCGAAAACCTTCGCCAAGGCTCCGACCGAGTGGATGACGATGGTGCCGACCATCTACAATGCTGACACGCTCGGCATTCGCCCAGACCTCGTTGGCCGCGACATCACCAGCTGGGCCGATATCATGGACCCCGCTTTCAAGGGTAAGACGTCGATCCTCAACATTCCATCGATCGGCATCATGGATGCCGCGATGATCATGGAAGCCATGGGCAATATCAAATATGCCGACAAGGGCAACATGACCAAGGCCGAGATCGACAAGACCATCGATTTCCTGATCAAGGCCAAGCAGAGCGGCCAGTTCCGCGCCTTCTGGAAAAGCTTCGATGAAAGCGTCAACCTGATGGCCTCTGGTGAAGTCGTCATCCAGTCCATGTGGTCGCCAGCCGTTGCCGCTGTTCGCTCCAAGGGCATCGCCTGCAAATATCAACCGCTGAAGGAAGGCTACCGCGCCTGGGGCGGCGGACTGGGTCTTGCTGCGCATCTGAAGGGCGCGCAGCTCGATGCAGCCTATGAATACATCAATTGGTACACGTCTGGCTGGGTCGGCGGCTACCTGAATCGCCAGGGCTATTATTCGGCCTGCATGGAAACCGCCAAAAACTTCATGTCCGCGGATGAATGGGGTTACTGGATCGAAGGCAAGCCAGCCCAGGGCGACATCATGTCTCCTGAGGGCAAGGTGATGGAAAAGGCCGGTGCCGTACGCGACGGCGGCTCCTTCGAAGAGCGCATGGGCAAGGTTGCCTGCTGGAACTCTGTGATGGACGAGGACCGTTACATGGTCCGCCGCTGGAACGAGTTCATCGCCGCCTGATCATATCAATAGAACCCATGTCTTCCCCGTTCGCGGGGAAGACATACGGCAGCCCCGAAGACGACAGGGAGACGAGCGATGGCAACAGTGCGGTTTATAGGCGTCGGCAAGCCAAAGCCAAGGCGCGAAATCCGCGTGCCTGCCTGGCTGACAGCCTATCTTCAAGCAGCCCCCCTGGCGCTTATCCTCGGCGGTTTCCTGCTGTTGCCAATCCTGATGATCGTCATTGTCAGCTTTTGGGATTATGACTTCGCCCAGATGTATCCCGGTTTTGTCACCTTCAATTATACGGAAACGCTTGGTTCCTGGGTCACCTGGAAAACCTATCTGAACACGCTAAAATTCGCAGGCATTGTCTGGCTCCTGACGCTGTTCATCGGTTTTTGGGTCGCCTATTTCCTGGCTTTCCAAATCCGTAGCGCCGCCATGCAGAGCGTGCTTTTCCTGATCTGCACGGTACCGTTCCTGACGTCGAATATCATCCGGATGATTTCCTGGATTCCGGTTCTGGGCCGCAATGGATTGGTGAACCAGGCGCTGGTTGGCACCGGCATTATTCCCCAGCCGCTGGAGTGGCTACTTTATTCAGACTTTGCCGTGGTGCTGGCCATGGTGCATCTCTACACCCTGTTCATGGTCACGCCGATCTTCAATACGCTGATGCGGATCGACAAGGCGCTGGTGGAAGCCGCAAGGGACGCAGGTGCTTCGAGCCTGCAAATCCTCACCAATATCATTCTGCCGCTGGCCAAGCCCGGCATGGCTATCGGCACGATTTTCGTCGTCACTTTGACCATGGCCGATTTTTCCACCGTGCAGGTCATGTCCGGCGGCCAGAGCGCCTCGGTGGCGCTGATCATGAAAAACCAGATGTCACTGCTGCAATATCCAGCCGCTGCCGCCAATGCCGTGGTGCTGCTGATCCTCGTCCTGCTGATGGTCGCGGGGATCTTGCGCATCGTCGATATCCGCAAGGAGCTGTAAGCCATGATCAGGGAAAAACGCAGCCGCGAATTCTATCTGCTCGCCATATTCTTTGCGCTCTTCGTGCTGTTTCTCTATGGCCCGCTCTCGGCGATCCTGATCTTGTCTTTTCAGGGCGAAAATGGCGGACTGACCTTTCCGCTCAATGGCGTCTCGCTGCATTGGTTCGCCAATCTGTTCGAAACCCAGGCCGTCGGCGATTTTGGCGGCGCCATCAAACGCTCGATCACACTCGGGGTGATGGTGATGGTGGTCACCGTCCTGGTGTCACTGCTGGCAGGGTTAGCCTTTCGCCGCAAGTTTCATGGCGCGACAGTGTTGTTTTATCTGGCCGTTGCCAGTCTGGTCGTGCCGTCGATCATCATTTCGCTCGGCATCGGAGTCGTGTTTCAGCAATTGGGCTTCCAGCCAAACTGGTACAGTTCCGCCTTCGGCGCCCATTTGACCTGGACCTTGCCCTTCGGTGTGTTGATCATGTTCGCTGTCTTCAACCGCTTCTCACCCGCCTATGAAGAAGCAGCCCGCGACCTTGGCGCATCCTCATGGCAAACGTTTCGCTACGTTTTGCTGCCGATGATCGCGCCCAGCCTGATCGGTGTTGGCCTGTTTGGATTCTCGCTCTCCTACGACGAATTCGCCCGAACGCTGATGACGTCAGGCAGCTTCAACACCCTACCCCTGGAAATCTACGGCATGACGACCAATGTCACCACACCGGTTCTCTATGCGCTGGGTACGGTGACGACGGTATTTTCCTTCCTGGTCATTGCCCTGACGATTTTCCTCATTCGCCGGGTCAGCCGGCCTCGTGGCCATGCCTGAGTGGGCAACCCTCGATCGGATTTTCATGCGCATTCTGCTTATCAACCCCAATACAACAGCAAGCATGACGGCAACGGCTGCGGACGCCGCACGCCGGGTTGCCCATGCAGGCACCGAAATCCTGCCACGCACCTCGCAGATGGGTCCGGTTTCCATCGAGGGTTATTATGACGAGGCGCTGGCTGTTCCGGGCCTGCTGATGGAACTCGCCGACGGGGAAAAACAGGGCGCGGATGCCGCCATTATCGCCTGTTTCGATGATACCGGTCTTGATGCCGCCCGTGCATTGGCCGGCATTCCCGTCATCGGCATTTGCGAGGCAGCGATTGCGACGGTCAGCTTTATTGCCCGGAAGTTCAGCGTGGTAACGACAATGGAACGGTCTCGCTTGCCCATCGAGCACCTCGTTCGCCGCTATGGCGCATCCGACCGCTGCAAGGTGCGCGCCGCCGATATTCCTGTTCTCTCGCTGGAAGATCCATCCTCGAACGCACGGGAGCGGCTGCGGGCGGAGATTGCCAGAGCGCTGGCGCAAGACGATGCGGAAGCCATCATTCTTGGATGTGCCGGTATGGCCGATCTGACGGAAGCCTTGAGCAAGGAATTCAGCGTCCCTGTCATTGATGGCGTCGCCTGTGCCGTCAAGCAGGCGGAGGCGCTGGTTTCTCTCGGACTGCGGACCGCAAAAAACAATGCCTATGCCACGCCCGTCAACAAGCCCTATCTCGGTTTGCTTAAAGCGTTCGAACCGGCTGTTTTATCGGCAGACAAAGCTGCCGAGAATCAGCAGATAGGTCATTGAAAAAGCGTGAATTTAAAGAGCTGCGCAATACCGATGGAAGTTGGCCAAGAGACTTGCGGCGCAACATGGCTGCGGCTTCCTTGCGATCCACCGCCTTGGAGAAGAGATAGCCCTGTCCGTCCTCGCATCCCAGCCTCAAAAGCAAATCACGCTGTTCCTCTGTTTCGATACCCTCCGCGATAACGCGGAAATTCAAACGGTCAGAAATCGACAATAACCCGCCGACGATGACCGATGCTGGCTCTTCCTCCAACAACCGGGCAATGAAAGAACGATCGATTTTGATGATATCGAGCGGAACGGTCAGAAGATGTGTCAATGAAGCAAAACCGGTGCCGAAATCGTCGAGAGCCACAAGCATGCCTGCCTGACGCAATTGCTTGATCTGGTCCACAACATTGCGCTCGCGATTGCCCAGATAAATCGACTCCGTCAACTCAACGACAATGCGATCGACCCCGACGCCAACCTTGTCCATTACGCCGACAATTCGCTCGGTCAGGGAGCCGTCCAGAAAATCGCCTGCCGATACGTTCAAACCGATGCGACCGAATTCAAGTCCGCTGTCCAGCCAATCGCGAGCATCACGCGCCACATTTTCCAACACGCAAGCCGTCAATGCCCGAGCCAGACGAACATCGCTGGTCGCTTCATGGAAATGCGAGGCGGAAATGATATCGCCGTTACGGCTGACAAGCCGGCTGAGAGCCTCAAACCCGACCAGGGAACCGGAGGCAAGATCGACCACCGGCTGATAATAGGTCTCGATCCGATGTTCCCGCAATGCTTCGCTGACTTGCTGGAAAGAGCGAAACCGGCGGGCTATCGTCGAAACTGAACTGACCGAATATTCAACAAATTGACCGCGACAGCGTTCCTTGGCTTCATAAAGCGCGAAATCGGCATTCTGGCGAACATCGTCAACGCTCTGCCCATTGCGCGCGACAGCGCCGCCGATGGTTCCGGCTGGATAAACCGTCTGGCCCGCGCAAATGCAGGGCTCTTTCAGCACGGCCAGGACATGAGCCGCATGGTAGCCGAGATCCACACAATCGACCCCACGGACGATCAGAGCAAATTCGTCTCCACCGAGCCGGAATGCGGTGTCGCAATCTGTCATCGCTTTCAACCGTAAGCCAACGGTGCGGATCAGATCATCGCCAGCCTGATGGCCGAATGTATCGTTCACCTGCTTGAGATTATCGAGATCCACCAGCAGCAATCCCCAGGGATTGCGCCCAACGTCTTCATTGATCACCGCTTCATTGAAGCCGGTACGATTTGGCAATCCCGTCAACACATCCGTATAGGCAAGCCGTCTGCGCTCTCTCAACCGCAATTCACGCTCCAAGCCGATTGCACAGAGATGCACACAAGCAGAAACAATACCTTCTTCAATTTCGCTTGGACCGCGTTTTTGGCGGAAATAGAACGCAAAGGTTCCCAATACCCGACCATCGGAAATAATTGGCGTCGACCAGCAAGCCAAAAAACCCAACGGTAGGGCGAGGCCCTTGAACGCAGCCCAGAACGGATCATTTTCAATGTCCGTGACCAGAACCGGGCGACCACGAAACGCTGCTGTGCCGCAAGAACCAACACCCTCGCCGCAGGCCACACCATTGATAGCCGAAGAATAATGTTCGGGAATGGACGGCCCGGCAAGATGGTGAAGGCGCCCCACATCGTCCAATGTCAAAACAGAACAGACAATGTCATCAATCATCGTCTCAACGGAACAACACAGGAAATCGACGGTCTCGGCCAAGGGGTCGCCTCTGGCGATCTTTTCCAAGATCCTGTTTTGCAGCTTGATCAACATATATCCCCATTCCCTTTCACTGACCGAGCTTAACCAATAGGAATTAAGGGGCAGTTACAAATATGCGAACTTTCTTTAATACATGATGTAGCGTAGAAAAGCCGGCTGGAAAGTGAGGCTCCCGGCTCTGTTCTAACAATGATTTACGAATTGAAAAAAATTCCGCTCCATTTTTGTGGGACGGAAGACATGGCCAGCGCGTTCAATCGCCGCACGTCCTGACGGCGAATGCGTCGCCGCAAAGGGTCTTTCTGGACAGGCTAGAGCAAAACCCGCCCAGAAAAAGGACATCGACTTAAAGCGCGCCGATCACAGGGTTGGCGAGCAGGCCGACACCAGGAATATCCACTTCAAAAACGTCACCCGCCTTCATGAACAACGGCGGGTCGCGTCTTTCACCGACACCACCTGGAGTTCCGGTGACAATTACATCACCTGCCGACAGCGGTGTGAAGGCTGAAAGATAAGCAATCAGCGCCGGAATGGGAAAGATCAGGTCGGCCAAAGTGGCCTGCTGAACGACCTGTCCGTTCAGGCGCCCCGTGATGGAAAGCTGCGTATAGTCCTCAATTTCATCCGCCGTCACCAGAGCCGGACCGAACGCACCAGTCGCGGGAAAATTCTTGCCCGGCGCAAATTGTGAACTATGGCGCTGCCAGTCGCGCACCGAACCGTCATGATAGCAGGAATAACCAGCAATATGCTGCATGGCATCTTCCTCAGTGATATCCCGTCCACCGCGCCCGATCACCACAGCAAGCTCGGCTTCGAAATCGAGGCAATCCGACTGGCTTGGCTTGATGATCGGCTGGCCATGGCCAATCTGGCTATCGGCAAAGCGAATGAAGACGGTTGGATGGCCAACTTCGGGCCGCTTGGTTTCCTCTCGATGGGCGACATAATTAACGCCGATGCACAGGATCTTGCCTGGATCAGGAATGACCGGCAGCAGGGTAACATCCGAAAATGCCAGTTCCGGTTTGCGGTCACCGGCATAGTCGGCGGCGATTTCCAGGAGATCGTCCAGGATCGCCTGTTTCAGGGTCAGGCAATCATAGCTGAGACGACCGGTAAGATCGACGATGCCACCGCCGACCACCGCGCCGAATCCGGCCCGGCCAAGTCGGGTAAAACTGACGAATTTCATAAGGATGTCTCCGATCTGCATGCTGAAATGACGATGCGGCAGGTCCTATCTGAACAAGCCACCACCACCGCATGTCTAGCAAGCCGGCAAACGCAAACCAAGCGGGTAAAATCACCCGCACTTCACGTTGGCGTGGAGGCTTCAGGAAAGACGACGCCACACCGATCCTGAAAATCCTGAAAATATCTTTTCAAATCAAGATGATCTGGAGCAAACCGCATCTCACTCGGAATAGGCACCGTCATGCCTGTCAACAGCGCCGCGCCTTCCGCCGTCCCGGTCGGCGTGCCGCCTTCAGCCACCACAACCTCACGCCCGGTACAAGCAGCAAGAGCGCGAAGGTAGAGACGGTTTTTGGCAAACGGCCCTTCCACAAGAACAGGACCTGTCGCGCCGATCAAAGATAGCGATAACGCCGTCATCATCGCCGTATAAAGGCTCGCCGCCGCATAGAGCTGTGCCGCACCTTCCGGCACCAACGTCCATCCTCCGTTTCGGGTCGGATAAGGACCGGAGCCCTCGACCACGCATGGCAGGCGCATGACATCACCACTTATCATCTGTTCTGCCGCCCGCTCGATCTCAACCTCATCCGGGGCCTCCAGTCCCTGGGTCAGTATTTCGAATTCCCGTCCGCCCATATAGCGGCACGAGGGTACGGCTTGGCCATGTGCATCGACATTGGCCAAGGTATCGCGAACCGGATCGAGATGGGCGACCGTGCTGCCGACCGCAAATCCGATGATCCAGGTGCCAGTGGAAACAACAGCGAAAGGCTTTTCACGCCGCAACAGATGCGGCAGCAGCGACGCATTGCTATCGTGAATGCCGCAATAGACAGGAACAGGGCGTGAGAGACCTATCTGTTCGGCCAGTGATTGCTTGACCTCTCCCAAAGCATCGAAAGCCGACCGCAAGGGGGCGAGATCTGGACCAAGCTCCAACCGCTCGACCAGGCTTGAATAACAACCCTGTTGGGGCCTCCATAAATCCGTATGGCATCCCAGCGATGTCGCCTCATTCGCCGCCACGCCGGTCAGTCTGAAAGCCCAATACTGCGGATAGGTGACAATGGTCGCAACCCCGGTAAAAAGCTCGGGAAAGGCCGTTTTCTGGTAATGCAACTGGGCGCCGAGGTTTAGACCGCCTGGCAGGCGCGGTGAAAATGTTTCATCAAAACTCGGTCGCAAGGCATCATAGGCAAGAGTGATCGTTTCGGGATAGCGGTATTCGTAATCCAGCACCGGCATTGCCAGCTCACCGCCGCCGTCAAGCAAAGCAGCACTTGCGCCATGGGTGGTGATGGAAATTGCATCGAAACCCGGTCCTGCGGCAAAGGCTTTCAAAGCATCCAGGATGAAGGACCACAGCTTGTTCGTATCGAAATGCGGATAAGGCCCCTCCCCGACAACTGTATTTGGCATACGCCGACAGCCAAGCTCCAAGCCCGTCGATGCCTGCAATATGACGACCTTGGCATTGGTCTTGCCAATATCGATGACGGCGACGGTTTCGGATATCGTGCTCATGGCATGTAAAACACTCATGGCATTGAAAACACCTGCACGAGATCGACAGCAACCGGCGATCCATCCGGGTTGGTGGCCATGATATCACCCATATGCGCCCACCAGCGCTGCATGACCGGGTGCTCTGGCAGCGCGGCCATGCCGTGGCCTTTGGGCCGGGTCAGCAGGCCGAAGAGCGTGTTTGTTTCACGGTCGAGATGGATGGAATAATCACTGACGCCAGCCTCATGCAACAACGCCACCAGTTCCGGCCAGATCGCATCATGGCGCTTTTTATATTCGGCCTCCATGCCGGTATGGAGCTGCATCTTGAAGGCATATTTTTCAGTCTCTGCCATGCTCATGTCCTCATATCCCGCATCCGTCGCGCCAAAATCGGCAAGGCGATGGTGATGATCAGCAACAGACCGATGAAGATCGACATGACGATGCCCGGCACGTTCAACAGCCCCAGCCCAAATGTCACCAGGCCCATGACGAAGGCGGCAATCACCACGCCGCCAATCGTGCCAGCCCCGCCGACAATCGACACGCCGCCCAGCACCACCATGGTGACGGCTTCCAACTCCCAACCCTGGGCAATCGATGGCCGTGTCGAGCCCAGCCGGGAGGTGAGGCAGACGGCAGCAATGCCGCTCATCAATCCGGTCAGCATAAACAGGATGAATTTAACCCGATCAACGGGAATTCCTGAAAATCTGGCTGCCAGCGGATTATTCCCGATCACATAGACCTGACGCCCAAAATTCGTGGCGTGCAGCAGCAACGCAAACAGCGCGGCCAACACAAGGAAGAGGACGAATTCGAAGGAAAACACCCAGGCCACATAGCCCTGACCAAAATAAGCGAAGCTTTCAGGATATTTTCCATAGGCCTGATCACCAAGCACGATATAAGAAATGCCGCGAAACAGGCTCATCGTGCCAATGGTGACGACGATGGAGGGCAGTTTCAGCCCGGCCACCAGCACCCCATTGAACACCCCGCATAAAAGCCCAACGCCGATACCGATCATCACCAGGCCGGGCGTGCCGACACCCACTTGGGCTGCCGCACCCATGGCCGTCGAGGCCAGAGCAATGATTGCAGCGACCGAAAGATCGATCTCACCGGCAATGACCAGCAACGCCATGGCAAAGGCAATCATCGCCTTTTCAGTGAAATTGAAGGTGGCGTCCGACAGGTTCCAGGCGTCCAGAAAATAAGGGGAGGCCAGCGCGTTGGCGATGAAAATTGCGACTGCGACACCCAATAACAGCACTTCCCAACTGGCCAGCAGGCGGCGTATCGGCGTGCCGAGCTTGTCGGGAATACGGCGCTTGGCCGGGGTTTGTTCAACGGGTGCCATTGTCATGCCGCAACCTCCTGAACCGTGCTGCCCGCGGCCCTATCGCGCAGGATGATCCGGCCCTTTCTGCGTTCGGCCCGGGCGTTGAACACCACGGCCAAAACAATCACCACACCCGATATCGCCATCTGAGCGAAGGGGGAAATGCCGATGACAGGCAATGCATTCTTGATAACACCCAGGAATAAAGCCCCCAGCACGGTGCCTGCGACCGAGCCGATGCCCCCGGCAATCGAAATGCCGCCGATAACGCAGGCCGCCACGCTGTCCAACTCAAAACCGCTGGCAATATCCACATAAGCGACCGCGTAGCGCGACACCCAGAGATAGCCGCAGAGGCCTGCAAGCCCACCTGACAGTACGAAGGCCAGAAATCGCGTCCAACCGATATCGATGCCCGCATAAACCGCAGCTGTCGCATTCCCCCCAGCGGCATAGGTGGCGCGGCCAAATGTGGTACGCCCCAGCACAACAGCCATGGCGATAACCACGATCACTGCAATCCATGCCAGAACCGGAAGCCCCATGATGACAATGCGCGGCAGATTGAGGAAATCCGGCGTCATCTGATGAGCGTTGACCCAGGCGCCGCCGGACAGCACGAAAGCCATGCCGCGATAGATCGTCAACGTACCGAGCGTCACGACGATGGGCGGGATCTGCAACAGCCAGACGAGATAGCCATTGATTGCGCCGAGCGCCGCGCCGATCAGCACCGCCGCCGCGATCAGCAGTACCAGCGGCAGGCCCGGAAAATTCGAATCCATCATCGCCACCGCCATGCCGGAAAAGGCCAGATTGGCCGCAACCGACAGATCGATCGATTTGGTGAGGATCACAGTCATCTGCGCCAGCGCCAGAATGATCAGGATCGATGTATCGTTAAAGATCGTCGCCAGATTGCCGGGCGAGGCAAAACCGTCTGCCCGGGTGGCGAACCCGGCGATCAGCAACAGGATAATGACACCCAATGCGATCTCGCGGTGTTTCAGCAGGCTTTTCATTGTCACACCTCACGCATTGCCGGTTGCAGCGCGCACCAGAACTTCCGGTGACAGCGCCTCCCGCTCAAAAATTCCAGCCTGCAATCCCTCGCGCATCACCATTACCCGGTCGGACATGCCGAGGATCTCCGGCAGTTCAGAGGAAATCATGATGATCGACAGGCCCTCTGCCGCCAGTTCGGAAATAAAACCATGCACGGCGGCTTTGGAGCCGATATCGATCCCCTTGGTCGGCTCGTCGAGAATGATGACTTTCGGCTTGGTCGCCAGCCATTTGCCAATCACTACTTTCTGCTGATTGCCACCCGACAGCGTGCCAACCGGCACGGACAGGGCCGCCGCCCGCAGGTCCAGCCGCTCGGCATAGTGGCGCGCGAGAGAGAATTCGTTGACGGCCTTTAGAAAACCACGCGCCGAAACACGCGCCAGGGAAGGCAGCGACATATTCTGGTAAATCGGCATTTGCAGCGCCAACCCATGGCGCCCGCGCTCTTCCGGCACATAGACGATGCCAGCGGCAATGGCATCCGCAGTCGAGCGGATATCGACAACCTTGCCCTCCAGCGTCACTGTTCCTGAGGCCGGGCGGGTAATGCCAAACAGCGACTGGCACAGTTCGGAGCGGCCTGCACCGATCAACCCGTAAACGCCAAGAATTTCGCCCTTGCGCAATTGGAAGGAGATGTCCCGAAACTCGGTTTCATGGCAATAATGTGAGACGGAAAGCACCGGAGCGCCGATGGCAACGTCGATCTTTGGAAAGGCGTCATGCACATCTCGGCCGACCATCAACCGGACGATCTCATCCTGCGGCGTCTGTTGCAACAGGCCGGAACCAACCATCTTTCCATCGCGGAATACCGCGTAATTCTCGGCGATTTCATAGACTTCATCGAATTTGTGACTGATGAACAGGATTGCCTTGCCGTCTCGTTTCAGCCCCTCAACGATGCGAAACAGATCATCGATTTCCTTACGCGACAGGGCCGCCGTCGGCTCGTCCATGATAACGATCCGCGCTTCAACCGAAAGTGCGCGCGCAATCGCCACCAGATGCCGCTGGGCAATCGAGAGATCCTTCAATTTAATGGTTGGATCAATCCTGCTTTCCAGCCGGTCCATCAGCGCTCTGGCTTTGGTGTTGATGCCGTTCCAGTCGATGAAGCCGAAGCGGGTTTTCGGCGCATGGCCGAGGAAAATGTTTTCCGCAACGCTCAGTTCGTCAAACAGCACGGTTTCCTGATGGATGGCCGTCACGCCCGCATCGATGGCGGCCTGGGCATTGGCGAAGGTCACCGGCGAACCATCCATGACGATCTCTCCCTCATTGGGCCGGTAAATGCCCGTCAGGATTTTGACCAGCGTTGATTTACCGGCACCATTTTCGCCGATCAATGCCGTCACCTCGCCGGGATAAAGGGCGATATTCACGCCATCCAGCGCCTTCACACCCGGAAAGATCTGCGAAATGCCGCGCATCTCCAATATCGGTGCGCGATCACCGAGCGGTACGGCATCAAGCTTTGTGGTTTGGACACTCATCATCGATTGCACCAAATCAGGCCAAAAAGACCAGGAACAGATAAGGGTTCCCGGCGGCAGCTGCCGCCGGGTTCGATTGCCTCAGACTTCAAAAAAAAGAGATCCAGATCAGAATATTTTTGAGAACTGATCGATATTCTTGGCATCGTAGACGAAAGGATCGGCCATCGCCGCTTCACCATTGTCGCCGATCTTGATCTTGCCCATTCTTCCAGCCGGAACCTCGCTGCCGGGCTTGCCGGTCGCGTCACCTTTCACCAGATGATAGGCGATCTGGGTGGCGGAATAGCCGAGATCGATGGGATTCCAGATAGCGAATTCCTTGGTGGCACCGGACTTGATCGCGCCAGCCATTTCCGATGGCAGGCCAAGACCGGTCACATAGACCTGACCGATCTTGCCTGCGTCCTTGACCGCCTGCGAGGCCGCCAAGACGCCAACCGTGGTCGGAGCAACGATAACCTTCACATTCGGATGGGAGGTCAGGATGCCATTGGCTTCACGGTAGCTCTTGTCGGCAAGGTCATCACCATAGACAGTGGTGGTGAGGTTAAGGCCGGGGAAATCCTTCAACTGCTTCTTCATCTCGGCAATCCAGATATTCTGGTTGGTCGAGGTGGTGGTGGCCGACAGGATGGCAAAATCGCCCTTGCCATCAGCCAGATGGTCGGCGGCCAGTTTCAGGCACATCTTGCCGATCAACTCGTTCGAAGACGGATTGAGATGCATGATCCGTCCAGCAGGTGCCACGCCGGAATCCCAGGAAATCACCTTGATGCCGCGTTGTGCAGCTTTCTTCAAGGCAGGAACCACAGCATCCGGGTCATTGGCGGAAATGGCGATGGCATCGACGCCCTGGGCGATCAGGGAATTGATCACCTCGATCTGGCCTTCAGCCGTTGTTGTCGTCGGACCGGTATAGATGATCTTGACGCCACCCAGTTCCTTGGCCGCCTCTTCCGCGCCTTTGTTGGCCGCCTCGAAGAAACCATTGCCGAGCGATTTGACCACGATGGCGATTTTCATGTCGGCGGCATGCGCCATGCCTGCCGTCGTGACGAAGGCAATCGCCGCCGCACCGAACAATCGTCTTGAAATTTTCATGTCTTTATCCTCCCAGATGTTGAACCCGTTAGCCCCAACCGGCGTACCGCTTCCTCAAGCGACCGAAGGGGCGTCCTCCCTGTCGGCCGAGGTCGAAGCCCGGACCGTCAAAAGCTTTATTCCAGCCGCCTCCACCATATGAGCGGCCTCTTCAGGCACGCCGTCATCGGTGATGATGGTTGAGACGGCATCTAGCCCGCATAAAATCATGCTGGACCGCCGCGTAAATTTCGTCGAATCGACCATGACGATCAGCTCGTCGGCCTGGCGCATCAACCGTTGCTCGCTCTGGATCACCAGCGCATCCGGCTCCATCACGCCCAGCGCGGAAATACCCTGCGCACCGATGAACATCCGGCGGGCATAAAAATTGCGGATCGCATCATTCTCGAAAGGCGACAGGATCAGGCTTTGATCCCGGTAGATCGCGCCGCCCGGCACATTGATCGTACATTTCGAATGCTTGACCAGATGCTCGGCGATCGCAAAGGAATTGGTCATCACCTGCAAGCGACGCGCTGACATGAAATGCACCATCTGAAAGGTTGTGGTTCCACCATTGATGATGATCGAATCGCCTTCCTCGCAGAGTTCAACAGCGGCGCGCGCAATTGCGCGTTTCTTATCGATATTGACCGATTCCGACACCCTGAACGGTCGGGCAGCCAGATTGCCCTGCTGCGGTGGGTGCACCGCTTCCGCACCACCCCGTACCCGACGTAACTTCCCCTGGACATGCAGGGATGCAATGTCGCGCCGGATGGTTGCTTCGGACGCATCCGTCAATTCGGCAATATCTTGCACCGTCACCACAGGCTTTTCCTGGATGGCGCTGAGTATAATGCGATGGCGTTCGCGTTCGTGCATGGGGTCCTCCTGAGCGAGTTTTAGGCCTAACAGATTGAAGATGTCAATCATAAACGATCAAAATAGATTATATTGCAACGCACAATGAACATTTATGATCGTTTATGATTGACACACGCGATAAATTTGCGCGATACCCATAACAGGATGGAGCGTTCGCTGATATGGCGGGCCTTAAAATCACATTTGGGAGGATTTCCATGACGGGCCAAACCGCAGCGGGCCAACCCCGCCTTCTCGACAATCGCTGGGATGACGTCTACGCCGAAACGCTGGATGAGGCAGGCAAGCTGCTTTACCGGTCCAACCTGCTTGGCGCTGACAAGCGCATTACCAATTATGGCGGCGGCAACACCTCGGCCAAGGTCATGGAAACCGATCCGCTCACCGGCCAAATGGTCAAGGTTTTATGGGTCAAAGGGTCCGGCGGCGATGTCGGCACCATCAAACTCGACGGTTTCGCAACGCTTTACCAAGACAAGCTTGAGGCGCTGAAAGGTATTTACCAGGGCGTTCATGACGAAGACCGCATGGTTGGCTTCCTTCCTCATTGCACATTCAATCTCAATCCGCGCGCGGCGTCCATCGATACGCCGCTGCATGGTTTCGTGCCGTTTACCCATGTCGATCACATGCATCCCGACGCGATCATCGCCATTGCCGCGTCGAAGAACTCGAAAGAGCTGACAAAAGTGATCTTTGGCGATGAGATCGGCTGGCTGCCCTGGCGCCGCCCCGGTTTTCAGCTTGGGCTTGATCTGGGAGCCTTCGTCAAGGCCAATCCGCAGGCCAAGGGCGTCGTGCTGGAAAGCCATGGCCTGTTCACCTGGGATAATGACGCCAAGGCCTGCTACGAGCTGACGCTTGATATCATCAACAAAGCCATCCAGTGGTTTGCTCGGGAAACAGAAGGCAAGGTGATTTTTGGCGGCGCGGCCACGCAAAGCCTGCCTTCCGCCGAACGTCGCGCCATTGCCGCCAGGCTGATGCCGGAAATTCGCGGGCGGATCGGCAAGGCGGAGCGCAAGCTTGGTCATTTCGACGATCAGGATGCCGTGCTGGAATTCGTCAATTCCAATCATCTCCAGCCACTCGGCGCGCTGGGCACCTCCTGCCCCGACCATTTCCTGCGCACCAAGATCCGGCCGCTGATCGTGGATTTCGATCCGAGCCAACCGGATGTGGATACAGTGCTTACCGGTCTCGATGCAGCACTCGAGGCCTATCGCGCCGATTACAACAGGTATTACGACAGCTGCAAACACGATAATTCTCCAAAAATCCGTGACCCCAATCCGGTGATCTTCCTCATTCCGGGCGTCGGCATGCTGTCTTTCGCCAAGGACAAAGCGACGGCCCGGATCGCCGGCGAATTCTACGTCAATGCCATCAATGTCATGCGTGGCGCATCCACCGTTTCGCAGTATCAGGGCCTGCCGGAGCAGGAAGCCTTCGATATCGAATATTGGCTGCTGGAAGAAGCAAAGCTGCAACGCATGCCCAAGCCGAAAAGCTTGGCCGGAAAGGTGGCTTTTGTCACCGGCGGCGCGGGCGGCATTGGCAGGGCTACTGCTGAGCGGCTGGTTGCGGAAGGGGCTTGCGTGGTTCTGGCCGACATTGACGCTGCCGCACTTTCTGAGACGACCGCTGATTTCACCAAACGCCATGGCGGTGATGCCATACGCTCGGTTCAACTGGACGTCACCCGCGAAGATGCCGTCATCAGCGCCTTTGCCGAGGCCAGTGTCGAGTTCGGTGGGGTGGATATTCTGGTCTCGAATGCTGGTATTGCCTCGTCCGCCCCCGTTGAAGACACCACACTTGCCATGTGGAACAAGAATATCGATATTCTCGCCACCGGTTACTTCCTGGTGTCGCGGGAAGCCTTCCGGCTATTCCGCAGGCAGGCATTGGGGGGCAATGTGGTGTTTGTCGCCTCGAAAAATGGTCTTGCCTCCTCCCCTAATGCCTCGGCCTATTGCACGGCCAAGGCAGCGGAAATTCATCTAGCGCGTTGCCTGGCGCTGGAAGGCGCCGATGCCGGAATCCGCGTCAACACCGTCAATCCGGATGCCGTGCTGCGCGGCTCGAAAATCTGGAACGGCGAATGGCGAGAACAGCGCGCGGCATCCTCCAAGATCGAGGTAGACGATCTCGAGGAACATTATCGCAAGCGCTCGATGCTGAAGCTGAACGTATTTCCTGAAGATATTGCCGAAACCATCTACTTCCTGGCTTCGGATGCGTCGGCAAAATCGACCGGCAATATCATCAATGTCGATGCGGGCAACGCCCAGAGTTTTACGCGCTAAACCTCTGGTAAAAGAGAATGCATCCTTGGGAGGAAAGCATGACAGACCTGAACATCACTGCGGACGCGGTTGCCGCAGACAATGACAAGCGGGCAAGCGCGCTAACGTCAGACTATACGGCGCTTGGCGAAAAGCTGGCGCGCAGCAATATCGACATCGACGCCATCACCAAATCCGTTTCCGCGTTTTTCGTCGCCGTCCCCTCCTGGGGGGTCGGCACCGGCGGCACCCGTTTTGCCCGCTTTCCCGGACTGGGCGAGCCGCGTCATATCTTCGACAAGCTCGACGATTGCGGGGTCATCCAGCAATTGACCCGCGCCACACCGAAAGTCTCGCTGCACATCCCCTGGGACAAGGCCGATCCGAAGGAATTGTCGGCCAAGGCCGCCACTCTTGGTCTTGGCTTCGACGCTATGAACTCCAACACGTTTTCGGACGCCGTTGATCAGGTATATTCTTATAAATATGGCTCGCTCAGCCATGTCGATGCCGCAACCCGGCAACAGGCCATCGAACACAATATCGAATGTATCGAACTTGGCGATCAACTCGGCTCGAAAGCTCTGACCGTCTGGGTTGGCGACGGCTCCAACTTTCCAGGCCAGAGCAATTTTACCAAGTCATTCGAGCGCTATCTCGCGTCGATGGCCGAGATCTACAAAACGCTGCCGGATGATTGGCGGCTATTTTCCGAACACAAGATGTATGAACCGGCCTTCTATTCCACCATCGTTCAGGATTGGGGCACCAACTACCTGATTGCCCAGACGCTGGGGCCGAAGGCACAGTGCCTTGTCGATCTCGGACACCACGCGCCTAATACCAATATTGAAATGATCGTGGCGCGGCTGATCCAGTTCGGCAAGCTGGGCGGCTTCCACTTCAACGACTCGAAATATGGCGATGACGATCTGGATGCCGGTTCCATCGACCCTTACCGCTTGTTTCTGGTGTTCAACGAGCTTGTCGATGCGCAGTATCGCGGCGTTGAAGGCTTCCACCCTGCCCATATGATAGACCAGTCGCATAATGTGACTGATCCGATTGAAAGCCTGATTGCCAGCGCCAACGAAATCCGCCGGGCTTTTGCCCAGGCCCTGCTGGTGGATCGCGCCGCACTGGACGGCTATCAGAATGATAATGATGCGCTGATGGCAACCGACACGTTGAAACGCGCCTATCGCACCGATGTGGAGCCGATCCTGGCAAAGGCCCGGCTGGACGCAGGCGGCGCAATCGATCCGGTCTCGGCTTATCGTGCCTCCGGTTACCGCGCCAAAGTTGCGGCAGAACGGCCAGCGGTCAAAGGAGGCTCTGGCGGCATAGTATAGTTACACGCTCACAAACGGTTCTTGGTTCCAGTGAATTTTGAAGCTATGCATCAAGGGGCCGGGGCGGCAATTTTGTCGCGCCCGGTCTTTTCTGTCGGAGCCCTGCGTGTCCAACATTTCTCCCACATCCAGCCATCAGTCGCATCAATGCTGCCTCTGCCATAAAACCGTTCCGCCAAGGCATTTGCATGCCGTCAACTCGATGCGATCTTCGTTGATAGAATTGATCGAGGCGCAATGCGGCCCCGTGGCCGCCGATGCCCGGATCTGCGACGACGACCTGTCAGCACTGCGTCGCCAGCGGGTCGAAAAACTGCTTCAGGAAGAACGCGGTGAGCTTTCGGACCTTGACCGACGCGTGATCGCCGATCTTGGCCGCGATGTTTCCACGGTTCAGACCGCTGCGGCGGAGAACGAAAGGCCGCTTCGGTTTGGGGATCGCGCCTCGGACGCCGTCGCCTCTTTTGGCGGTTCGTGGCGATTCATCATCATCTTTTCCATCATCCTCGTCACCTGGATGGCAATCAACTCTATCGGGCTATTTCTTCGGCCTTTCGACCCCTATCCCTACATCCTCCTGAATCTGCTACTGTCCTGTGTCGCCGCAATGCAGGCGCCAATCATCATGATGAGCCAGAAGCGCCAGGAGGAAAAGGATAGGCAGCGGGCGGAAAACGATTACATGATCAACTTGCGCGCCGAACTGGAAATCCGCCAATTGCATGAAAAGATCGACCACCAGATGGCCCATCAATGGGCGCGCTTGGCAGAGTTGCAGCAGATACAGATCGACCTGCTTGAGGGACGGATTTATAAAAAAGATATATGAGGCTCCATTTTATTAGATTTATTTAATATTAAGGTAAGAAACTGGTTCTACATTGTTTCTCACAGGGAATGGATCTTCCTCCGGCGTCCCCTCTGCCATTCTGAGATCCATTCGCCCAACCTGTGGCCGCCCGAAGAAGTCCCCTCGACTTCGGGAATTGATTTAGCGCCGCGCCTCAAAACGCGGCGCTTTTTTTTGCCCAACGTTGTGGTTCCGCTATGGAATGGGGCAATAGATGACCGTATCAAAGCGCTCAGTCTTTCTGGTCAATCGGCTTAAACGTTTTCGGATCGAAATAAGCTTCGACGGCGTTGCCGCTGGAATCGACAGCGTGGGCCTCATAGCACCCGTCGCCGCTCCTGATGGAGCGAACATTCCAGCCCTCTCCTTCAAGCTTTCTCTGCAAACTCTCTCGGGGTTGCCATTCTTTCAGCGGCACCGCGCATTTTTCCCCAGCCAGAATCGGGCCTGCCAGAGCCAGAGTGATAGACAACGCAATCAGCACAATCTTCATATCGACCCTTCTGTCTACCAACCCATCAACTGCTTCGGGGAACTGTCGCCGCACGCAGATAACGAACGTAGAAAATGCCGTTTATCGACGCGACTGCCCTTTATCGTCGGTTGCGCTGACACCAAGCTGAAGATCCGCTGTGTGCAGCCTTCCAAGATTTTTCTGAAATTTCGACCCGCTTAAGCTAGGTGTCATAAAGAACGTCAAAAGCTTTTTATTTCGGGCGTCTCGCGCCTCTGCCGTTCTGATCGGAGATATGCATGCGGGTATTACTTGTAGAGGACGACGCTGTTCTGGGTCAGGCCATTCGCGATCATGTCGGGGCAGCCGGTCATGCGGTGGACTGGATGAAGGGGCTACAGGACGCTGAGGCCTGCACCAGAACCGTTGCCTATGGCCTGATCCTGCTCGACCTGCGTTTGCCTGATGGCAACGGCATCGACTTTCTGAAACGGTTGCGCGAGCATGGCGACGTGACCCCGATCATCATCCTCACCGCCCATGACCAGATCTCGGATCGGATCGAGGGCCTCAACTCCGGCGCTGACGACTATCTGGTCAAGCCATTCAATCTCGATGAGCTGACGGCGCGCATATTGGCGGTCGCGCGTCGCTATGCAGCAAAGCCAAATCCGGTCATTCGGATCGGCACATTGGAAATCAACCCCGCAGAGCGACGTATTGCCGATGGTGCCGAGGCCATTAGCCTCTCCAGCCGTGAATGGGCGGTGCTTGATGCGCTTTTGGCAAGGCCTGGTGCCGTAGTCTCCAAAGCCCGCATTGAGGAAGCCCTCTATGCGTTCGGATCGGAAATCGAAAGCAATACGGTGGAAGTCTATGTCAGCCGGTTGCGCAAGAAGATCGGTAAGGATCGCCTGCTAACCGTCCGAGGCGTCGGCTACAGCATTGCGGGAGCGGCATGACCATGCCAAGCATTACCCGCAAACTTCTCTTGTGGCTTTCCGGCGCGATTACCGTGCTTTGGCTGGTCGCGGCAAGCTGTGGCGCCATCGTCATGCAGGCTGAGTTTGGCGAGATTTTCGACAGCGCTCTGCAGGAGACCGGTGACAGGCTTTTGCCATTGGTCGTTGATGACATCATGCAGCGCGACCCGCTGAAAAGCCCCGTGCAAATCCTCAGCACTGTCGATCCCAATTCCGATGGATATCTGATCTATCAGGTGAGGGACGCAAGCGGTCGAGTGCTGATGCACTCCCATGCCGAGGCAGCAGCCCCCCTGCCCGCGCCGCTGACACCCGGCTTCTGGCAAAACGACAAATACCGGATCTATACGACCACAGCGGTCAGCGACACGATCATCGTTCAGGTGGCCGACTCGATGAAACATCGGCATATCTCGGCTCTTGCGGCGGGTCTTGCCATGTTGCTGCCGGTGATTGCGCTCGTCCCACTCAGCGTTTTAGCAGCATGGCTGATCATCCGCCGTTCGCTCCTTCCCGTTGAACAGTTTCGACAGGAAATCAGCGAGAAAGATCACGGCAATCTGGCGGAAATCGACCTTAGCCCACTGCCCAAGGAATTGCAGCCCATAGGACGTTCCGTCAATCTTCTGCTCACCCGATTGCGGGCCGCTTTGGATGCCGAGCGCGAATTTACCGCCAATAGTGCCCACGAATTGCGCACCCCCATTGCCGGCGCCCTGGCGCAAACGCAATTGATGCTGGCCCAGTTGAAGGAGCCGGAAGCCCGTGCCAGGGCGAGTCAGGTGGAAACTTCGCTGCAAAAGCTAGCCAGCCTCGCGGAAAAACTGTTGCAATTGTCTCGTGCAGAAGCGGGCATCGGCTCGACCGGGCAGCCTGTCGATCTCGTACCCGTGCTCGATCTTGTCGTGGAGGATTTCCAGCGCGCCACGGGAAATGCCATTGTTTATCGACACCCGCCAACAGCAACCCTGCCACGCGCCGTCAGCGAAGACGCCTTTGCCATCGTCATTCGTAACATGATCGAGAATGCTGTGCGACATGGAACACAGGGTGCGCCGGTTGAGGTGACACTTGGCGAAGACGGCACGATCCGCGTCGTCAACGGTTCACCGGTTTTGCCACCCGAACAATTGATAGCCATCCGAAAACGCTTCCAACGTGCCAATGCAACCACGCCCGGATCGGGCCTCGGCTTGTCGATTATCGAGCGTTTGTCAGAGCAGATGAATGCCCGCTTCGACATCCTGTCACCCGCCAGCGGACGACAGGATGGATTTGAAGCCCGGATAAGGATTTAAGCCTCCGATCAGATCGCCCTGTCGTCAACAGCACAAAGCCATTCCTGCGGATTGTGAATCGTGATCGTGCTGCGGATGTCCTGTGCATGGGCGCCGATCAATAGCCGATACTGACCCGCTACCGCCCGGAATGCCGCTGCATCGACATCGTAATAACTCAGGTCGCGCGGGCTGATTTCAAGGGTCACTTCGCCGCATTCACCTGGCTCCAGGGCAATCTTGGCGAAGGCCCGCAACTCCTTCAATGGGCGTCCAACACCAGAGACAGGTGCCTCGACATAAAGTTGCACCACATCGGACCCTGCCCGTTTTCCGGTATTGGTGACCCTGACGGAGACTGTCACGCCGGATGCGGTCATTTCGGAAACGGAGCCCTGAGGCTGATCCCAATGAAAGCTGGTATAGCCTAGCCCGAACCCGAAGGGAAAAAGCGGCTCGATGTTACGGCTGTCGTGATGACGGTAACCGACAAACACCCCTTCCTCATAACGCACATGGCCATCCTTGCCGGGATAGATCGACGGGTCATTTGTGATGGCGGAATTATCCGACAACCGCTTTGGAAACGTCTGCGGGAGACGCCCGCCCGGCTCCTGATCGCCAAACAGCATATCAGCCACGGCATTGCCAAGCTCCTGGCCTGGATACCAGACCTGAAGCACCGCCTTGACCTTTTCCAACCAAGGCATTTCAACCGGCCCACCCGTTTGCAGCACAACAATGCAATTCGGATTAACGGCGCTAACGCGCTCGATCAATTCTTCCTGACGGCCCGGCAGGCGCATATCGGGCAGATCGAGACCTTCCGTATCCCATTGCCCCTCGCGCCCAACAAAGAGCAACGCCACATCCGCGCCTTTTGCGCATTCTACTGCTTCCACCATCGCGTCTTCACCGAGAATTCTTTCGATGCCGAAGCGAATCGCGGTGATATGGATGCCGTATTCTTCTGGGGGTGGCGACAGGTATTCAACTTTGATTGCGTAACTACGGCCAGCCTTCATCTCCACCGAGTGCCGAATTTCATCATTGGCGGTGCCAAAGAAATTTTCGCCGCGCTTCCAATCGGTATAGCCGTCAACTACCAGTTCTTCATCGACATATAGCTTGGCAAGGCCGGAGTTGGTCATGCCCAGCAGATGCGGACCATCCTCCTGCGGCATGAAGGTGCCGGTGAAACGCACTGAGAAATCCGTCAGAGACAGATCCGGCGACGGCAATTCGAACCAGAAAAACTCCCCTGTCTGCACCGCATCCGTTGCAACAGGAGTACCCTTACAATTGACGCCCTTGAAATACTCGACAGTGACCGGCTGCGAGAACAGCTTGACCAACCGGCTATTGCCGCAGGCCACACTGTGCTGCACATCAGCAGTGCCTTGCAAAGCCGCGCGAATGCCCTCCAGCGGGCTGATTGTATAATGGGCATTGATCTGGGCGCTGCCGCCGCCCATCACCCGGGCAACAGCCGCATTTGGCCCAATAACCGCGACACGCTTCAGGGAAGCTTTTTCCAACGGCAGGATGTTGTCATTCTTCAGAAGGACCGCACCTTCAGCGCCAATTTTGCGGATTAACGCCCGATCAGCGGGAAGATCTTCGGCATGCTCGGACAGGTCAGGCGCGGACGAAAACGCCCCGACACGCTCCAACAGAGTGAGAATGCGCCCCGCCGCTTCGCGCACCGTTTCTGGCCTGACGGTGCCGTCGCGAACCGCCTGCACCAGCTTTTCACCACGATCACGAGTTGGGCCGGGCATTTCCAGATCAAGCCCGGCATTGATGGTGTCTGATGTGGAATGCGAGCCGAACCAGTCAGACATGACAATGCCGTCAAAGCCCCATTGCTCGCGCAGCACATCCGTCAACAACCAGTTATGTTCGCTTGTATAGGTACCGTTCAGCCGGTTATAGGAGGACATAACCGCCATAACACCCGCCTTTTTCACCGCCTGTTCGAAGGGCAGAAGATAGATTTCGCGCAAGGCGCGTTCATCGATATCCGAGGACATCGTCTGCCGTTCGATCTCGGATTCATTGCCGGCGAAATGCTTGATCGTGGCCGCCACGCCCTGGCTCTGCACGCCTTTGATATAAGCAACAGCCAAAGCCGCCGTCAGCATCGGGTCTTCGGAATAGCATTCGAAATTGCGCCCGTTCAACCCGGACCGATGGATATTGACGGTTGGCGCAAGAAGGACGCTCGCACCCTTGCTCTTCACCTGTCCCGCCAAAGAGACACCCATCGCCTCGATAAGCGCCGGGTTCCAGGTGGCACCAAGCGCAATCGCCACGGGATAGCATGTCGCCTTCACACCACCCACCAGTGACCCGCCGCCGCGCGCGCCGTTTGGCCCGTCAGTCACCTTGATCTTTGGAATACCGAGCCGCTCCACCGGCACAGTGGTCCAGAAATCCGCACCTGATAGCACGGAAACCTGCTCCTCAAGGGTCATCTCATCAAGCAGACTGTCGATCATGTGATACTCCTCCCTATTTACCTACCAACTACTCGGTATTATTATTTCTAGCAAGAGATCCTGTCTGCCTTCACTCGGTTTTCGATTGAGCTCCAAAGGCGATCAGGTTCGGATTGAGCCATCACCCTTGGCCTCTTACGTTTTCGTTTGTCTTTTCAGAAAATTGGGTTCCACTTTTCCCAAGACAAGCTCTAAGGAGGGCATGCGATGCAACCTGAAAGTGAGATAAATGGCAAGACAGGACATATCCGATGCAGGCCTACCTCCCGTCGATACAGTCGCAGGCCGCCGCCGGAATTCGGTGAAAGGGGCCGCGCGGCGAGAAGAAATTCTGCAGGCTGCGCTCAACCGTTTTGCCAAGGATGGCTTTCAAAATGCTGCAATCGCAGACATTGCTGAGGATGTCGGCCTGTCTCTTCCTGGTCTTCTGCATTATTTTCCGACCAAGGTTGACCTTCTCCTGGCGATCCTGGAACGACGAGACAAAGAGACAGCGCCGGACTTAAACAAGAAAACCCCGCATTGGCGCGATTTCCTCGGCCTATTGGTTGAGGTCACCAACCAAAACATGCAATCGGAGGGGGTTGTGCGGGCATTTTCGATCCTTAACGCCGAAAGCCTGCTTGCAGGGCACCCGGCCCAGGCGTGGTTTCACAAACGTAGCCTGCAACTGCGCCACAAACTGGCCAGTATCTTTGCAGAAGGCATTCTGAATCATGAGATCAAATCCGACATCGATCCCCAAGGGATAGCAACGGAAATTATCGGCCTGATGGATGGCCTACAAATGCTCTGGCTGCGGCTGCCCGATAGTACAGATATGGGCGTCCTGTTTGCCGCTTATGTCGAGCGGCTGATCGCATCGATTGAGGTCGCTGAAAAGCCTTAAAATCGGAAGGTAAAGCTTTTCAGCAAAGCCGCAGTGTCGCTGGCGCATGCCTGCGCTCTCGACCTTTCCCCCCTGAGAGCCTATTTCTCATTTCGATTAGATGGAGGATTGCGGCGATAGCGCAGAGTCCACCATCCTCTAGGCGAAAGTTGGAAGACAATGACTGAGATTGACGAGCCTCAGGGCGAATTGACATTACGCACACTCGCGATGCCAGCCGATACCAATCCCGCCGGAGATATTTTTGGTGGCTGGGTTCTGGCGCAGATGGACGCAGCTGCTGGCATCCGCTCTTCCGAGCGTGCGAAAGGCCGCACGGTCACAGCAGCGGTCAAAGAAGTCAGCTTCAAGCGGCCGGTCAAGGTCGGCGATACCGTGTGCATCTACACATCCATCAGCCACGTCGGTCGCACCTCCATGACACTCTATGTCGAATGCTGGGTCCGCCGGCAGTTTACGCAGGAGCGCCAAAAGGTCACCGACGCCCATTTCATCATGGTGGCGCTGGACGAAAAAGGCGCGCCGCGCCAGGTGGAACCGGCAGCCGTATAGTCCATCAAGGCAGGGTACGGCAGTTTCCGATTGCCTCGGCAAGTCTCCGGACCACATCACTGTCGGTCTGCATCTGCCCTGCCTTGGCAAAACCAAACTCGACCAGAACCGGATCAGCCTCGATCGGCGCGCTGCAAGAGGCGTGAAACTCCCGCAGGCCTGCCTGCCAGAACGGCGCAATGCGATCAGGCCTCAACCCGCCACCGGGCATGATGACGATCCTGCCATCTGCCGCCTTTGAAAGCGATTTCAGTCGATCGAAACCGGAGACGACGGATTGCGCGCCACCGGACGTGAGAATTCGGCCAAACCCCAGCGCAATCGCCTGCTCCAGCGCTTCCTCAAAGTCCGGCACAAGATCGAAAGCCCGGTGCAATGTCATGGCGAGGCCAGACGCGACCGCCGTAAGTTTGCCAAGCACCTCAAGGTCCAGCCGTCCATCAGGCAGAGACGCCCCGAGAACGACACCCGCCAGCCCTGCCTGCCGCGCAGCTTGGATATCCGCCCCCATGACGGCGACCTCATCGGTTGAGAACACGAAACTGCCTGCCCGTGGCCTGATCATCGCAAAAACCGGGATCGGTGCCTGAGCGGCGCGCTGCATCAGACCTGACGTCGGCGTCAGCCCCCCGCAGTCAAGAGCGGCGCAAAGCTCAATCCGATCGGCGCCACCGACAATCGCCGCCTCCAGCCCTGCAACGGAATCGACGCAGACTTCCAGCAAACCGCCATGGTTCTTTTCTGGTTCACGTTCTGCCATGATGGTTTCTTCTCTGTATTCCGGTCATTGAGCGCCCCTGAAGGACCGTGGCTTTTCCAGTATCAGCAACAGCAAAATACCGCAGAAGCCAGCCAGGGCACCGAGCATTGCCGTGCCTGAATAATTGCTGACCCCGGTGCCAAATGCAAAGAGCAGCGAGTTCAATCCACCGCTCAGGAAGATATTCACCGCAATGAGCGAACTACCAAGGCCCGCGCGGTCAGCGATCAGGTTTTGCAGATAGGTAATCGGCACGCTGATAATCGCCGCCGCCCCGAAACCCGCAATGCCGGAGAGCAAATAGACATGTTCTGGCCGCGAGGCGAGGCCGAGGCCCAGCAGATAGACGCAATAGATCAGCGCACCGGCGACAAGCGTTGCCACGCTGGAGGTCTTGCGCTCCACCCAGCCCCAGAACAGAATGAAGACGATTTCCAGAAAGGCGACGATACCGACGATAATACCGACATCACCGGTCGTGCCATGTGCTGGCCCGGTCATGACAAGGGGCAGCACGACGCCGTTCATTTGCAGCATGGCGGTGATCAGCGCGATGGCGCCAAGCCGCAACAATAATCCTGGCGAAGCGATTTTCGACAAGGATGAAAAAAACGCCAGACTTGCGGAGGGTTCGGCCCGTGCCTCCGCCTTCGGCAGCCAGACCAGAAACAGCACGAAGCAGGCGAGTCCGCCAAGGCTGGCAAACAGAAAGGCAGGCAGCATGCTTTTCTGACCTGCCAGAAAGAAGCCCACCAGACCCGGCACCAAGACCCAGGAGGCCGAGATAACGGCCCGCACCCCGGAATTGACTGCAATCAACTCACGCACCGGCATATCCTTGGATGCGGCCCGCACATTGGCAAATATCAGCGAATTCAGGGCGTTATAAACCGGCAGCAATAAGAGCGCGGAGCCGACGAAGATGATCTGGTTCGGTTCGAGAAACACGACCCCATAACCGACCACGCCAAACAAGCTGACAATCACCATCGGCATACGAAAATGTCCAAGCCTGTCGGCCAATATCCCCACGGCGATGCTGGCGGCGACATTGACGCAAGAAGCGATGAAAATCAGCAGCGAGTAATGCGCATTGCTCAATCCCAACTCGTGTATGCCGATGATCGACATATAGGGAGCCGTGGTCGCACCGGACAAGCCGAAGAAGAAAATCGCAATCGCGCTAATCCGGATACCCGGATTGGCGGCGATGATGGAGAGAACTGGCGGCATGAACGCGCTATCTTTGTAAAAACAAGCTGCCGCTGGCTTTACCGGCGGCACCTTTGAGGAATGAGACGCTTATCTCTCGTTTAAAGTTTGCCTGAGCGTCTGACGGGTTCAATCTGAACCTGAACGATTATCGCTACCCGTCCACCGTGCTGAGGTCACCGCTTGCGGCTGATAGTCGAAATCCTTGACGAAAGGGTAGATCGGTTGCTTGCGACGCTTGCTCGGCAAGGCCTCGATATCCTGGTTGATCACCCCATCGGTCAGCGCCATCAGGTTCGGATTGGAAATTGGCTGAAGCTCGGGAGAAAGATAGCCAGACTTTACCACCAGCAACCGCACTGTCTTCGGATCAATGCCATGCCGGGTGAAATCGGCCAGATTGTGGTAGGGCCTGCGCTTACTGGCGAGAATAAGGGTAATACCACCGATTTTGACGATCGCCTGGCGCTCTGTCGCCGCACCCGGATCATCCAGTTGAAGCACCTCGCAATCAACCTCAACCGACGGACTTGCCGGATCGAGTGAGCCACCGACCTTCAGCGCCAATTTCGCCCCCACGCCTGCGGAAAAACAGGCATCAACTGCGGGCTTGTCGGTAATCCCACCAATCACCGCCCCATCGAAATTGCGGGCGATCAAGGCCGCCAGCACGTCTGCACGGTCACCCACTCCGCCGCCAGTGGGGTTGTCGCCAGAGTCAGCGAGAACAATCGGCCGGTTCTGAGTTGTTTCTGCGATGTCGAGCATATCATTCAGTGCCCCCGTCATCGGGCCGAACCGGAAGGCGTTACGCGCCTCCCAGTAAGACTGTGCGATCTCTTCAGCCACCTTTTGCGCCTCGCCTCGATCCACGCCTGTGACGACGGCACAGGCCGTGGCGCGGGGCTCGTCGGCCCAGACATAACCAACCATCAGATTGGCATCCCATATGCCGGGACGCTTGTCATGCTGCGGCAATTGAAGGTAGAGGCTCTTGGCGGGTTCATCTTCGGTAGAGGTTCGTTCCCCTGGAAGAAGGACAGGCACAGGCGCCCAGACGACACCGGGTTTCTCGCCGGACCGCAGCGCCTTCATCAGCATCTCCCAGGCCCGGACCATGGTTTCGCGCACATCGATATGCGGCGCGGTCCGATAACCAGCGAAAATATCCAGTTGATCGATGATTTTCTGGGTAACATTGCCATGCAGATCGTAACTTGCCGCAACCGTGCAATCCAGTCCAACCACAGCGCGGGCAGCCGAAATCCAGTCACCCTCGGCATCGTCCATGCCCTCGACATTCATGGCGCCATGCATGGCGAGATAGAGCCCGTCCAGCGGCAGAGTGGCTTGTAACCGATCCAGGAACTCGGCCTTGAAACTTTCATAGGTCTGACGCGAAACCGGGCCGCCCGGGACGGCACGGGCATGCAGCAAGGGAAAAGCGTTGACCCCATCCGTGCCAAGAAAGCTGAAATAATCTGCACCTAAGAGATCGTCACCGCGCAGCACGCGAAAATCCTCGGTCTGCATCAAAACCGGCGATGACGTACTGCATTCCGTGTGAATGCCACCAACGGCAATTCGAAATTCCATGTCCGATTTCCTTAAAAACGTGGCATCAGCGGTGCGAGAGCTGCAAAGCGCAGCCAGTTCTTCTGATCCCTAGGTGCCCAGGCAGCCTCGGCAACAGCCGGTAGGCGCGGAAAGACCAGGTGGTTGAAGTAATCCCGGTTCAGAAAATGCTCCGACCAGATACAGGCCTGCACACCCCGCATCCTCGGCTTTAATTCCTCAGGAAATTCCGCGACGGCTTCATAGGTATAGGTATGGTGCGGCGGCACGGTGCCGGCCCAGCTGGCGCCCGGCTCCTGCCACGCCTCGTCCTGCACCATGTCGAGATAATAGGCCTGACCCGGCGTCATCACCACGTCATAGCCCTGCCGCGCCAGATCCAGTCCTACCTCCGGCTTCTGCCAGGCCATCAGCAGCGTTCCCTGCGGATCGACACCGCCGCCGTGGGAGACTTCGTCCCAACCAGCCAGTTTCTTGCCGCGGTCTTTCAACATCTGCTGAATGCGCTTCATGAAATGGCTTTGCAGCCCGAATGTGCCGTCAATGCCCTCCTGCTCCATCAGCTTTTTTGCCAATGGCGAGGCCATCCAGGTATTGGCCGCAACCTCATCCCCACCGACATGCACGAGATCGGATGGAAAGAGCTTGGCCATCTCATCCAAGACCTTGCCGAGAAACACATAGGTCTGCTCAATGGCCGGGTTGAGCGCGTTATTCGGATAGCCTTGGACGGAGCGGTAGCTGTCAGGCGCTTCCTGGCCATCGACCAGTTCAGGCAAGGCCGTCAAGATCGCGGTGCTATGACCGGGAATATCGATCTCAGGCACGATTTCGACATGCAGCAAGGCGGCATGGGCGACGATGTGGCCAACATCCTCCTGGGTGTAAAAACCACCGACCGGCTCCGCGCCATTGCCAAGCTGCGGCAACATCGGCTCATCCGGGCCACGCAGCACACCAACTGTCGTCAGTTGCGGATAAGCCTTTATTTCCAACCGCCAAGCCTCGTCATCGGTCAGATGCCAGTGGAAAATATTCAGCTTCATCCAGGCCATGATATCGATCAGCCGCAGCACGTCCTGCGTCGGATAAAATTGCCGGGACACATCCAGATGGCAGCCGCGCCAGCCATAACGCGGCGCATCCTTGATCTGGCCGGAGACCGGAAACCGGAACTGAACGGGGTCCTGTCTTGCTCCATGCAGCATTTGCGCCAATGCTGTCAGTCCATATTGCCGTCCCGCCTCATCGCTAAAGGAGAGCGTAATCTCCTCAGCAAAATCGAGCCGATAGGCGGATACGCCGATAGCAGGATCATGGGCGAGGCGCAAAGCCTTGCCCTGATCGACCGGGGCCAGCGAAAAAGGCACATGGCCAACTGCAAATAGCCGCCGGTAAAGCGCATTAACCCCCTCGATCGCACGCAAACCAGCAAGATCCGTAGTCTTTTCGGGATAGATCGCTACGGGAAAACCATCGCCTGCGGCAAGGTGCGCCTCGGCAGGCCAGGGCAGAAGAAAAAACGGCTCAGTGACCTCACCTTTGGGAAGCAGGATAGGAGCAGGCTCGCTCACCCGGCCTTGCAACATCAGGTCATCGACGGAGACGGTGACATGCCGCCCATCCGCAAGGGTCAGATAAGCGGATTTTGCACCATCAGTGCGGTGCCGGGCGGGCCGCCAAAGGCCCTGAACCGTAAACCGCCAGCACGCTCCTGGCGCCAAAACCAGGCCTTCCGGTGGCGCAAACTGGTGAAAATTGGCGTTGCGCCGCAGGAAAACCGCGTTGTCGCAGACCGGACCATCTTTCACCCGCGTCAAAGCGGTATAGGCAAGTTTGAAACCGCTGACAGGCTCGGACGACAAATTGTAGAGGGTGAAGACGAAACCACCGCCGTCATCGCCCTCGACAGGATACCAAGCATTGTCCAGACGAAAAGCTGCTTCAGCCATGACGGTTCCCCTAAGGTCTGAATGGATGGAGGATCAATAATGCTCGGACTGCGAAAATGTCCGGGCGAGTTCGCTTTGGCCTGCTGTCAACCCGCAATCGACGGGAAGGCAAACGCCGGTAATGGCTGCGGCCTGATCGCCAGCCAGAAAATACACTGCATTAGCAACATCCTGCGCCGTGGCGATCCGTTGCAGCGCATACCAGCGCTTGGCCTCTTCAAACACGGCAGGATTGGCGGCGGCGCGCGCTTCCCAGGCCTGGGTCCGCACCGTGCCGGGTGCCACAGCATTGGCGCGAATGCCGAACTTGCCATATTCCACAGCGATCAATCGGGTTAGATGGATCAGGCCAGCCTTCGCCGCGCTATAGGCTGGATGGCCGAACACGGCCATGCCATTGACCGACGCAATATTGATGACCGAGCCTTGCGATTGCTTCAACTGACCTTCCAACGCCCTGAAGGTCAGAAATGCAGCTTCCAGGTTGAGCGCATTATCCTGACGCCAGATCGCCGCATCGGTATCGTGCAGACTGACGGCCCTTGCAGCCCCGGCATTGTTGACAAGAGTTTTGGTGACGCCAATCTCCTGCACCGCAAATACCAGCGTTTTGATACTGACCTCATCGGTAACATCACAGACCAGCGGTACGAATATATTTGACTCGCCGAGGCTTACCGCAGCCGCATTCACCGCGGTCTCATCGATATCAGCCAGCACCACCACATCGTGGCTTGCGGCCAGACGGCTAGCAATCGCCCGCCCGATGTCACCAGCGGCACCTGTTACCACAGCCACGGATTTCGCCATCCTAGTCTCCGAGAATCTGACGGTCGTCGCCATCGCGATGTTCGACCAATTGTTGTTTGATATGGCGCAGCGTCACCATGGAAAGCTTGCGATTGCGATAGGCAACCAGGCTGGCGATGACATCGACCATCGCCAGATAGGCAAAACGGGTCGAAGTCGGACGAAAGATATTGTCGCCCTCTGGCAGATCGATTCCAACAACCAGTTCAGCCGTCTTGGCGACAGCGCTGTCACTCTGGGTCAGGGCGATCGTGGTAATGCCATTGTCGCGGGCCAGCTCGAAACAGCGTGCCAGTTCCAGATTGCGGCCAGAGAAGGATGATCCGACAATGATATCATTGCTGCGTGCCGCCGCCGTCAACATCAGCTGCATATGGTGATCGTTACAGGCCGTGACCCGCGACCCCAGCCGAAACAGCCGGTTTTGCAATTCCGAAGCAATCATCGAGGAATTGCCGCCCGAGCCGAACGCGTAGATCATCTCAGCCCGCGAAATCCGGTCCGCAACCTTTTCGATCATAACTGCGTCGAGAGAGCGATGCATCATGAACAGCGCGTTCTGCGCCTTGGTGATCACATCCTCAGCAACATCCGGCGGCTCAGTGCTTTTCGCTTCCGGGTTCAGGTAACGCACGCCGACATAGGCGGTCTTGGCCAGATTGACCTTGAAATCCGAAAAGCTCTGGCACCCAAGCCTGCGGCAAAAACGGGTCACCGTCGGCGGCGACACTTGCGCCCTTTCCGCCAGCTCGATGATCGATGCGCCGACGGCAAAATCCAGCTCGCTCAGGAGAATGTCGGCAATCCGCTGTTCGGAAGGCGAAAATTGCGCGCGATCTTCCTGTATGGTGGCAAAGATATCCATAAGCCCTCACAAACCAACCTTATTTGGTCGCCTTATAGGCTATGCAGTCGATCTCGACCTTGCAATCGACCATCATCGAGGCCTGCACGCAGGCGCGGGCTGGCGGATGTTCGCCGAAATAGCCCTGATAGATCTTGTTGAAGCTCCAGAAGTCACGGGGATCATCAATCCAGACACCGCAGCGCACGACATGCTCCACGCCGTAGCCAGCCTCATGCAAAATGGCGATCAGGTTGCCAATCGCCTTATGGCTCTGCTCGACAATGCCACCCTGGATGATCTCGCCGTCTTCCATCGCCACCTGGCCGGAGACATGCAGCCAGCCATCGGCCTCAACTGCTCTTGCGAACGGCAGTTTCTGCCCGCCAGCACCTGCTTTTTCCGCGCCATACCGCTTGATCGTCATCTCGACCTCATGCAAATTATTTTCGTGATCAATTGACAATTCATCATAGAAAACCGATTTTGCCTAGAGATTTTCATAGAAGATGAAAATAATTTAGACAAAGGCGGCTGAGATGCGCGATCCCTTCAAAAACCCCTTCCCGGAAACCGATACTGCGCGACATTCGATCTGGGAGATGCTGGTTCCCCGCGACATCAATGCTTTTCTGGCCGCAGACTGGTCGATGGTGGAAGGTGATTTCGTCGAGGACGGCTTCATCGGTATCAACGGCAATCGCGATCCCAATCCGGATCATTGGCGTCTTACTTTCCCCAATCTCGCGGCCTATCGCGACGAATGGCTGCGCCAGGCCAAGGATTTTGCCGGTCAGAGCCATGGTGAAGATCCGCGCACGGCGATTTTCTTTACCACCACGCTGGAAGAGATCGAAATCGAAGGCGAAACCGCTTTGGTGCGTAAGAAATTCGACGGCGGCATCAAAAAAGCCGATGGCGGTTTCGATACCATGCTGTGGCAAACGCTCTATTATTGCCGCCTGCATGAAGGCCGCTGGAAAATTTCAGGCTTTACCGGTTATTTGCCCAACCCGATGGGCGTAGCCTGAGAAATATTCGTTCCATCAACCGTGATTGGAGGCCACTCCGTGCGCATTTTTACAGCCGCCTTTGCAACGGAAACCAACACGTTCTCGCCGATCTGCATCGACCGGCGCGCTTTCGAGGCTTCCCTTTACGCGCCACCCGGCCAGCACCCGGCAACGCCGACCCTCTGCACCGCGCCGATTACCGTTGGCCGGGAGGTATGCAGCCAGAAAGACTGGATGTTGATCGAAGGCACCGCCACCTGGGCCGATCCGGCTGGGTTGGTCAATCGGCAGACTTATGAGAGCCTGCGCGATGAAATTCTTGACCAGTTGACAGCCGCGCTTCCCGTTGATGCCGTTGTGCTCGGCCTGCATGGTGCCATGGTGGCGGATGGCTACCTAGACCCAGAAGGCGATTTCCTGAGCCACATCCGCGCCATTATCGGGCCGGATGTGCTGCTTGCTGCAGAACTGGACCCGCATAGCCACCTGACAGCCAAGCGGGTTGAAGCGGCGGACGTGCTCGTTGTCTTCAAGGAATTTCCCCATACGGATTTTGTTGACCGCGCCCGTGACCTTTGGCGGATCGTCATCGATACGCTGGAAGGTCGCATCACCCCCGTCATGTCGGTCTTCGACTGCCAGATGATCGATGTCTTCCCCACCTCGCGCCAGCCGATGCGCGCCTTTGTGGACAAAATGATGCAGATCGAACGGGAAGATCCCGACGTCCTGTCGCTATCGGTTATTCACGGCTTCATGGCCGGAGACGTGCCGGAAATGGGGACGAAAACCATCGCCATCACCAATGGCAATGCAACAAAAGGCGAGGCGCTGGCCCGCACACTTGGCCTTGAACTGTTTGAAAAACGCGGCACGTTCATGATGCCGCAGATTAACGAAAAGCAGGCCGTTGCCCAGGCGCTTGCAAATCCCGCCGGGCCGGTGGTGATTGCCGACATGTGGGACAATCCCGGCGGCGGCACAGCAGGCGATGCGACTGTGCTGCTTGAGGAACTTCTGGCGCAGGGTGCGACGAATACCGCCGTTGGGATGATCTGGGACCCGATTGCCGTGCAGATCTGCATGGCCGCAGGCGAAGGTGCAGAAATCCCGTTGCGTTTTGGGGCCAAATCCGCGCCGGGAACCGGCAACCCAATCGATGGGCTGGTGAAGGTGGTCAAGGTCGTACCCAATGCCGAAATGCAGTTTGGCGAAAGTGTCGCGCCTTTTGGTGACGCCGCCCATATCCACCTGAACGGTATCGATATCGTGCTCAGTTCCGTTCGGGTGCAAAGCTACGACCCTTCGCTGTTCACAGCGCTCGGCATCGATCCAACGTCCAAACATATCCTTGCGATCAAATCCACCAATCATTTCTACGCGGCATTTTCGAAGATCGCCTCTGACATCCTTTACTGTTCAGCGGGATCGCCTTATCCCAATAATCCGGCTACCAACCCTTATCGGCGGGTTCGCCGCGACATCTGGCCGATCAGCGCCGATCCTTTCAACCTTGTCCAGGACACGGAGACTGCCTGAGATGGACCGCCCAATTGACATTCCTGGTCCAAGACCCGGCGATCCAGTTCTCTCGCTGTCAACACCGCTGCCGTTAATCGACGAGGATCGGCTCGCCGCCAATATCGCCCGGGTTCAATCCTATATGGATGTCCACGGCTTAGCCTTTCGCCCGCATATCAAGACCCACAAGATTCCACCCCTCGCCCGCCAGCAGCAGGAGGCCGGTGCGACCGGTATCAATTGCCAGAAAATTACCGAGGCGGAGGTGTTTGCCGGTGCCGGGTTCGAGGACATATTGATTACTTTCAATATCCTTGGGCCTGAAAAGCTCGTGAGGCTCGCCGCCCTGAATGAGCGGATTTCCGGCCTGAAGGTAGTGGCCGATAGCATCGTCACCGTCGAAGGCCTTGCAAGCTATTTTTCAAACCGCAAACCTCTGACCGTATTGGTGGAATGCGACACCGGTGCCGGACGCTGCGGTGTGCAGACACCAGCAGACGCCGTTGGCCTGGCGCAAGCGATTTCCGCCAGCAAAGGCCTACGGTTCGGCGGAATAATGACATATCCCAAGGCTCACACCGAGCTAGCAGTCGAAAGCTTTTTTACGCAAATCCTCACAAGCCTTACCACTCTCGGTATTACCTGTCCGATTGTCTCGAATGGAGGAACGCCAAGCCTGTTTTCCGCCCATCTTGTGCCATCGGCCACCGAACATCGCGCCGGCACCTATATCTATAGCGACCGGAGCATGGCGAAGGCTGGACATGGCACGCTTGACGATTGCGCAATGCATATCCTAGCCACCGTCGTGTCGCGCCCGACACCGGATCGTGCCATTCTGGATGCTGGCTCTAAAGCGCTGACATCCGACCTGCTCGACTTTAGCGACTACGGCCTGATCGTTGACTATCCGGATGCTGTCATCACCGGCCTGTCCGAAGAACACGGCACCGTCGATCTCTCGAAGATTAGCGGTAAGCGGCCCGAGATCGGCGAAAAAGTGCGGATCATTCCCAACCACACCTGCGTCGTGTCAAACCTGTTCGACATCATGACATTTCACCGGAATGGTGTGGTGACGCGGGTGGAACAAGTGGCGGCACGCGGCCTGGTCTGGTAGCCGCGGCTCCGCCTATTTTTAGTCCTGAACTGCCCTCAGCGCGTCCGGCAATGTTTCTGCCTGCCAATTGATATGGCGTTCCAGCGCCTCACCATCGGCATCGAACAGATGGCAGTCGCTGGCCTTGATGACCGTCGTCATCGGCTGGTCAGGCTGAACGGGAGCAGATCCAGGGAAGACCGCACAATAGGGCTCACCATTTGCGAGCGACGCATAGGCGATTGTGCTGGCACCGAGCCGCTCAACGACACTGGGTGTCACAGTGATGGAAAAATCACCTTTGCCGAGCGCCAGATGTTCTGGACGGATGCCAAGCGTCAGCTCCTGACCCAGCATATCGGGGCGTCCGGAGACAGGAATAGTCACCAACCGGCCTTCGTAGGCAACGGTAACGCCATCAGGCCCAACGCCCTTGCAGGAAACCGGCACGAAATTCATCTTCGGATTGCCGATAAAGCCAGCAACAAACAGGTTTTGCGGTTTGTGGTAAAGCTCCAGAGGTGCGCCCACCTGGGCAATATGACCACCATGCAACACCACGATTCGGTCGGCCATGGTCATTGCTTCGATCTGGTCGTGGGTGACGTAGATCATCGTTGCTTTCAACTGCCGGTGCAGTCGCGTCAGTTCGATGCGCATGTCGGCACGCAAGGCGGCATCGAGATTGGAAAGCGGTTCATCGAACAGAAAAATCTTCGGTTCGCGCACGATGGCCCGGCCAATCGCCACCCGCTGCCGCTGTCCGCCGGAAAGCTGGCCCGGCTTCTGCTGCAAGCGCTGATCTAGCTGCAAAACCTTAGCCACTGCGCCGATCTTTTCACGGATCTGCGCCTCGGGCATTTTCTCGACCCGCAGCGGAAAGGCGATATTTTCAAACACCGTCATATGCGGATAGAGTGCATAGGACTGAAACACCATGGCAATGCCGCGCTCAACCGGCGGCAGCGCATTGACCCGAGCCCCATCGATAACGATATCGCCGCTGGTCGTATCGTCCAGTCCGGCGATCATCCGAAGCAGCGTGGACTTGCCACAGCCGGATGGGCCGACAAAAACCATGAATTCGCCGTCCTTGATGTCGAGCGAGACGCCCTTGATGACATCGAAATGGCCAAAGGATTTGACGACTTTGTTGAGATAAAGCTGGCCCACCGCGCTGCGTCTCCATACCGACCGGCGACCAAACGGCGACCGGCGAAATTCCAAACAAAAACCGGCTGCGAACCCGTATGATCCGCAGCCGGAGCCCCGATGTTTACTTGTACTGGTCGATAGCAGCCGAAGCCTTCTTCAAGGCGTCCGCAGGCTCGGCCTTACCCGTGACGACAGACTGGACCATTTCGATCATCACATTCTGGAAGCCTTTGTAATCCTTGAACAAAGGTTCAGGTCCACCGAAGGCGATACCATCAATCAACGGCTTCCAGTAAGGCTTATCCTTGATCAACTGATCGACCTTAGCGGAAGGACGAAGCGGCGTCAGGCCGGAATCGGTCGTCAGTTCGTATTCTTCCTGCGGTTCTGGCGAGGTAATGTATTTGGCAAATTCCGTTGCCTTGTCCTCGACACCGGAGCCCTTGAAGATCGCCAGGCTATCGGTGATCAACAGCGTGCCGGGGCCCTTAGCCGAAGGACCAAGTGGCAAGGTCGTCACGCCCCAGTGGATATCGGTCTTCAGCAGGCGATAGGCAGCGCCTGAGCTGTTCTGGATCATCCCGGCCTTGCCGTCGAGAAAGATGGCGCGGATTTCGTTCTGCTCGTAAGCGGTTGCCCCTTCAACCGAATAGGGAGCGATGTCCTTGTATGCCTGAAGCGCTGCCAACACTTCCGGGCTGTCCATGACGATCTTGCCGTCCTTGTCCATCACCTGACCATTATTGGTGTAAACCCAGTGCATGAACTGGTGCATGGTGTTGTCGAAGGTTTTGGCAGGCAGGCCATAACCGGCAATACCGGTCTTTTCCTTGATCTGCTTGGCAAAGGCAATTTCCTCAGCCCAAGTCTTCGGTGGGGTCTCCGGGTCAAGACCAGCTTTCTTGAACAGGTCCTTGTTCCAGAACAGTGCCTTGGTGGAGAAGGCAATCGGCACGCCCCACTGGGTATCGTCAAAGGTCACGGTATCGACGATGTTCGGATAATAGCTCTTCTTTTCGGCATCCGTCATCGGCACCTTGACGATCAGGTCGTTCTCGGCGAACTCCTTCAATGTGCGCGAACCAACATAAGCCATGGCAACCGGCGTCCCGGCGGCGGCCAAGGTGGTTGCCTTGTCCTGGCACTGTTCCCAGCCAACCACTTCAGGCGCAATCTTCCAGCCCGGTTTTTTGCCTTCCCAGACCTTGATATATTTCTCATGGATCGGGTCGATCTTGTCGCCACAATAGATCCAGCTGATTTCCTTATCCGCCGCAAAACTCGACAGAGCCGAGCTTGCCAGCAGCGCCAGCGCGCCCGCCATGATGGTCAAAGTGTTTTTCATCGATGGTTCCCCTTTGTTGACATTAAACGTGTCTTGGTTGTTTCGAAACCGGCTGCCTACTTGACTGCTCCCGCCGTCAGGCCACTGACCAGATAGCGTTGCAGGAAGAAGATCATGATCATCGCCGGCGCAATACCGACGAAGCTTGCGGCCATCAACTCGTTCCAGATCACTTCCTGACGGCCGAAATAGGCAAACAGGCCAATCGGCAGTGGCATGTATTCCGTCTTCGAGTTGAAGGTCAGTGCGAAGATGAAATGCTGCGCATAGGCGGTAATGAAGGTGGTGATGCCGACGACGGCAATCCCCGGCATGGCAAGCGGCAGAACCACGCGCCGGAACGTATAGAAATAGCTTGCCCCGTCCACATACGCCGCCTCCTCAAGCTCCCGTGGAATCCGCATCATATAGGTTCTCAGCAACCAGATGGCGGTCGGGATCAGGAAGGCGATCAGCGGCACGATCAGCGCGAAATAGGTGTTCAGCATTCCCGAAATCCGCATCAGCCGAAAGATCGGAATGAGCAGGACCGCGCCTGAAAACATGTTGACGGCGAGGAACGTCCCCAGCAACACACCCCTGCCACGGAATTCGAAACGGGCAAAGGCATACGCTGCCGGGACGACGAGCAGCAGAACCACCACCGTTGCCGTGATCGAGATAAAGAACGAATTGAAGATATAGCGGCCAAAGCCCGGAACGTGGTCCCACATGGTTCGGTAGGCTTCGAATGAACCATTTTCCGGCCAAAACCGATAAGGTGACGAAAACAGCTGGCTGAGCGGCTTCAACGACACCAGGAACCCTTCCACGAAAGGCGCCAGCACGAAAGTGAGAAACACCGCGACACCGCAATAGATGCCGATGATTTCATACCATTTGTAGCGATTGATCATCGCCTGCCTGTTGGTGCTCATCGGGAATGCTCCTGCGAAAGACGGCTGGTGACGCGGAAGTAGAAATAGCTGAAGATCGACAGGAAGATGCAGATCAGCACGGCGCGCGCCGCCCCTTCACCGTATTTGTACGACCCAATTGCCGTCTTATAGGTATCGATGATCATCGTCGTCGTGCCGCCGCTTGGGCCACCTCGGGTCAATATCCAGATGATATCGAAGGAATTGAAGGTCGAGATTAGCGAAATCATTGACATGGTGATCATCGCTGGCATCAGCAGCGGCAGGGTGATGCGGCGGAACCGGTAGAACCGCCCGGCACCGTCCGTCCAAGCCGCCTCATGCAGATCCTGCGGGATCGCCTGCATAGCTGCCAGCAGATAAAGCGTCACCATCGGCACGCCGATCCATACATCGGTGAAGATCGTAGCCCAGAACGCCGTCGATCCATAAGCAAGGAAGGCGACAGGCCCATCGACCAGACCGAACCGCTGCAACATGCCGGAAATCATCCCGAACTGGCCGTTATACATCCAGCCCCACATGAAGATGCCGATAGCCATCGGCACGATCCAGGGTGGCATGGTCAGGATGCGGAACAAGGTTCGCCCCGGCACGGCAGTGTTCAGAAGCGTCGCGCCGAACGTGCCGATAATCATCTTGAACAGCACGGAGAAGAACGTCCACACGAAGGTGCGGATAATGACATCCGCGAAGGTGGCGTTGAAAATCTTGTTGTAATTATCCCAGCCGACCCAATTCGTCACCCGCTTCAGCGACGCATCGGTGAAGGACAGGATGAAAGTATCGACCAGCGGATAAGCAACGATGATGGCGATATAGATGGTTGCCGGCAACAGCAGGCACCAGGCGAAGAAAACGGCTCTGCGTTTCGCCTCCATGACCATCCCCTATGCCGACTTTGCAGGGGCGGCGGACGCCTCGCCATGCAGGCAGGCATCGTAACGCGCCCAGACAGGCGCGAGGTCCACCACTTTACGCTCAGCTCGGGCCTGATCCAGCGCCAGGGCCAAAATGCCCGCCTCAATGGCGTCGAGAGCCGAAACCGGTTGCTTCGCTCCGGTTTCAATGAAGGCCAGCACGTCGGCTGCCATTTGTTCGTCGGCACCGTAATGCTGCGACTTCTCGGACGGCGCACTATAGGTTTTGGCAATGACCTTGCCATTGTTGCGGGCATTGTGGACATCGAGGAATCCACGCACGAAATCACCCTCAGCCATGCCCTTCGAGCCGATCACGCAGAAACGGCGAAACTGATCGGGCACATTGAGATTGGTGTGAAATGTCATCGCCACGCCATTCTCATATTCGATGATCGCGGTCTGATAATCGATAATGTCGGCATCGCTATCAAAGACCTTGTCGGAACCCAACCAACCGCTTGGCTTGCGGTGATAGACTTCCATGTCGTTGACGCCATCCTGCTCCGGCGCGTTTTCCGGAATGAAGCTCTTGCGACCACCAAAACTGGCGACGAAACGGGGCCGTGCGCCCACCACACCATTGTAAAGATCAAGGTCGTGGCAGCATTTCTCCAGCATGAAGCCGCCGGTATAGCGCCCGTAACGACGCCAATCGCGCATGAAGAACGCGCCATGATAAGGCTCGATATGCTCCGAAGCCTCAATGGAGACGACATTGCCAAGCAGGCCATCCGCCTGCGCCTGACGCAAATCGCGGTAGAGCGGCGAATAGCGAAGAACAAGACCAACCAACAACCGGTCATGACCATAGGTATGCAGAAGCGAGGCGAGTTCGAGGCTTTCCTCGATGGAAATCACGATCGGCTTTTCGGTAAAGACTGTCAGTCCGGCTTCAAGTCCTAACCGGATATGCTGGATATGCAGGTGATTGGGCGAACCGATCATCAGCAGATCGAAGCCGCCCCCGGTAATCAGCTGTTCTGGTGTTTCATATGCCTTGCCTGCCGATACACCCGCCTCGACCAATCCAGGCAGGCCTGCCGGATCAGGATCGACATAGCCGACAATCTCGAAAGACGGATCGATCTCACTAAGCACTCGACCGAGATAACCAAGCCGGAAACCAAGCCCGATAATGGCGACTTTCATGCTGGAACTTTCCCCGTTCACGTAATTTATTTTCTTGAGACTGCGAATTTTTGGCGGTTTCGTCAATAGAGAAAGCAATTCTCCGCAAGGTCGTGAAATTTATTTTCACAATCAGCGAAACCACCTCAAGGCCTTCACAAGTGCATCACCAATTCCGCACACATCCGGGAACATTGAGTTCGACGAGCTATGCACGATTGTTCCATTTATTTATTCTTGTTAATGAATAATACCAAAAAAATGCCAATCGTCCAGACTGAATGATAATTTCCCCTATTTTTTGAGGGAAATATCTGTTTTTTCAGCACAATTTACGCTGCCATCCTGAACTTTGAGAAGACCAATGAAACATTATTGCCAAATTGGTATTGCCTTGGTACTGTAATCAAAAAATAACCATCAGCATTCGGCTAGGATACGGGGAACGTGACATGCAGACGGATGTGCTTGCTTTTGCGAGCCTGCAATCCAGCCGGGGCGGCCCGCTTTATATCAAGTTAAAGACGCTGATCGAAGATGCCATCGAAGCTGGACAGCTTAAGCATGGCGACGCCCTGCCTGCGGAGCGCGACATTGCCGAGGCCGCAGGTATCAGCCGCGTCACCGTGCGCAAGGCAATAGACGACCTCGTTGCTGAAGGCCTTTTGGTTCGGCGCCGGGGTGCTGGAACCTTTGTCGTCAAGCCAGTCAAGCGCATGCAGCAACCGCTGACACGGCTGACATCCTTTACCGAGGATATGGCCCGGCGCGGCATGGTCAGCGGTTCACGTTGGCTGGAGCGCGGCTTGTTTTTGCCAACGCCGGAAGAAACCATGGCGCTTGGGCTTTCCGGCACCGCGCGAGTGGCACGGCTGGTGCGGCTGCGCACCGCCAGCGACATGCCGATTGCGTTGGAACGTACCAATCTTCCAGATGATCTGCTGCCAGATCCCTCTCGCGTCGAGAACTCTCTCTATGCCGCACTTGGCAGTGTCGGGATTAGACCCGTGCGCGCCAATCAGCGCATTTCGGCGGTCATATTAACGGATGAAGATACCAAATTGCTCGGCATGCCGCCGGGTTCTGCCGCGCTTTCGGTGCAGCGGATCGCCTATCTCGACACGGGCCGGGTGATGGAAGTGTCGCGAGCGCTATATCGCAGCGACGCCTATGACCTGGTTGCAGAATTGACCATCGGTTCCTGATCGGAAGCCGCAGGATAAGGAAAATACGATGACGACGACTATGCGCCAGGAAATAAACGAGATTCCGCAAGCGGTCAGTAGACTGCTACGCGATAGCCGGGAGAGTTTGGAACAAGCGGGTGCAGCACTCCGCAAGCGCGATCCTGCGGTGCTGGTCACTATTGCGCGTGGTTCTTCAGACCACGCCGCCCATTTCCTGAAATATGCTGTCGAACTGGAGCTCGGGATCGTCGTTGCCTCGCTCGGCCCGTCTCTCGCCTCGATTTATCAAGCGCCGCTGAAACTGGACCGGGCTGCGGCACTTGCGATCTCGCAATCCGGGGCCAGCCCGGACCTCGTAGCGCTCGCCAAGTCTGCCGTAGCCGGTGGGGCAACGACAATTTCGCTGCTCAATACTATTTCTTCGCCGCTGGCCGCAGCCTCTGATATCGCTATCGACATTCAGGCCGGACCGGAAATTGCGGTTGCGGCGACAAAATCCTTCGTCAATTCCATTGTTGCTGGCCTGTCCTTGATCAGTGCCTGGAGCGACAACGCTCGCCTGGCAGCCGCAGTCGAAGCCCTTCCCACGCATCTTGAAAAAGCGCTCGCCCTGGATTGGAGTAGCCTGGTCGAGGTGTTGAAAGACGCCGATTCGCTCTACATGCTCGGGCGCGGCCCAACGTTGGCCATTGCCTGCGAAGCGGCACTGAAATGCAAGGAAACCTCTGAACTGCATGCGGAGGCCTATTCTTCGGCTGAAGTGTTGCATGGTCCGGTCTCCCTGGTGTCTGCAAATTTCCCGATCATCGCCTTTGCCGCCCGTGACAAGGCGGAAGCTTCTATCGCCGCGACGGCCAATGGACTGGCCGCCAAGAATGCCTCTGTTTTCCTGACATCGTCTTTGGCAAAGGAGTCCAACCATTTGCCCTTCATCGAAACCGGCCACCCGCTGACCGATGCACTGGCATTGATTGTACCGTATTATGGCATGGTGGAATCACTATCGCGCGCCCGTGGCCTTGATCCGGACAAGCCAGCCGCTCTGAAGAAAGTAACGGAAACCCGATGAACTCGTCTCTTGCGGCTCCCTCCTCATTCGCTGTGACAGGCGGCCGGATTTTTGACGGCACGCGTTTCCATGACGATCAGGCCCTGATTGTCGATCAGGGGCGAATCGCTGATATCGTCTCCAACAATGCCGTGCCTGCTAGCCTTGCCAGAATCGAGGTAGGGTCGGCTCTGGTCGTGCCTGGCTTTATCGATCTGCAAGTCAATGGCGGCGGCGGTGTGTTGCTGAACAACCAGCCGGATCTTGATGGTATCCGGACGATTTGCGCCGCCCATGCAAGGTTTGGCACCACAGCGCTATTACCGACATTGATTACTGACCATCCTGCCCTGCGCGATCAGGTTTTGAGCCTTGGCAGCCAAGCCCTTGCCGAGCGGATACCAGGCTATCTGGGGCTTCACCTGGAAGGTCCACATCTATCGCTGGCGCGCAAGGGTACCCATGATCCCGCCCTGATCAGGCCCATGAACGACGATGATCTGGCAAAGCTTATTGCCGCCGCCGGCACATTTGGCACTGCACTGATCACCATAGCGCCGGAAAGCGTTACCCCGCAGCAGGTGAAAACCCTGCGAGCAGCGGGTTATCACATCAGCCTGGGCCACACGGATGCGAGTTGCGCGCAGATTGGCGCCTATGTCGAGGCCGGCGCGACGCTCGTCACTCATTTATTCAATGCCATGAGCCAGATGGGCAATCGCGAACCGGGCCTTGTCGGAGCAGCCCTTGCTTCAGACACACTGTTCTGCGGGATTATCGCTGACGGTTTCCATGTCGATCCGGTCTCGATGGGCATTGCCCTTCGCGCCAAACGCGGGTCTGGCCGGATTTTCCTGGTCACCGACGCCATGTCGAGCATCGGCACCGATGAAACCGGCTTCATGCTGAATGGTCGCCCGGTCTACCGCCAGGGCGGACGGTTGACTTTAGCCGATGGAACCCTGGCAGGTGCCGATATCGATATGCTGTCCTGCATTCGGTTTGTCCATGAAAAGCTCCAAGCATCGCTTGAGGAGGCGTTGAACATGGCGTCGCTTTATCCAGCCCATGCGATTGGATGCGAGACGAAAGGTCAGCTTGCGCCTGGCAAGGACGCCGACTTCCTGTTGCTCACCCCGCAACTCGATCTGGTTTCCACCTGGATCGCTGGAACATGCGTTCATAGCACAGCAACACATTCCGAGGCCCGGCGCGCATGATCGTCTGTTTCGATATTGGCGGAACCGCCATCAAGGGCGCAATTGCCTATTCGCCTGAGGATATTCGTCCCTTTCCACGCCAGCCAACGCCGGGACAGGATTTCGATGCATTTGTCAGCGTCATCAGGTCCATCATTGCCGAGGCGGGAGAGATACCAAGCTGCGTGGCAATTTCCATCTGCGGCATTATAGATGTGGATACCAGCCGCGCTGTTGTCGCCAATATACCCTGCATCCATGGCCGTTTGCTGCAACACGATCTGGAAGAGGCCTTGGGCCTGCCTGTGCTGATTGCCAATGATGCCGATTGTTTCGCAATCGCTGAGGCCGGATTGGGCGCGGGACGCGGCCACCGCGTGGTGTTCGGCGTCATTCTCGGCACCGGCGTCGGCGGCGGACTGGTAGTCGATGGCAAACTGATCAATAGCGACGGCGGCTTTGCCGGAGAATGGGGCCATGGACCAATTGCCGCAACCGAGGTCGGCGAACCGCCCGTCACCATCCCTCGGCTTCCGTGCGGCTGCGGTCAGAAAGGTTGTATCGACACAATCTGCAGCGCGCGCGGCATGGAAAAGCTCCATACGCACCTGACCGGCGAAAACCGAACGAGTGAGGATATCGTCAAGGATTGGGAAACCGGCGAACCAAAGGCAAGCCAAACCATCGCGGCATTTGTCGAATTACTTTCCAGTCCGTTGGCTCTGGTCGTCAATACGACGGGGGCGAGCATACTGCCGGTCGGCGGCGGCCTGTCCAATGCGACAAAGCTCGTTGACGCCATCGATTTAGCCGTCAGAACCAAGATCTTGCGACGGTTCAACCATCCTATTGTGGTTCCAGCGCAATGCCGACTGGAGCCGGGCCTGATCGGTGCAGCCTTGCTCGGGCTTGCAAGGCCAAATTAAAGGCCTGCCGTCAATTTCCGCTTTTCTTGTCAAATCCCGACGATCATAGCCCCGACAAACAGGAAGGCGGCTGCGCAAACAATAAAGGGAATGGCACGGCCGACCTTTTCACGCAGGCCAATCGAATGGTCCGTGACAGACTGGGTGGCAGATTGAGTGGCTCCGGCACTGGCCAATATAGGCGAGACGGCATCAAGCATCAGACGTTCAACAATACTCATCACAGCCTCCTTCACAAACGTGCTTTTTACAAAATCGGGAAGAAACCACCGAGGAGAATTGCGTGGCAATTCTTCCGTTCTTCCCGGAGCTTTTCCTCCTGCTCGGCATCTCGATCCTTGCCGGGCTGATCGTTAGCTGGGTTGTCGTTCCAGAACCTCGAAAACAACGATGATTTCTTGACCTTCCGGGTCATTACCGACTTTGCCACAACAGGCTTCTGTGTATGGCCCTCACCGCAAGATTTGCTGTTTTCAACCAGATCGTGGGGAACCCGTGTCAACCCAAACAGGTCGTAAGAAAACATATTTACAGCTATCGGCATCGTCACCCCTTTTGAAAATTGCAGGATATTTGTCCCGTTTATTTTCACTCCAACGCTGTGCAATGGTGACAGTGGCAAGCGTTTCCGTCAATATAGTCTATAAAATTACTATTCTACTTTTGCAGACAAATGGAGAAATTTTGTTTTCAAAACATCGAAAAGCCTAAAAGACGCTGTCCACATCGGCGCACCCGCATCTTAGCCGATCATTCACTCCGAATTCACAGCCCCCAATCACAATTTACAGATTCTGCATGCACGTAATTAACCGACGCGATGTATTTCATGTAAATCTAATTTTGAATTTCGAAATACCATAAAGTGAGATTCCCATGACAGGCCAGCGGCTGGAACAGACTTTCGAGGAAGTGCCTGATCCTGAAGCGGAAAGCCCAGCACCCGCGCAATGCCGTCAGGGGCGTATGATCCGCCATCCCGATGCGACCCGAGCAATCATTCTGGATGCGGCGATTCAAGAGTTTGCCGCAAAGGGTTTTGCAGGCGCCCGAGTCGACGCCATCGCGTTGCGTTCGAAAACCAACAAACGAATGCTCTACCATTTCTTTGGAGACAAGGAGGGCCTTTACGTCGCGGTTCTCGAGGTGATTTTCTCCAATGTCACCGCGGCTGGAAAAAGCCTTCACCTGTCGCGACGTCAACCGCTTGATGGCATACGCGAACTGGCTTTACACACCTGGACCTATTTTCTGACCCACCCGGAATTCGTCAGTCTGCTGGCCACCGAAAACATTCTGAGGGCTGAATATTCGAGCCGATCAAAGACCATTCCCTCGACCCATGGTCCATTGCTCGCGGAAATCGAAAAGCTTTTGCAGCGAGGGATTGAGCAAGGTGTGTTTCGTGCCGATGTCAATCCGGTGACGGTCTACATGACGATTGCTGGCTTAAGCTTCTTCTACATCAATAATCGCTACACGCTGGCGCTCAATCTTAACCCGGACGTCTGGCAACCGACCGCCATCGACGCCTGGGGCGAACATATTGTGACGGTCACACTGGCTTTCCTTGCACCGGCAACCATACCCGGCACCTGACTGTTCCTCATCACATTGTTGATTGCTCAGCCTTCTTCCCCACCCGCAAATGCCTTGCGGACAATGCCATGACGCTGAAGTTTGTCGTAAAAGGTCTTGCGGGGAATTTTCAGAGCCTCGATGGTCTTGCGTACATCACCCTCATAGTGGCTAAGGGTCTCACGCATGATATCCGCCTCATAGCGATCAAGCCGTTCCGGCAAGGATAAACCAGGCCGATCGGCGGCAACCACACTCCCGCCGCCCGAATCCATATCTTCCAACCCAAGAACGAAGCGTTCGGCAAAATGCGTTAATTCTCGCACATTGCCTGGCCAGTCATGATCTCGCAAATAACGCTCAACACCGGCTGACACCGGCGGAGGCTCACGCCGGAACCGGCTAGCGGCCCGCTCGATGAAATGGGCAAACAACAGTGGCACGTCATCACGGCGTTCGCGCAACGGCGGGATGGTCAATGTCACCACATTCAGCCGGTAATAAAGGTCCTCACGGAATTCACCGCGCTGGGCAGGATCACTGAGATCAACTTTGGCCGCAGCAACCACGCGCAGGTCCACCGGGCGCACGTCGTTGATGCCGAGCGGCGAGACTTCCCGCATTTCCAGCACTCGCAGCATCTGCACCTGGGTCGCCGCGGGCATGCTCTCGATTTCGTCGAGAAACAATGTGCCGCCGCTTGCATGTTCGATCCGACCGATCCGCTTTTTCTGCGCACCGGTAAAGGCGCCGGCCTCGTGGCCAAACAACTCGCTTTCGATCATGCTTTCCGGCAGGGTTCCGCAATTCAAGGCAACAAAATTGCCCTTGGCGCGTCGGCTCCAGCTGTGTAGCAGGCTCGCCACCACTTCCTTGCCGCTGCCGGTTTCGCCTGTCACCAGCACATCGACGTCGGTATCGGCGATCTGGCGCAAAGTGCGCCGTAGCCGTTCCATGGCAGGGGTCTGGCCAATCAGCGGCAATCCATCCTGGGCCGCATCGGCCACCTGTCGCAGCTTGCGATTTTCCAGCACGAGCCGTCGCATTTCCGCGGCGCGATGAACACTCTGTTGGAGCCTGTCGGTGGCAAAGGGCTTCGTGATGAAATCATAAGCGCCGTCCTTGATCGCCTGTACCGCCATGGCGATATCGCCATGGCCGGTGACCAGAATGACCGGCAATTCCGGATCCAGTGCCTTGACCCTGCTGAACAATTCCAAGCCGTCGATATCAGGCATTCGAATATCGGAAACGACAACGCCGCGAAAATCATTGGAAATCCGACGCAGCGCATCCAGCGGCGCTGAAAACGCCTGAACGGAAAATCCCGCCAGCTCAAGGGTCTGCCCCGTGGCCGCCAGTAGATCTCGATCATTATCAATCAGGATGACATTATTGGTCGCCGTCGCTTGCGATGACGTCATGATATATCCGCTTTCAAAAGATGGATGGTAAAGCATGTACCGGATGGCGTGCTTTCGACACCAATCCGGCCGCCATAGTCACTGATAATGTCACGGGAAATCACCAGGCCGAGACCAAGACCTTTTTCCTTTGAGGTGGTGAAGGGGGTAAAAAGCAGACGCCTGATATCCTCTGGAATGCCCGGGCCGTTGTCCTCAATGGTCACCACGACATGTTGCTCCGTCTCTTGAACCGAGACCTCGACCCGGCCATCGCTGCGCTGCTCCAATGCTTCGAGCGCATTCTGCAGAAGATTGATCAGGACCTGCTCCAGGCGAACCCTGTTGCCCTTCACCGTCAGATCCGGCGCCACATCGGGAAGGGAAAGCGCCTCCAGCCGCCCGGCAAAACGGCTGCGCAGCAGCATGACCGCGCCCTCGATCGCCGCTCCAAGCGGCACTGGTTCCGGCGCGGTCCGCCCCTTGCGCGCAAAAGCCTTCAATTCATCGGTGATCGTACCGATCCGCTCCGTCAGCGAGGCAATGGCGCCAAGATTGCTGTTTGCCTGCTCCGGCTGGGCACGCTCCAGAAACACCCTGGCATTTTCAGCATAGGCCCTGATCGTTGCGACAGGCTGGTTGATTTCATGGGCAACGCCCGCCGCCACCTGCCCCAGGATAGCCAGCCGGTTGGCCTGGACCAATTCCTGCTGGACACCTTGCAGCCGCTGTTCGGTAGTCTTGTGGCCGGCGATCTCCAATTCCAGCCGGTCTCGAGCCTGTGAAAGGTCGTGGGTTCGTTCATCCACCCGCCGCTCCAGCTCCAGCTGGTCAGCCTCCACCCGCGCCAGACGGATAACCGTTGCCTGTCGCCGCCAAAGCACCAGCGAGACGACGAGGAAAAATGGCGCCAACAGGGCCAAGGTCAACAGTCGCCATTCCCGCGTCGAGGCTGCGATTGCCGGTTCAGTCGGGACGAGATAATTGAGATGCCAGTTGGTGGTCGGCACGGCAACCGATAGATCAAGATAGTCAGCGGGTATGGCACCGGGAAAAATCGTACGCACCAGAAGCTCATCCGGTATAGCACTCCCTGGTACCTGCTGGGCGCGATTGATCGGCAAGGCCTGCAAAGGCGCATCGCCGAACTGCAAACTGTTGCGTATTTGGGTCAATTCCTCTGGCTGCAACATCGACAATGTCATGAAGCGCCAAGACGGAAGACTTGAAATTAGCACTACCCCATTCCCGTCGGTGACAAAAGCCGCTCGGCCCTCCTCTCGCCAATCGCTTTCCAATTGCGCGAACTCTGCCTTCACGACCACAACACCCAAAGGGGCATTAACCGGACCGACACGCCTTGAAATATAGAGGCCTGGACGCTTGCTAATGTTACCGAGCGCGAAATGTTCGGCGGCACCGACCGCCATGGATCGACGAAAATAGTCCCGAAAAGAATAATCGACACCAACAAAGCTCACCGGCTCGCGCCAATTGCTGGAGGCAATGGCATGTCCTGTCGCGTCCGTGACGTAAAGGACTGAAGCACTCGTACCGGCAACCAAACGCTCGAGCTTGTCGTTCAAACGTTCCGTTGCAGCGACTGTGCGCAGGCTCAAGGCATCGACAACCTGCTGATCCTCCGACAAGAGCAGTGGCAACGAGCGCGGTCGCTCCAACACCGCCCGCAGGAAGGCAACCTTGAGATTGGCACTCGTGCGTGCTTGCTCGGACAAATCTTCCAATGCGGCAGTGCGGGCATAAAGCCCAGCCAAATAAAGCGCAAGGAGGGTGACAACACAGGCTAGGAACGCCAGCAAAAGCCATGGCCTTCGTGGGCGTCTCACATTGGCAGGGACGGATCTGGGCTTGTCATGCACGGTCATCATCATCAACTTTGTGCATTTTTCCGCACAACACACAAGGCACTGAGCGAAAATTCGCGCGAAAATCCGCCACGGATCATGGCTGAAACGCGGCTTTTCAAAGGCTTGGCACGAAGCTACACTCTGGCACGGCGATTGCATTGACGAAACCGAACATCGGTGTCGATGTTGACACGTTGCATAAGCTCCCGGGAGGCCGATGACATCGGTTGGGAGCACCTACCGGAGGATCCGATGCATATTTCTACCACCACCGCCCCGCAGGGCGGAAAGCTCCCATTTTACCGTCATTTGTATTTCCAGGTTATCGTTGCGATTATCGGCGGCATCCTGCTCGGTCATTTTTATCCACAAACTGGCGAAGCCCTCAAACCGCTCGGTGATGCTTTCATCAAGCTCGTCAAAATGGTCATCGCGCCGGTTATCTTCCTGACCGTGGCCACCGGCATCGCCGGCATGTCCGACCTGAAGAAGGTTGGTCGCGTCGCCGGCAAGGCGATGATCTACTTCCTGTGCTTCTCCACGCTGGCGCTCGTTGTCGGCATGCTGGTGTCCAACATCCTGCAACCTGGCGCAGGCATGCATATCAATCCCGCGACGCTGGATGGCAAGGCTGTTGCCAGCTATGCCCAGCAGGCCCATGATTCGACGATCACCGGCTTCCTGATGAACATCATCCCCGACACGATTGTCGGCGCTTTTGCCAAGGGCGACATTCTCCAGGTCCTGTTCTTCTCAGTGCTGTTCGGCTTGGCTCTCGCCATGGTCGGCGATCTCGGAAAGCCGGTCACCAACTTCTTGCAGGCGTTGACCGCGCCGGTCTTCAAGCTGGTCGCCATCCTGATGAAGGCCGCACCAATTGGCGCTTTCGGCGCAATGGCCTTCACTATCGGTAAATACGGCATTGGCTCGATCGCCAACCTGGCTTTCCTGATCGGGACATTCTACCTGACGTCGCTGTTATTTGTTCTCGTCGTGCTTGGCGGCGTTGCCCGCTATAACGGCTTCTCCATCCTGGCCCTGATCCGCTACATTAAAGAGGAACTGCTGCTGGTACTGGGAACCTCGTCTTCAGAAGCCGCCCTTCCCGGCCTGATGGCCAAGATGGAACGGGCAGGCTGCAAGCGCTCGGTTGTCGGCCTGGTCATTCCAACCGGCTATTCCTTCAACCTTGATGGTACCAACATCTACATGACCCTGGCGGCCCTGTTCATCGCCCAGGCAACGGATATCCAGCTTTCGCTTGGCGACCAGATTCTTCTGCTGCTGGTGGCCATGCTCAGCTCCAAGGGTGCTGCAGGCATCACTGGCGCCGGCTTTATCACCTTGGCTGCAACACTGTCCGTTGTCCCTTCGGTCCCGGTCGCCGGCATGGCGCTGATCCTCGGTATCGACCGTTTCATGTCGGAATGCCGGGCACTGACCAATTTCATTGGCAATGCCGTCGCAACAGTGGTCGTCGCCCGCTGGGAGAACGAACTCGATCAGACACAGTTCCGCGCCGCCATGGCGGGTGAATTGCCGGAAGAAATCGATGTCGTGGCCGAACCGGTTCCAACCGCCGCGTGATAAATTTCTAGTGCATCGGACCGAAAAATGGGAACCGGTTTTCGGATAAATCCGATGCGCAAACAGAAATTTAGAGCATAGATCCGATGATCTAACGCGCAAACACAAAAAGCCCCTGCAATCCAGCTGGGGCTTTTTGTTTGAGGAATGCAGGCCTGATTAAAGAAGATGATCGGTGGTCGCTGTGGTGGCCGCCGCATACTCATCAAGGGAATAGGCCTTGATATAGTCAATCTTCAACTCTGAGCCATCGCTGAAATCAGAGCTGCTTGGCGTCCCAGCCATCCCGCCAACCGCCAGATTGACCACCATATACATGGGCTCATTCATATCTGACGGCGTATCTGTTTGATGCACGGCAACGTCATCAATATACCAGGTCAACGTCGTTTCCGTCCACAACACGCCGTAGGTATGATAGCCTTCGGTATCGGTGTAAACCGTCGTGGCATCGGATGTCTGCTCGCCAGTTTCATTGCTGTGCGCGGTGACAATTACCTCGCCTTGATTCTGGCCACGCATTTCAACCACATCCAGTTCCGGTGGCCAGCTCCCGTCCGCCGGCAGCAGCCAGAATGCCGGCCATGCGCCCTGATCATCAGGCATATCCGCGCGGATTTCAAAATAACCATAGGTCTGGCTAAACGTGGACTCAGTGCTGAGCATGCCCGAGGTATACTCATAGCCATTGATCTGGCTCTGGATATCTTCCGAAGCAACGGATGCGGTGATGGTCAACACGCCGTCAGAGATGGAGAAAGGATTGACCGACGACGTCCCCTCATAGGAGGGATTGATATACCACTGCAATTCGCTGTTATCGACCAAAGTGCCGCCATTGGACGCAAACCAGCTATAGCCCGTATCCCACGTTCCGCTCGTTCCGTCATGCAGGGACAAGCTGTTGAAATCATCTGAAAATGTTTGCGTGAGATTAGTGCGATCCAGTGTCAGCTGAAACTGGTCGGAGGTAAAATCAGAAATTACCGTATCGCTGAACAGGATGCTTTCACCATTACCGAGATCAAGTGAAACATCACTTCCTGTCTGGGTCATATGACTTTGCACCTCGGTAAAGTCCGAGAAATCATAATTCTGCAGGCGCACGGTATCATCGCTGGAAAAATCAGTGATCCTGTCGCTACCATTGCCGCTGCTGAATACAAAAGTATCGGCACCACCGCCGCCGATCAGGACATCGTTGCCACCATAACCGTCAATAGTCTGGATGCCAGTACCGCCGGTGATGATGTTGTTCAGGCTGTTGCCGAAAGCATATCGGTTATCGCCTGTCACGACCAGGTTTTCAATGCCATCACCAAGCGTGTAACTCATCCAGGTATTGACTGTGTCAACACCCGCCCCCCCTGATTCACTGGCTCGATTAATACTGGAATAGAGATAATAGACATCGTCGCCCGCACCACCATTCATGGTGACATTGACCGAGCTATCGCCATACATTGCGTCGTTGCCGCTTGATCCATTCAGCGTCAAGCCACTTCCCGTTGCTGAATACCAATGGGTCGGATCACCACTATAATAAAGCGCCTCGCCCAAGCTGTTGAGAAGATATTTGCTGGCCATGCGAACCTCTTTCAGTTGCAGTCAACACCTTACCCCTTTGGGAATGATAGGACTTTATTCGCCGAGAACCAAACGATCTTTCCCATAATGGTAATGTTTTTTCAATTTCGCAGGCCCTGAATGAGACATCTCGGATTGTTTCAAAGCAATTGTATCAAAATAGAACGACTATCTTGTTTTAAACCCCGTAGAGCGCCAGCAGCAGAGGATCGACATCGAACAACACCTCATGGAAGGCAAACAGCAAAGCGAAGGTGCCGGCTGCGGTCAGCACAAGCGCGATCGCCATGTCGCGGTCCAGACGCAATCTGGCACGGCCAGACAAAATGGCGGCGAAGGGCAAAACTGACGTTGCGGCACCCACTTTCGGGCTGGCTACGTCAATAGTTTTCCGGCTTCGGCGGTCCAGTATCGCCATTCCCACCAGCGAGAAAAGCGAAAATCCGCCGAATAGAATAACGCCACGCATTTCACCATTTGGGAAAACATGACCGAAAGCCCAGAGAAAAAAACCCCACAAAACCGGATGACGGGTTATCGAAACGATAGCTCCAGGCTTTCGCCCTGCCCTGAAGGTCACCGAATATGGATTGGGGCTGATCAATCCGCACACCACCAGATAAAGGCCGATCGGTACGAGTACCAGCGTCAACCATGCTTGCCAGGCCCTGTCCATCCAAAGTGCCACATCATCGGCCTCCATGAAGGCAACGAAAATCCACAGCAAGCCTGCCAGCGACAGGATGGAATAAAGAACCATATAGCTCGTCCGACCCAGACGGGACACAAGCCGACCTTTGATGCTGGGTATTGCCGGGACGGAATGGGTCAACACAAAGAAAATCAAAGCAAGGACCAGGTTAGCCATGGAACCATCCCGTAACACACACATCAATGAGAGACAGCAAACCACACACTCCTACGGCCGAGGCGCTGCACCATCACCGCAGGGAAACTGCGAGGTCCAGTCTGGACCTTGCACCCCCAGGCTTCTTGATAGCACGTCTCTTTTCTAGGAAACCGCATTCCACCTTTCCCAGATAAACTCAAGCCAAGCCCCCACCTTTTGAGGGTCACAAATGCGCGATTTGCGCAAGATCAAAGTGATGCCGTATCCGGTGATTTAAAAGCGTTAGCGAAGAGACACAAAAGAGAGTGAAACACCATGCATATCGCCTTGAAGCGCCTCGCCGCCCTGACCATCATCGGCGCGATCTCAACGGCATCCGCCTTCGCCGCTGATTACGAAATTCATATGCTGAACAAGGGCGCCGATGGCACAGCCATGGTATTCGAGCCCGCCGCGCTGAAAATCGCTCCTGGCGACACCGTAACCTTCATTCCAACCGACAAGGCCCACAGTGCCGAAGCCATTACCGGCCTGGTGCCTGAGGGTGCGGAGGTCTTCAAAGGCAAGATCAATGAAACTGTGAAGGTGACATTCACCCAACCCGGTGCTTACGGCATCAAATGCGCACCGCATGTTGGCATGGGCATGGTGGCTGTTGTGGTGGTCGGCGATGTGCCGCCCGCCAACGCTGCCGCCTTTGCAGCCTCCACCCTGCCCAAAAAAGCCAAGGACAAATTGCTGGCTGAACTGGATACCCTGCACTGAAAATCGACTGCGCAGGCCGAAGGGCCACTATCAACACAAAGCCGCCGATCCCTCAGGACCGGCGGCTTTATTGTCTCTATTGCATTTCAGCCAAGACTATTCGCGTTCAAAGACTATTCACGTTCACCGGTGAAATTCAGCAGAAGCTGGAAGATGTTGACGAAGTTCAGGTAAAGCGACAGGGCGCCGAATACCGCCAGTTTCTGGCGCGATTCCTGATCGATATTTTCGGCATATTGCTCCTTGATATTCTGGGTGTCCCAAGCCGTCAGGCCGACGAAAACCAGGATACCGATCACCGAGATCGCAAATTGCAGCGCGCTGGAGCCTAAGAAAATGTTGACGATGGAGGCGATGACCACGCCGATCAGGCCCATCATCAGGAAGGAGCCGAATTTCGACAGGTCACGCTTCGTGGTATAGCCGTAGAGGCTCATGGAGCCGAACATGGTGGCGGCGATGAAGAATGTCCGGGCGATGCTGGTGCCGGTAAAGACCAGGAAGACCGACGCCATAGACAGGCCCATGACCGCACAAAACGCCCAGAATGCCATCTGCGCCGCACTGGCCGACATGGTCTGAATGCGGAAGGAGAAGAAAAATACGAAGGCGAGCGGCGCCAGCATCACCACCCATTTTAGCGGCGACTGGAAAATCGGCACATAAAGCGCCGGCGTCGAACCGACGATAAACGCCACAATGCCGGTAATAACTAGGCCAAGGCCCATATAGTTGTAGACGCGCAGCATATGTTGACGCAGGCCCTGGTCGAACAAGGCCCCCGCCTGCGCCTGCGCGCCGAAGGGATAATGTTTATTCACAGGTTCCATGATCGAGATCTCCTTGATGTTCAGGCTGACAATCGATGTCACGCCGTAAGTCATTGCAGGCACACCGCTTTTTAACGCGGTGCCAACCCGGTTTCAGTAAAGCGTCCTGGCAAGCTGGCCCGCCACATCTGTCAATTCGTCGCCCGAGCGGTCCTTCGACACCAGCGCGTAAGCCACTTCGCCGATCTGCCAATAAGCAGCCTTTGCACCATCCGTCTGAGCGAGCGTGACATTCTGGACAGCGAAGGAGCCGGTGCGGGCGGCAAACAACGTCACCTCTGAGCCCCGCTTCGGCTTGACGGCGATTTCAACACTCGGCCCGTAATCCGAAGGGAAAATCTGGCTATCGGCAATCGTCCAATTGCTGGGCAGATCTGGCATGACGATGCCAGTGGCAGAGCGAATTTCCTTGCGATCAAACATCGGCGACCCAGATCGGCCCTGACCGACTTGATCTTGGGCGATCTGCTGAGGATGAAGACTTTCGCGCAGCAAGGTCGTTTCATGGGCTTGCAGTGCTTCCCGCACAAAAGCTGGTGTCGGTACGGAGGCTATGACCTGCGTCGCCGCGAATGGATTGATAACGGAATGCGCGACCCAACCGACGCCAATGAAAATTGCTATGGCAGCCGCCCGGCGGAGCACCGTCATACGGCCTGCGCGCGTCAAAGCCTGCTCCAGCCGGCGAGCCGCATCACGTGTTGCCGGCCGTGCCGCCCCCATATCAAGTGCCATTCGGTCATGGGCCAACCCCAAGCGCAACTCGTCTCGCACGCGCAAGTCGGCCATCATCCGCGCAGCCGCATCGGGATGCCTGGAAAGATAGGCCTCGACCTCGATCCGCCGCTGAACATTCAGCTGATCGTCGATATAGGCCTGTAGATCGAAATCCAATATCGGATCAGGATGGTGTGTCATCAGAACCTCCAACGATGCGAAGGCCAGCCGGTTTCGAGCCGCCCTGCCCTCTATGGGCTGGTTTCTCAACCGGCGGCGGTAGCGCCCGCCGTCCCGCATCTGTCATTTCAAGATCGCGCAGCCGAGCCCGAGCCCGCGACAGCCGTGACATCAGCGTGCCCATGGGAATATCCAGAACCTCCGCAGCCTCCTGGTAAGAGAGCTCTTCGATCGCCACCAGATGCAGGGCTTGGCGCTGCTCTTCCGGCAAGTCCAGAAATGCGCGGCGCACCTGGGCAAGCCGCACTACGTGCTCCTGCTCTGCACCGATGACCGGATCGACAAGATCGGCTGCCAGCGCATCGCGTCTTGCCGCAGATCGCCTCCGTCGCAAGCTATCCACGTGGGTATTGTGCAGGATCGAAAACAGCCAGTGACGAATATTGCCCCCACGCCGGAAGCTGTTCTGGTGCTCATAGGCCCTGACCAGCGCGTCGTTGACGAGATCCTCGGCTTCATCGGCATTGCGCACAAGTGACAGGGCATAACGCCTCAGCGCTGCCAATTGTCCAATCACGTCAAAGGGGCCGGATCTGTTGTTCATACCCCTATATACGCAGGAGGAACCTTTCTTATTCCCGGGTGCGAATAATTTTTTCTGTTTTTCCGATTCCCGGTGAAACCGTTAGCCCACTCGCGATGGTCAGCCAATTTTTCAAGGGTGCGACAATTTGATTATTGCCATTTCGGACTGCTCACAACGACAAAAACTGGTATTTTTCATCTCGCAACTGCGAAGAGAACTTGGATAGAACCCACTGATTCGCAAGGGTTATTGAAAAGCGAACTCTTGACACGACGATCCAACACAACAACCATAGGAGGATATATTTCCTATATTAGCGACACTCCCTGCGACAAAACGCGCATTTAATCTCACCGGAAAAGGATTAATTCGCGCTTATGCGCTTGATGAGAGTCAAAGTAATGAAAAAATTCCCGATCCTATCCTCCCTCCTGCTTTTGCCCATGCTGCTGCTTTCGGGCTGTAACATGGTGGTGATGTCCCCCGCTGGCGACATTGCAGCGCAGCAACGCGACCTGGTGGTCTTCGCCACCGTGTTGATGCTGATCATTATCGTCCCAGTGATCCTGCTGACGTTTTTCTTTGCTTGGAAATATCGCTCTTCCAACACATCGGCGGTCTACCTGCCGGATTGGAACCACTCCACAAAGATCGAAATTCTGATCTGGTCGGCGCCGGTCGCCATCATTCTGGTTCTGGGAACGGTAACCTGGATCTCCACGCATAAGCTCGATCCTTACCGCCCCCTGGAGCGGATTGATGCCGAGCGGACCATTCCCGCCGACGTGAAGCCGCTGACGGTTGAAGTCGTCGCTCTCGACTGGAAGTGGATGTTCATCTATCCAGATCTCGGGATTGCCACGGTCAACGAACTGGCAGCACCTGTCGATGTTCCGATCAATTTCAAAATTACCGCTCAGTCGGTGATGAACTCCTTCTATATCCCAGCGCTTGCTGGTCAGATCTACGCCATGCCCGGCATGCAGACCAAGCTGCACGGTGTGATCAACAAGGAAGGCGTTTATGACGGCTTCTCGGCCAACTATTCCGGCGCTGGCTTTTCCAACATGCGCTTCAAGTTCCACGGCCTGAGCGATCAGGGCTTTGCGGACTGGGTGGCACAGGTCAAGGCGAAGGGCACCGCACTCAACCGCGACGCCTATATCAAGCTTGAAAAGCCTAGCGAAAAAGATCCGGTGCGCTACTACGCATCCGCCGACAATGACCTTTTCAACGCCATCATCAATATGTGTGTCGATCCTGCCAAGATGTGCATGAGCAACATGATGCATATCGACATGATGGGTGGAGCTGGCAAGGAAAGCGCCGAGAACCGCGAGAAACTGAAATACGACAATCGTGGTGTCGATCTGAGCGTCACTCCAGGCCATGGAGCCGACGCGAATGCGCCACAGGATCATTCGCAGGCCGCTCCTGCTACCGATAGCATGCCCGTCGCCTCCACAACCGACGCAGGCAGCCACGCGATGCATCACTCCATGGCCGATCATTCCATGCCTGGAATGGACATGCCTGACACAGATAACGGCGCGACCGCACTAGCTCAGCCCAAAAACTGAGCCGGTAATCTCGCGATATTCAACTTAAACGGGGCCTCCCATGTTCTCAAACCCTGACCTTATGAAGTTCATCTTCGGCCGGTTGACCCTAGATGCGATCCCGTATCACGAACCCATTCTCGTGCTGACCTTTCTGGCTGTCGCGATCGGTGGCATTGCCGTGCTCGGCGCCGTTACCTATTTCCGCCTCTGGGGCTATCTCTGGAATGAATGGTTCACCAGCGTCGACCACAAGAAGATCGGCGTGATGTATGTCATTCTGGCGCTGATCATGCTGTTGCGCGGCTTTGCCGATGCCTTGATGATGCGTGGCCAACAGGCCATGGCCTTCAATGGCAATGAAGGCTTCCTGCCGCCGCATCACTATGACCAGGTCTTCACCGCGCATGGCGTGATCATGATCTTCTTCATGGCCATGCCGTTTGTAACCGGTTTGATGAACCTCGTCGTTCCCTTGCAGATCGGCGCACGCGACGTGTCCTTCCCGTTCCTCAACAACTTCTCCTTCTGGATGACGGTTGCTGGCGCGGTGATCGTAATGATTTCGCTGTTCGTCGGTGAATTCGCTCGCACCGGCTGGCTGGCGTATCCGCCGCTTTCGGGTGGAGATTACAGCCCCGGCGTCGGCGTCGATTATTATATCTGGGGACTTCAGGTGGCCGGTGTCGGAACGACATTATCAGGCATCAACCTGATCGCCACTATCGTCAAAATGCGCGCTCCGGGCATGACGATGATGAAGATGCCAATCTTCACCTGGACCTCGCTCTGCACCAACGTGCTGATCGTTGCCAGCTTCCCGATCCTGACCGCGACGTTGGCCCTGCTGACTCTCGACCGTTATGTCGGCACCAATTTCTTCACCAACGATCTCGGCGGCAACCCGATGATGTATGTGAACCTGATCTGGATCTGGGGTCACCCGGAAGTCTATATCCTGGTTCTGCCCGCCTTCGGCATTTTCTCGGAAGTGGTCTCGACCTTTTCCGGCAAGCGCCTGTTTGGCTATACATCGATGGTTTACGCCACGGTCTGTATTACGGTCCTGTCCTACCTGGTGTGGCTGCATCACTTCTTCACCATGGGTTCGGGCGCCAGCGTCAACTCGTTCTTCGGCATTACCACGATGATCATCTCGATCCCGACGGGCGCGAAGATCTTCAACTGGCTGTTCACGATGTATCGTGGCCGTATCCGGTTCGAAGTGCCGATGCTGTGGACCATGGGCTTCATGGTGACCTTCGTCATCGGCGGCATGACAGGCGTTCTTCTCGCCGTGCCACCAGCTGACTTCGTCCTGCACAACTCGCTGTTCCTGATCGCCCACTTCCATAACGTCATCATCGGCGGCGTGGTATTCGGGCTGATGGCTGGTGTCACCTTCTGGTTCCCGAAAGCGTTCGGCTACAAGCTCGATCCGTTCTGGGGCAAGATGTCCTTCTGGTTCTGGTTGGTCGGCTTCTACTTCGCCTTCATGCCGCTTTATGTACTTGGCCTGATGGGTGTAACCCGCCGCATGAGCCAGTTCGACGATCCATCGCTGCAAATCTGGTTCATCATCGCCGCATTCGGTGCCTGCCTGATTGCGCTTGGCATCGCCTCCTTCGTCATCCAGCTTGTGGTCAGCTATTTCAAGCGCCATGAACTGGCCGACCTGACAGGTGATCCCTGGAATGGACGGACTCTGGAATGGTCTATTTCATCTCCACCACCGGCTTATAACTTCGCCTTTACGCCTGTCGTCCATGACACCGATGCCTGGGACGACATGAAGAAGCGCGGCTATAGCCGTCCTCTGCTGGGCTTCAAGCCGATCCACATGCCGAAGAATACCGGCACGGGTGTTATCCTTGCGGGCCTCAGCGTTGCTATGGCATTCGGCCTGATCTGGTACATGTGGTGGTTGGCGATCGTGTCTTTCGTGGCGATCGTTGCAGTGTCGATCTCGCACACGTTCAACTACAACCGCGACTTCTATATTTCCGCCGAAGAGGTGGTGAATACCGAGGCAACGCGGACCGCGCTTCTGGCAAGGAAGGGGTGATCAAATGGATCCCAGAACTTTAAAAACCGCAAAGCCGGAATTCTATCTGGTCGAAGAGCATCATCCGGAAAGCAGCACGAACCTTGGGTTCTGGCTCTATCTGATGAGCGACTGCCTGATCTTTGCTATGCTGTTCGCTACCTATGCGGTGCTCGGTCGCAATTATGCGGCTGGTCCGGCTCCGGCTGACCTGTTCGACCTGAAACTGGTCGCGATCAATACAGCCATGCTGCTGTTTTCCTCGATCACCTATGGCTTTGCCATGCTGTCGATGGAGAGGAACAACAAGGCCGCCACGCTGATCTGGCTGGGCGTAACCGGTGTATTCGGTGCAATCTTCCTGGCGCTCGAACTCTATGAGTTCGTTCACCTGATCCATGAAGGTGCAGGTCCAAATCGCAGCGCCTTCCTGTCGGCCTTCTTTACCCTGGTCGGCACACATGGATTGCACGTGACCTTCGGCATTATCTGGCTGGTGACCCTGATGGCCCAGGTCGGCAAGCATGGACTGATCGAAGCAAACCGCCGTCGCCTGATGTGCCTGTCGATGTTCTGGCACTTCCTCGACGTTATCTGGATTGGCGTATTCTCCTACGTCTACCTGCTGGGAGTAATCGGATGAACGACCAAACGCACGCACATCCCCACGGCCACGGCCATGGTCATAACCATGGCGGCCATGAGGCCAGCCACGGCTCGATGAAGACCTATATGATCGGCTTTATTTTGTCGGTCATCCTGACGTCGATACCGTTCTATCTGGTGATGAGCGGCAGCCTGACCAACAAGGCCTTGCTGGCTGGCATCGTCATGGGCCTTGGTGCCATCCAGGTCGTGGTTCATATGATCTACTTCCTGCATATGAATACAAAGTCGGAAGGCGGCTGGAACATGATGGCGCTGATCTTCACCATCATCGTTGTCGTTATCGCACTCTCCGGCTCACTCTGGGTCATGCATCACTTGAACACCAATATGATGCCGATGAGCCCCGAAATGATGCGTAACGTCCCGTAAGGACGCCGATATCCGATCGGGCGGCATAACGCTTATCGCCCGATCCGTACCAGGATGATTGGAAAATGTCAGACCAGCAGGCCATCAGGCATATTTCGATAAAGAAGGTTGCACTATCCAGCTTTCTCCTGCTGGCAACAGCCTTATTTATCGCGCTCGGCATCTGGCAAATCGAACGCCTTGGTTGGAAACAGGCATTGATCGCTCGCGTCGATGCGCGTGTTCATGCCGAGCCGGTAGATGCACCATCACCACCGCAATGGCCTGCCGTCAATCGCGACGCCGATGAATACCGCCATATCAAGGCCTCTGGCATTTACGAGCACGACAAGGAAACCCTGGTCTACGCCGCCACGGAATTGGGCGCCGGCTATTGGGTCATGACCCCTCTCAAGACCGAAAGAGATGGAACCCTGTTAATCAACAGGGGCTTTGTGCCGATGGACCGCAAAGACCCGTCACGCCGGGCGCAAGGCCAGATCCCTGGAAACGTGACAGTAAGCGGCCTTTTGCGCATCAGCGAACCGAACGGAACCTTGCTCCGCTCCAACGATGCGAATGCCGATCGCTGGTATTCACGCGACGTTTCAGCCATTGCCGCCAAACGCAATCTGACGCAAGTAGCGCCGTTTTTTATGGATGCCGACAAAAGCGATGTGCCGGGCGGCTATCCGGTCGGCGGCTTAACCCAGATCCGTTTTCCGAATAGCCATCTCCAATATGCAATAACCTGGTTTGCCATGGCCGCCATGAGCCTGGCATTCCTGTGGTTCCTGCTGAAACGCAGAAGCGCTGCACAAGACACCCACGACATGTGATCGCGACCAAGGACGTAGGAAACGCAGCGCTATTTCATAATGATACAATCACCCAAGACGCCCCTCCCCTTCGAAGTAGGAGGGCGAAACGAGAACATAAAGTGTCAAACCGAGCCTAATAGCTTGACAATTCAACGCGTAACCAACTGATTTTATTGATCTTTTTTTCAGAATGGCGGAAGAGGTGGGATTCGAACCCACGGTACGGTCTCCCGCACGCCGGTTTTCAAGACCGGTTCCTTAAACCACTCGGACACTCTTCCTAAGCCCGACGCCGGATGCCGACATCCAGACTCTGTCTGGTTTGCAACAGAATCTCTGGCAGGCGTTATATCCAGCCAAACAGGAACGTCAACCACTTTACAGCGCGTCAATGACACAACATGCGGACCGGATTTACCTTCAGCGCTGCTTTTGGGAGGAATAGTCCTCAAGCATCGGATAGAGAGCGGCGAGCGCCAGAGGTATCGCCAGAAACGCCGCTGCGGAAACGCCGATTCGTTGAAACAGGATAGCCCCGACCACGCCTCCGCCGAAAAACAATCCAACCATGCGCACCAGCAGCCAAAGCTTGGCTAAATCGGCCCGGACCGGTGGGTATGTAACTTTACCATTTGAGTATCCGTTCCAATACAATAGTTTGCCAAGTTCGATGCCGGTATCGGTGACCAAGCCCGTCACATGGGTCGTTCTAATGCGCGCACCGGAGAGTTTTGTGATGATGGCATTCTGCAAGCCCATGATGAAGCAGAGAAGCATAACGACAAAAGCCACTGCCTCGCCCTTTTCGCTGAAGTTGATTGCCCCGGAAAGGGCAAACACCCCCATCAGCCACGCCTCGACCGCCAACGGCAGCGCGTAGACCGACCTCAAATCTCGTCTGCGGCCCCAATTGATCAAAATTGCAGAAAACCCAGCGCCTGCAAGAAAGAAACAAAGCGCGAGCAATCCCATCATCAAAAGTTTTAAATCGCCCAGCACCAGATTGTCCGCCATGGACGAGACAATGCCAGACATGTGAGAGGTATATTGACCGACCGCCATAAACCCGCCAGCATTGGCCGCGCCGGCAATAAAGGTCAGATAAAATGCCAGATGGCGGTCGCTCGTCTCGGTGCGGTCGCGATGGGCAAGACTTTTCAAGTGGCTTTTCATGATGGATACGAGTCGGGCAAGCGCCAAGTCGGCGGGTTAAAGATGCGATTTTCCGTCCGGCCTGATTGATTTGCAAGCCCAGTCATGGGCCGCTGGAGCCGCCGTTAACATCATGGCGACTCTAAACGTGCATGAACTGCTACCACATGTCGGGACAACATCTACCATAAGCACGTAAACTTATGTAAAACTTGAACCCCTTGGTCGATTTTCACTTATAACAGGCCACCGCCACGAAGAGCTGAAAAATGACGCGTGTTCTTTTGATTGATGACGACCTGGAATTTACCGGTTTGCTTTGCGAATATCTGACGGATGAAGGGTTTGATGTACTCGCGACAGACGATGGCGCCAAGGGCCTTGCTTTTGTCGACAGTGGCGCGACCGATATCATCGTTCTCGACGTCATGATGCCGATCATGAATGGTGTCGATGTCTTGCAGAATATCCGAAAATCGAGTGAAATTCCTATCGTCATGCTGACAGCCAGGGGGGATGACAAGGACCGGATTACCGGGCTAGACCTTGGTGCCGACGACTACGTCTCCAAGCCCTGTTCGCCTGGTGAACTGGTGGCGCGGCTGCGGGCAATATTGCGTCGGACCGGCAAGACACCCCCTGAACATCCATCTCAACCGCTCAAAAGCGGCGAGCTCGTTCTTTATCCGACGAGCAGGCAGGCGCATATCAATGGTGAGGCTCTCGCCTTGACCGGGACGGAATACAATCTCCTGGAACTTCTGGTCCGCAATGGTGGCAAGGTCGTTTCCAAACATGACATTTCCCAAAGTGTATTCGGCAGGCCCCTGACGCCTTTCGACCGGCGTATTGACGTTCATCTCAGCAGTATCCGACAGAAACTCGGCCTCAGAAAAGACAGACAAAGCTGGATCCAGTCTGTTCGGGGGCAGGGTTATATTCTGCTACAGGATAGCTGATGCCTCGGCTTTTCTGGCGTTTTTTCGTCATTGTCTGGCTGACAATCACGCTGACAACCATGCTGGGCATATCGCTTCCACGGTTCAACGGCCAGCTGCCGCCGCATATGCGCATTGCTGAGACGCAGAACAATATCATTGCCGCGCAAATCGCCGAGATGCTCCAGCGTGTCGGGCCGCAGGAAACACAGGCGTTTATCCGCAGCATTACACCCACAGGAGACGATGGGCATTTCCAACTCCAGGCAGTACCAGCCGCTGCCCAACAAGCCTGCGCAAAGGATCAATTTCCGGGCAGCATTGCCATATCCTACGCCAACCATTGTTATACGCTCACCATTGATGAATCGACTATCGGCAATAACTGGCCACTTGTGTTGCCTTGGCTGATAGGCCTTGTCGCCAGCCTGTTTTCCGCCTACCTGCTGACGAAATATCTGCTGACACCCATTGAGCGGCTTCGCCATGGGCTAAAAATGCTGGCAGAAGGCCACTTCAGCATCCGCATCCACGATCCTGTCAAAAACCGAAAGGATGAAATTGGAATTCTGACACAGCATTTCGATATCAGCGCCATGCGCCTGCAGGAACTGCATGAGAGCCGAGAACGGCTGTTTCATGATATTTCCCACGAACTCCGTTCACCCTTATCGCGTCTGCAAGCCGTTACCGGCATCCTGCGGAAAAACCCTGTCCGTCTCCCAGGCCTGCTGGATCGCATGGACCACGAAATCGAACGGCTAGACCGGCTGGTTGGTGAGATCCTCACCTTAGCCAGGCTGTCCTCGAAGACAGATGAAGAAAATCAGCTCCTGGTTATCGATATTCTCGATATTCTCGATGAGATTGTTCAGGATGCGACTTTTGAAGCGCAGGAAAAGGCCGTATCAATTGACTTTCAGCGGAGTGGCAGTTTTGTCGCAGCTGTCAATGGAGAGCTTATCTATCGCGCCATCGAGAATGTCTTGCGAAACGCGATCAAATATACCGGAGAAGCGACAGTAATCCGGATTTCGGCAACCGTTTCACCGAATGGCCTGACACTCACCTTCACGGACGAGGGTCCTGGCGTCAAAGAAGATGATCTTGAAAGTATTTTTCGCCCCTTTATCAGTTCAGGCAGCAGCGGCAGTGGATCCGGATACGGCCTTGGCCTGGCAATTGCAAAGACCGCCGTCGAACGGCATGGCGGCAAGGTCTTTGCCGGCAATGTCAAGCCGAAAGGCTTGCGGATCACCATGATATTGCCTGGCGATAGCGACACACGGTCGGAATGCCACAACGCTATGCGGCAGACCTGAACCAAGGGCCATTTTCAATGGCCCTTGGTATGACGCAGAGCGTTTTTGTCCTAGAAAAAGCCTATTCTCCGAAGACCATGCCCTTGGTCAATTCCAACGCCTGACGCTCGAAGAGACCACGGTAAATGCCTGACTTCATCCTGATCAAGCTCTCATGCGTCCCCTCCTCAGCGATCCGGCCGTGATCGAAGACCAGCAGCCGGTCGAGCGCCCGCACGGTCGACAACCGATGCGCCACGACCAAGGTGGTTCTGCCTTGCATAAGTCGTTCCATAGCTTCCTGGATCAGCATTTCCGATTCCGAATCCAGGCTTGACGTTGCCTCGTCCAGAATAAGAATCGGCGCATCTGCAAGGAAGGCACGGGCGATCGCAATCCGCTGGCGTTCACCACCCGAAAGCTTGATGCCACGCTCACCTACCAATGTACCGTACCCCTTCGGCAAGGCCTCGATAAAGCCGTGGGCGCTGGCAAGCCTTGCAGCGGTTTCGATGTCCTGCTGGCTGGCCGAGGGCCTTGCATAGGCGATGTTTTCCGCAAGCGAGCGATGGAACAGGATCGGCTCCTGCTGCACGATGGCGATCTGCTGGCGTAACGAGGTTTGGGCAACGAGTGCGATATCCTGACCGTCGATCCGGATCGCCCCACCGTTGACATCATGCAAACGCTGAATGAGCTTGATGAACGTCGTCTTGCCGGAGCCGGAATGGCCAACCAGCCCAACCTTCTCACCGGGCTGGATTACAACGGAAAAGTCCTTGTAGAGCGGCGCAAAATGATTGCCGTAATGAAAGGACACCCGATCGAATTCGATCTTGCCGCGTTCGATGACAACAGGTTTTGCACCGGCCACATCCACGACGCCAAGGGGTTGACCATGCAGGAAAACCAGTTCCTCCATATCATTGACTGACCGTTGCAAGTTACGGATATGCATACCAATTTCCCGCAGATAGCCCTGTAGGATGAAAAAGGCTGTCAGCACGAAAGTGATGTCACCGGGGCTGGCCTTTCCCGCACTCCATAGCCAAAGGGCCAGACCCAAAACCCCACCGCGCAGCACCATCAGCAAGGCCGCTTGCAGGCTGCCATTCAGTGTGCCGCGCGTCCAGGTGCGACGCGTCCGGTCCTGCCATTTTTGCAGCACCCAGCTCAGGCGGGTTTCCTCCCGGCTTTCCCCACCGAAGGCCTTGACCACAGCATTACAGGTCACCGCATCGGCCAGAGAACCACCCAGCTTGGTATCCCAACTATTGGCCATGCTGGCCATTGGCGCGACGTAACGCAGAGCCATGATTGCCGTAAACAACACGAAGCAAACGGACCCGACCCCGACCAACAGGCCCATCATCGGCCAATGCCACGTCATCAGCACTGTGGAACCGATCAGCATGACCAGCGAGGGAAACAGCGCCACGAAAACCGTATCGTTCAGCAGATCGAGTGCCCACATGCCGCGCGTTACTTTGCGCACCGTCGAACCAGCGAAGCTATTGGCATGCCAATCGCTGGAAAAGCGTTGAATGCGAGAGAAAGCATCAGCGGCAATGTCCGACATGGAGCGCAGCGTAAAGCCGATGATGGTCGTAAACGTTGCATGGCGCAGCAAGACCGCTCCGGCGGAGAGGGCCATCAACCAGGCGAAAGCGGCAATGGCGCTGTCCCAGGCTAGGCTGTCATCGGCACGACCGGAGACGACCGCGTCAACCAAACGACCGGAGAACAGTGGCGTCAACACATCCGCCAAAGTGGAAAGCAATACTGCAAACAGCATGAAGACAACACGCCCCGGCTGCCGGCGCCAATGAACCGCACAGAAACCGAAAACGCTGCGAAATGCCCCGCCACGGCGAGATTTATAACCTAAAGCCATAGGAAAATTCCGGCGCGAGCCGGCTCCGACATATGAATAGAATGGAAACCGCGCGGAAACGCGATAAAGTGGCGTTAGAGGGAGAAAATTCTATTCCCGGACAAACCGGATTCAACACAAAGTAACGGACTGATCGTTACGTACACGCAGATTAACTGCGGTTGGCGCCTGCCAACATGAAATTGGCGCTGGCCACCGGGGAGGTGGAAAAATATGCCATAAAGCCTCCCTGATTGGTGTTGAACATAAATAGTTTTTAGATCGACTCGATTTTGAAGCCAATAAGTGATTTGCAATTTTGGAATAAAACGCAATGACTGCGGTATTTCCGCAACAGCCGCCCTTTCTAAAGGGAAGACTGTTGCGCCGAGAGTGGATGATTTCAGAAACGTCATTGACGAAGAGCGATTGCACGACAATGCATTATTTTCGCTTGTATATCTGAAATATCTACTTCTAGCATCTCGCTCAGATGCTGAAAGAAAAGATTACGGATTGGTTTGGCTTGAGCTGTTGAGTGGATTTTCCGGTTCCACTTCACCGGGATGGTAGCCAATCACATAGTAGCCACCGATAAGGCAGCCAATGATGAAAAGGGAGCCGACGAAAATCTGCATGCGACGTCTTGGTTTGCTAGCGTGTTGAGTCATATCACCTCAAAATTGTGTTTGGATTTATTTGCTTTTGTCGGGCGCGCTTACCCACGCTCTGAAATGCCACCATCCTCTTGGCAACGCTTCAAGGAAATGCATCAGAGCTGCTACTTCCTGTTCATCAACGCCTGCATTTCCTCGAAACGGCGGCGACGGTCGTCGGCGCGCTCACCTTGCGAATAGCACGTGCTGGAGATGCAGAATTTTGTCAGGCCGAAAGGTGCGGTCGCTTTTTGAAACTCGCAATCGATGACGTCATCCATCTTCGTGGCGTCCACGTCCTGTCGCTCGGAAAAGCTGATTCGTGCTCCTGGAGGGGTCAATTCAGGAAAGCTCTGCGTCTGGCCGATTTTCACATCCGGCTTCATCAGAAAATTTTGCAGCACCATATGACAAGCCTGCTCGAGCTGCGGCGATTGGGCCATGGCCGGCATGGCTGTGGCCAATAGAATTGGGAGAACATATTTCATCGAGAACCGCTCGCGTTTGTGAAGTCCGCAATAAAGCCTCCACAGAGGATTTTGTTCCCGAGAACGTGAGCTGGCGGCGATTTTCATTTCGATGGCAAGAAACCCTCCAGAGGCAACTGCACACGCCCTAAATGCAGAACCAAGGAACTTTTTGTATTGGCAAACAGTTTACGGGTTAATTCAAAGACGGAAACAGGTGAGGAAATGAAAAAAATTGCCGCAATTCTGCTGTCAGCCGCGACACTGCTGACAGGTATGGTGCCGGTGGGCGCATCCGCCGCACCAACAGTGCTTTCGCAACCTGCACAGATGCAGAGCGTTCCCGGCGCCACAGCACAGGGCGGCGTCCAGGTCGCGGAAAATAGTTGGGCTGACGATCGTCGCCAGCGTCGCTATGTTCCTGGTCCACGTCGCCATAGCGATCGCAATTGGGACGGTCGTCGCGGCTATAACCGCTATGATCGTGACAGATATCACCGTCGCCATAACCGCAGCAATGCGGGCGCAATTATCGGTGGATTGGCCGCAGGTGCAATCATTGGCGGCGCCCTCAGCGCACGGCCACAGGGTGGAAACTCGCACACTCAATGGTGCTATAATCGCTACCGGTCCTACCGGGCCTCAGACAATACGTTCCAGCCCAATAACGGCCCACGCCGCCAATGCGTTTCACCGTAAACATCTCCTCATAACTGGAAAATGGCGCGAGACTGGGTTTCGCGCCATTTTTGCATGAAAATTCCTGTCGCATCGCGATGGCTTTGCTGATTTTTCAGAAAATCGCGCTAATACTTCCCAAGGCATAGCATAGCCGGATGGCTAAACGCCGGGGGGAAGAGATGACACAGCTTATCGCAAGGTGCCGGCATACCGGCCTGATCATCGCCATCCTCCTCCTCACAAGCCTTTCCAGTGGATTAATGTCAGGGGTTGCCGCGCAAGACAGCGCTAAGGGTCCGGCCAAAGCTGCAGCGGAACAGAACAATCTAGTGCCCCAGCAAGCCCTACCCGCTACCACCCCTGGACCATCCCCATCACCCGAAGTAACCACTGCCCAAACTGCGCAGACCAATTCCGCCACCATGGAAGCTGACATGATGACTGCTGCCTACGGGGAAGTGGCAACTGCCCTTCGACGCGGCGGGACCGTCGCATTGACCGGCCTGCAAAGCTTGCCGGCTGCGTTTAGCAACAGCATGCAATCGTTGCATGAAGAGCAAACGGGGATGAAGGAACTCAGCCTGACAGCCGCCGGTGCCATCGTTGCCGGGCTCGCGACATCAGCCGTGTTTCTGATGGCGTTCGCAAGGCTCATGCCGCGTCTTGGGCCAGATCGTGGCCCACTTGCCAAGGCCTTATTTGCAGGCCTGCGCCTCGCGGGAGATCTACTTGCGGTCGTCATATTCGTGGTTTTGGCACGCAATGGCGCCCAAATGGGCCTGGTCTCCGGCTCATTTGGCAAAGAGGTTACCTCCAGCTTCATTCATATTGCCATGACGACCGCGATTTTTGCCAGTTTCGGACGCCTGCTCTTTGCCAGGATCAATGGTTTCGAACCGTTATTCGATATTGCCGACCCGTCCTGGCATCTGAAAATGATGGTGGGCTTCGGCTTTTTGTCCGGCTTTACCCATAGCAGCCTCAATCTGGCCGATGCCCGCGGGCTAGCCCCGATGGCGGTGGATGGCTGGCTGTTCCTCAGCTCCACCATCATCACCGCCTATCTGCTGGTCTGGTTTATCGTCGGACGGAGCGACATCGCCAATTCTCATTCCGGCCATGCCAACGGATGGCAGCGTATTACCGGCAATCTCATCGCCAATTTCTACATCGTCTCCACAATTGTTATATGGCTGCTTGGTCTTCTGGTGGCCGGAACGGCTCAAAACGTCCTCTGGGTGCGCGTGTCGGGCATCAGCCAGATAGTGTTCATACTGATTCCCATCCTGCATCGCGGTGTCTCTGGCTTGTTTCAATATCTGGCAATACGACGGGAAGCCGTCTATGGTCCGGGCTTCCATTCGGTCCTGCTCTGGGCCTTGCGCATCCCATTTACCGGGGCAATCTGGCTGATCGGAATTCACATCACCGTCATCTTGTGGCAACCGCTTCTGGCCAATGCCGGGGTGGATGCTTCCTACTGGCTGAACCATTTACAGCAATTTGGCATTACCATTGTCTGTAGCGCCTTTGTCTGCGGCTTCCTCTGGAAGTTTTTCGAGACTATATCCCCGGTCAATACCGTCAAACTTCCGGGTCACGAGGATGATGGCGAACAGAAAACCACCAGCCGGTTATCGACGGTTCTGCCTGTCGTGCGCAATTTGGTTATGGGTGCGGTGCTCGCCGTCGCACTCCTGGTCATCCTGTCCTCGCTCGGCGTCAATGTCGCGCCGCTTCTCGCGGGCTTCGGCGTGCTTGGCCTTGCCGTCTCTTTCGGATCGCAAGCGCTCGTCAAGGATGTCGTTTCCGGCATATTCTTTCTGGCAGAAGACGCCTTCCGGATCGATGAATATATCGATGTCGGCAAGCTTCAGGGCACTGTCGAGCAGATTTCCCTGCGCTCCGTACGTTTGCGCCACCACAATGGACCCGTGCATACGGTGCCTTTTGGCCAGATTGCCGCCGTTACAAATTTCAGCCGTGATTGGGGTACGATTAAATTCGAATTGCGCTTCGACCGCGACGCCGATCTGGAAATGATCCGAAAAACAGCAAAGAAAGTCGGTCTGTCACTGCTCGAAGAGCCAGAATTTGCGGGCGATTTTCTTATACCTCTCAAAATGCAGGGCATTCAGGAGGTCAATGAAAATTCCATGGTCATCCGCTTCAAGTTCACTTGCCGGCCCGGCAATCCCAGCCTGATCAAGCGCGAAGGTATCAAGCGTCTGCTCGCCGCCTTCAAGGCCGCAGGGCTCAATCTCGCTTCCAATGCTGTCGTCGTACGCTCCGATGGAACCGCAATCAATGATGCCGCTGCGGCCTCAACCCTATCCGCAAAGGCCGCCAACACCCCTTGATAGGCGTCTGGATTGGCCCTCCCAAATCAACGTTTCCGTTCTCCACATTACAATTCATTGTGATCCGGAACGCAGAACCGGTTGCACCCATAATGCGATAGCGTGCGATAAAAGGGCATCGAGCCCTTCATTCCCACGGCCATAGGCGTATCCAACAGTCGTTTTAGGCGCCGGATACAGCTAAGCCGTTCAGCGGCCACACACTTCCCAACCGAGAGTAACTTGACTTTAATACTCAGCTTACCTAACCAAGGTCCAGATTTGTAACTTCCTTCTGCCCTTCGACAAGGAGACTGACTTGAAAATCTCTCGTATTTCCAACCTCCGCGCTATGGCTGTTCTTTCCGCCCTCTTCGCCACGACTGCAATTGTGCCGGCTTTCGCCGCCGACGGCGACGGCATTGTGGTTTACAATGCCCAGCACGAAAGCCTGGGCCGGGAATGGGTCGAGGCCTTTACCAAGCAGACGGGCATCAAGGTGACGATGCGCCAGGGCAGCGACATGCAATTTGCCAATCAGCTCTTGCAGGAAGGCGAAGCCTCACCAGCCGATGTGTTTCTGACGGAAAATTCGCCAGCCATGACGCTGGTTGATCAAGCTGGCCTGTTTGCTCCTGTTGATGCCGATACCCTGGCGCAAGTGCCGGAGGAGTTTCGTCCAGCCAATGGCCAATGGATCGGCATTGCTGCCCGCTCCACGGTGTTTGCCTATGATAAGACCAAGCTCAGCGAAGATAAGCTGCCAAAATCCCTGCTCGATCTTGCCGATCCGGCTTGGAAAGGCCGTTGGGCAGCCTCTCCATCAGGTGCGGATTTCCAGGCCATCGTCAGCGCCCTCCTGGAGCTGAAGGGTGAGGAAGCGACCGCCAAGTGGCTGAAGGCCTTGAAGGAAAATGCGACCTTCTACAAGGGCAACAGCGTTGCCATGAAGGCCGTGAATGCCGGTGAAGTCGAAGGCGCGGTGATCTATCATTATTACTGGTTCGGCGATCAGGCCAAGACCGCGGAAAACAGCGGTAACGTGGCGCTGCATTATTTCAAGCATCAGGACCCGGGCGCCTTTCTCAGCATTTCCGGCGGCGGTATCATCAAGTCCACGCAACACATGAAGGATGCCCAGGCCTTCTTGAAATTCATCACCGGCAAGGAAGGCCAGGCGATCCTGAAAACCGGCACATCCTATGAATATGCCGTCGGCAAGGGTGCGGAATCGAATGCCAAGCTGGTGCCGATCAAGGATCTGGATGCACCGAAGGTGGAGCCGACCAAGCTGAACAGCAAGAAGGTCACGGAAATGATGACGGCTGCCGGAATTCTGTAATACGGGAATTCTCTAAAACAGTCGGCATGCGTTAAGGCAACCGGCCAGGTCCGTTGCCAGATGCCGCCGTCACTTCGAAACTATTGTCTTTCTCTCAAGAAAGGCTTAGGGCAATCGCCAATCGGCGATTGCCTTTTTTAGAGTCATTTTGGCTTTTCCAGACACGCCCGCATCGATATTGCCATAACAAGAAGATCGAATACCGTTGTTGCAGGACAATAGGCGAACAGCGCCCAAAGCGCAGACAGGGATGACGGCAGGGCGCCAGCACCGGCCTGCCGGGCATATCGGTCTTCTGGCGATTGCAGGATTCGTCGCCGCCTTCAGCCTTGTGCCACTTGGCTTTATCGCCTGGGTGACGGTCGATGTCGGCTGGGAGACGGTGAAAGCCCTGGTCTTTCGTGGTCGTGTCGGCGACCTACTGATCAACACGGTCCTGCTGGAAGCGGCAACCATTCCCATTACCATCGTGCTTGCCGTGGCCCTCGCCTGGCTGATTGAGCGGACACGCCTGCCCTGGGCCGGGCTTTGGTCCTGGCTGATGGTGACGCCGCTTGCTGTTCCAGCTTTTGTGCACAGCTATGCCTGGATCGGCATTTCGCCCGGTATGCATGGGCTGTGGAGCGCGGTGTTTATTTCGGTGCTCGCGTATTTCCCGTTTCTCTACTTACCCGTCGCCGCCTCTCTTCGCCGGCTCGATCCGGCCATAGAGGATGCAGCAGCCTCGCTCGGCCTTGGACCGTGGCAGGTCTTCTTCCGCGTGGTCTTGCCGCAATTGCGTCTGGCCATTCTCGGGGGCGCATTGCTGGTGGCGCTGCACCTGTTGTCCGAATACGGCTTGTTCGTGATGATCCGGTTCGACACCTTTGCGACCGCCATCGTCGATCAGTTTCAATCGGCCTATAACAGCCCTGCCGCCAATATGCTGAGCGGCGTTCTGGTTTTCTGCTGCTTGCTGCTCTTGGGTCTTGACGGAGTTCTGCGCGGCAGCGAACGCTATGCACGCGTCGGCTCTGGCGCCATTCGGCCGTCTCCGCGCCACGAGCTGGGCGGCTTTGTCGTTCCAGCCTTGCTGCTGCTGCTCACCGTAACGGTTCTGGCGCTTGGCGTGCCTGTCTATACGCTGCTGCGGTGGCTCTATATCGGCGGTTTCCGTGTCTGGCAGAATGACATGGTCGGCGCAGCCTTCGTCGAAACCATCGTGCTGGCACTGACCGGCGGCATCCTCTCGATGCTAGCCGCAGCGCCGATGGCCTGGTTGTCGGTGCGCGCACCGGGACGCCTGCAAAAGCTGCTGGAGGCCTGCCATTATTATGTCGGCTCTCTGCCCGGCGTCGTCGTGGCGCTGGCGCTGGTGACCATCACGGTGCGGGTAGCGCTGCCTTTCTACCAGACATTCGCCACGCTCATCGCTGCCTATATCCTGCTTTTCCTGCCGCGCGCCATGGTAGGTTTGCGTTCCAGCATTTCGCAGGCTCCGATGGAACTGGAAAGGGCCGCCATGAGCCTTGGTAAAAGCCCGACCCGAGCGGTCTGGCTGACAACGATGCGGTTGGCAGCACCGGGCGCCGCCGCAAGTATCGCGCTGGTTGCCATGGGCATCACCAATGAACTGACCGCAACGCTGATGCTGGCGCCCAACGGGGTCGACACACTTGCCACCAAATTCTGGTCACTGACCAGCGAAATCGACTATGTGGCAGCGGCTCCCTTCGCCTTGATGATGGTGGTCCTCTCCCTGCCCCTTACCCTGCTTTTGCAGTCGCAATCCAAACGCACGGCTGGCCAATGACCTTTCTCGATATTCAATCCGTCAGCAAACAGTATGGTCATGTGCAGGCATTGAACGATGTCTCGCTGGCTATTCCCGCCGGTAGTCGCACCGCCATCGTCGGCCCTTCTGGCTCAGGGAAAACCACACTTTTGCGGTTGATCGCTGGCTTCGAAATGCCGGACGCGGGCCGGATCAGCCTTGGCGGCGCCCTTCAAGCCGAGCCGGGCTTCATGCAGCCAGCCCATAAACGCGGCATCGGCATCGTCTCTCAGGACGGCGCCCTTTTTCCCCACCTGAGTGTTGCCGACAATATCGGCTTCGGCTTTGAACGCGGGTTGAAGAACCGCGTTGAGCGGATCAGCAATCTGGCCGAAATGGTCGAACTCGATCCCACCATGCTAACCCGGCGTCCTCATCAACTTTCAGGCGGCCAACAGCAACGGGTGGCCCTGGCGCGCGCCCTTGGCCGTCAACCTCGACTGATGTTGCTGGATGAGCCGTTTTCGGCACTCGACACCGGCTTGAGAGAAACCATGCGCAAGGCAGTATCCAAACTGCTGGCCGCCGCCGGGATCACCACCATTCTTGTCACCCACGACCAGACAGAGGCACTGTCCTTCGCGGATCAGCTTGCTGTATTGCGCGATGGCAAGCTGGTACAGGCTGGCGCGCCCAGAGAGCTTTACGAGCGACCGATTGACCGCCAAACAGCGCTTTTCCTGGGCGAAGCCATCATTGTTCCCGCAATATTTGCAGGTGAGAAAGCCAATTGTGCGCTTGGAGTGATCCCGATGGAAGGCGCCAACACCGGCAGTGGCGACATTATGTTGCGACCGGAGCAGATATGCATCAAACCGGCAATGACAGATGCAAGCATACCAGTGCGGGTGCTGGATGTCGAGTTTTCAGGTGCAAGTGGAACGGTCACCTTGCAATTGCAGGGTAACGATGTGGCAATGCCGCCTCTTTCCGTGAGGATGTCACGCCTTGATCTGCCAAGGCCGGGCGATCTGTCTTATTTGACCGTCATCGGCAGCGCCCACGTCCTGCCGCCCGAATAATCCGTTCCGAATAGCCGTTGAAATGCAAAACGCCGTGCCCCTAGCAGAGGCACGGCGTTGGTATCTATTATGCGCCTAGACTTTGTCAGGTTCAGATTGAACCAGACAGGCTCTTGTTTCTTTTGTTTTCGTTTGTCTTTTCGGGAAAACCAGGTTCCACTTTTCACTGACAAACTCTAATCATCTCCATCATCAAGAATGACGCAGTCGTCATCGGTCTCTCGCGTCAATCGACGTCATCAAAACCAATGCCACTCCCAACTGGTTCAGATGAAGAACCGGCGATAATTTCCCGCTTGCCGACATGGTTTGCCGGACCGACGAGACCTTCGCGCTCCATGCGCTCCACCAGCGAAGCCGCACGGTTATAGCCAATCGAAAGACGGCGCTGGATGTAGGAGGTCGAGCATTTTTGATCCCGAAGCACCACCTTGACGGCCTTTTCATAAACCTCGTCGCTCTCTTCGCTACCACCACCAACCGGGGCACGATCATAGCTCTCCTCAACAGCGGGTGCGCTCGCCATAGGTTCGCCGCCATCTTCCTCAGTTACCGTGCCGAGATATTCAGGGCGACCCTGCGTCTTCAGATGCGCTACGACTTGCTCGACTTCGGCATCCGAGACGAACGGCCCGTGGACGCGGCAGACCCGGCCACCGCCAACCATGTGCAGCATATCGCCCTGGCCCAGCAGATGTTCAGCACCTTGCTCGCCCAAAATGGTGCGGCTATCGATCTTGGATGTCACCTGGAAGGAAATCCGGGTCGGGAAATTCGCCTTGATCGTGCCGGTGATGACATCGACGGACGGCCGCTGGGTCGCCATGATCAAGTGAATGCCCGCCGCACGCGCCATCTGCGCCAGACGCTGGATCGCGCCTTCAATTTCCTTGCCGGCCACCATCATCAGGTCGGCCATTTCGTCGACGATGATGACGATATAAGGCATATGCGACATATCGAGATCCTGATCCTCATAGAGGATCTCGCCTGAATGACGATCAAATCCGACCTGAACGCTGACGGTAATCACCTCGTTCTTTTCGCGTGCCTGGGCAGCGCGGGCATTATAGCCATCGATATTGCGCACGCCGAGCCGCGACATCTTGCGGTAGCGGTCTTCCATCTCACGAACCGCCCATTTCAACGCCATGACGGCCTTTTTCGGATCGGTCACGACGGGGGTTAGCAAATGCGGAATGCCATCATAAACAGACAGTTCCAGCATTTTCGGGTCAACCATAATCAACCGGCATTCCTCCGGCTTTAGACGGTAGAGCAGCGACAAGATCATCGTGTTGATCGCCACGGACTTGCCTGAACCCGTCGTGCCTGCCACCAGAAGATGCGGCATCTTGGCGAGTTCGGCGATAACAGGTTCGCCGCCAATCGACTTGCCGAGGCAAAGCGCCAGCTTGAACCGGCTTTCCCAATAATCCTCGCATTCGATCAATTCGCGCAGATAAACGGTTTCGCGCACGGCATTGGGCAATTCGATGCCGATGACATTGCGACCGGGTACAACAGCAACACGGGCCGAGAGCGCTGACATTGAGCGAGCGATATCATCAGCAAGGCCGATAATCCGAGACGATTTGATGCCGGGGGCCGGTTCGAATTCATACAGCGTTACGACAGGGCCGGGACGCACGTCGATGACCTCGCCGCGAATGCCGAAATCCTCCAGCACGCTTTCCAGCAAACCGGCGCTCTGCTCCAGTGCTTCCGGCAACATGGCTTCGGCGCGAGCAGCCGGCGGTTCCTGCAACAGGCCGATCGACGGGAAAACGAAATCACCATCGAACGGATGATGACGGTTCATTTCCAAGCCGCCAATGGCACGATTGGCTCGAATAGTTTCCGAAACGGGACGAGCAATGGCCACCGGTGCCAAAACGACCGGTTGAGCTTCAACAAACGACAGGGCTTGAACCACCTCAGCAGGCTCGACCGGCTCTTCCCAAGGGGCGAGATCGACAGGAGCCGCTTCCGTTACGTCAACGACAATTTCAGGCTCCGCGGCGAGTTCGACTGTCTGCTCCATGACTGGCGCAGGCGGAAAGAGCTGCGCGGCATTCTCTTCGACAACGATGGCAGGAGCAGGCACCGAAATCGCCTGTTCCGCACCATGGCGCACCCGGATTTCCCTATAAAGTGCTGCCACCGAGCCACTAACCGGCTGCGATACAGGTTCCACTGCGGGAATGGGCGTCCATACCGGCGCCAAAGCAACCTGGGGAGCCTCCACCTCGACGGGAAGATCAAAGGGATCGGCGAGCATTTCAAAAAATGCAAAATCGGACACCGACAACTGGGCTGTAGCGACAACAGGCGCCGCCTGCCCTCTATCAGCTGGAATTTCGGCAGCAGCAGCCACCAACAGGCTCTCATTGCGCAGGTTCAACTCGATATTCTCTGCCATGCGCATGGCTGCCGCAGCCTGACGCAAACGCAGCGCCTCCGGCAATTGCGGCAGGTCCGCACCGATAGATTCGGCTTTCTGTGCGTTCGGCAAGGGCCGCACCAGTGTCTCCGGCGAAAATTGCGGGGCGATAACGATCTGTGGCACTTGAACCATCTCAGCCTGGGCAGCCTCATGTTCCTGAACAGGTTCAGCCACTGACACATCGGCAACGGGCTGCGGCGGGCGCGCATTCACCGGCCTTGGTGGAGGCGCACGGCGCGGGACGATCAACGGACTGCCCGTCTTCGGCAATCCGAAAAAGCCCGTGTTCTGCGCTGCTGAATCAGGAGCGATAGAGGTAGGCATCGCCGTGGTCGAGGCCAGATCGGGGGAGGCGGAGACCACAGGGGTGGATACGCGAGCCTGATCTACAGCCTTCTGCAAGGCGGCGACGACTGCCGCCTGCTCGGCTGCAGCTTCTGCTTCCCGGCGCTTGTTGATGGCGGCTTCCGGTGTGCGGGTAAAGCGCACATTCGGGCCCAAGACGAAGGCCGATTGCCAAGGCTCCAGCGGTCCGTTCGGACCGGACTGGCGGCCCTGATCGGATGAAGACACCGCGCCAGACTGCGGATCGTCATGACCGGACTGATCGGAAGAACGGGGACTATTCTGTGTGGGAACGCGCATGATGCCTAACAGTTCATTTGGAATGGCTCTTATCCCCTATAGAAGTAAAAAATAAAGGTTAATCACTCCTTTCCAAGCCGCATCATAACTGGGCGAAACCTTGCGAAACCCCGCGTATAACCCATTGTTTTTCAATGCGTGGCTGGAAGAGCACAGATCAACGCCCGCCCTCAGCGCCTTGAAAACAGGGGATAATCGCAGTCAGAATTTTTTTCGCCCCGGATAGGCCAGCGGACGCATTTTATTCGTCCGGCGAGAGGCACAGCGATGGGCCACACCCCATTCTTCATCGTTCTCAAAGGAATGCCGCTGGTTTGCCCATTCATACCCCAACCCGCTTAGACGAATCGACAGTAGCCAGGCCGGACTGGACATGGCAGTTTCCACGACACTGATAGTGAGGAGACAATCATGACCGAACCATTCACCGCAATCGTCATCGACACCATTGACGGCAAGCCAAAAGGCGTCTTTCGGCAATTGACACTGGCCGATCTGGCCGATCACGATGTGCTGGTGGAGGTTTCCTATTCGACCTTGAACTATAAGGATGGATTGGCCTTTACAGGCGCCGGTCGGATTGCCCGGCGCACCCCCATCATCGCCGGTGCCGATCTTGCTGGAACAGTGGTAGAATCGCGCTCGCCGGGTTGGAAACCCGGTGACCGCGTGGTCGTCAACGGGTTTGGCATGACCGAGACAGAAGGCGGCGGCTATAGCCGCTACCAGCGGGTCAAGCCTGAATGGTTGCTGCGTTTGCCCGAAGGCTTTTCCTTGCAGGAAGCAATGGCCATCGGCACAGCTGGCTATACCGCAGCGCTGGCCGTGCTGGCTTTGGAGGATTGGAGCGCAATCCAGCCGGGGAGTGGCGAGGTTCTGGTAACAGGGGCTGGCGGCGGCCTTGGCTCCATGGCCGTCAGCCTTTTGGCTTCGCGGGGCTATCAGGTGACGGCATCCACTGGCAGGCCTGAGACCCATGATTACCTGAAAGCGCTTGGGGCCAGCCAATTCGTGGACCGTGCCGAGTTGGCGCAAAAGGCCGGCGCCTTGCAAAAAGAACGTTGGACCGGTGCCATCGACAGCGTCGGCTCAACCACGCTTGCCAATGTTATCGCCCAAACCGTTTACAATGGCGCTGTCGCAGCCTGCGGGTTGGCGGGTGGTGCCGACCTGCCTGCCACCGTCATGCCGTTCATCCTGCGTGGCGTGGCGCTGCTGGGTATCGATTCCGTCATGACGCCGATGGAAAAACGCATCCGCGCCTGGGATTTTCTCGATAAAACCCTCAACCGCGACCACCTCGCAGCCATGACAACCATCGAACCAATGTCCAATTTGCCCGCGCTGGCAGAGGCTATCCTTGCCGGGAAAACCCGTGGCCGGGTGGTGATTGATGTGACGAGATAATCGCCCTTGCAATCGACGGACATCGTTTTTCCGCTTGATATCAGGCCGATTTGCCAAGCCGGGCGATGGCACCGATCAATTGCAGACCGGTTTTTGTGGCGGCCCCTGTCGCCACAACCATCTGTGGCAGCAGCAACCATTCCAAGGCCCAGGCAGCGCCGGACCGTTCCTGCTCATGCACAAGGCTTTGATGTAGGCCAGCCACCTGGACGGCATTGAAACGGGCAAGCGTCACCAGCGTTTCAGCCCCCACCGGGTTTTGCTTATGCGGCATGGCCGAGGAGCCGCCGCCGCCGGTCAATTGAATTTCTCCACCCATTTCCGCCAGAAGCGCCACGTCCTGCCCGAATTTGCCAAGGCTGCCTGAGATCAATGACAGGAGATCGGCAAAGGCAACGATCCGGTCACGCTGGCTATGCCATTGGAGCGCATCCTCAAGGCCAAGCAGTTCAGCCAGTCGGGCGCGCACCGCAGGGCCCTTATCGCCAAGCTTTTCCAATGTTCCGGCAGCACCGCCAAATTGCAGGGCAAAACCATCACCAAGCAAAGCCCGCAGACGGGAGCGGTGCCGTTGCAAAGGTCCGACCCAGGCGGCGATCCGATCTGAAGCTGTAATCGGGATGGCCGCCTGCATGCGTGTATGGCCCATCAGAGCGTTCTGCCCAAAAGCGGCATCGAGCTGTTCAAACCCGACAATCAATGCCGCCAACCGCTCATCAAGGTGTTCCGCCGCCATCTTCAGGCGCAGCACGAGGCTGGTATCGATGACATCCTGACTGGTGGCACCGAAATGCAGCTTTGCAGCGCTTGTCCCGCCGACAGCTTTGCGCATCTGGCCGACCAATTCGGGAATGACCACGCCATCGCGTGCCGTGGCCGTTTTCAAGGCATCGAGATCCGCTGTGAAGCGGGCGAGGCCCGCCTGGATCGCCGTGGCATCCCCCACTTCGATCACCCCGGCCTCACCTTGAGCGGTGGCCAGCGCCGCCTCAAAGGACAACATGGCCGCAATATCTGCCTGCTCGGCAAACAAGGCAGAAAAGGCCTCATCGCCAAACAGGCCGGACAGGAAGGAATGTTCGAAAGGAGAAATGCTCATGTTACCAATCAAATATCGAAGAACACAGTTTCGTTTTCACCCTGGAGGTGAATATCGAACACGTAGTCATTGCCCTGCTTTTTGGCAATCAATGTCGGAACCCGTACCTTGTGCTCGATACGCGCCAGAAGCGGATCTTCAGCATTAGCCGCCTCTTCCTCCGGGAAATACATGCGTGTCTGCAAGCCGATATTAATCCCGCGTGCCACAACCCAGAAGGTCACATGCGGCGCCATCCATCGGCCTCCGGCAAAGGGAACCTTGCCCGGCTTGATGGTGTGAAACACGAATTCTCCGGTTGCCATATCACCTGGGCAACGAGCCCAACCGAGGAAATTCGGATCGGCCTTACCGCCGGTTTCCGACGGACTGTTGTAAAGCCCGTCGCTATCGGCCTGCCAGATTTCGATCAGCGCGTCTTTCAGCGCATTCCCGCCGCCGTCATAAACGAAACCGCGAATGGTGATGCGTTCACCACGGGTTTTGTCGTTATAAAGCGGACCAGAACCGAGATCTTCCTTGAAAATCCCCTCTATGCCACAGAAATTCGGTGTGCAACCGATATGAACATAGGGGCCTGCCGTCTGCGACGGAGATTCCTTCAGATAACCGAGTGGTTGCACCATATCAGTTGCCCTCCTTGCGATTTTCAAACAGTGTGGAGCGGCGTCCGCGCAACACGATATCGAATTTGTAGGCGCGCATGTCCATCGGGATGGCCGCATTCATATCCAGCGGTGCCACCAGGCGTTTGATCGCCTCTTCATCTGGAATGGTTTTGACGATCGGACACAGCCAGATCATCGGATCGCCTTCGAAATACATCTGGGTGATCAACCGCTGGGCAAAGCCATGACCGAAAATGGAAAAATGAATATGCGCCGGACGCCAGTCATTGACGCCGTTCGGCCAGGGATATGCACCCGGCTTGATGGTCTTGAACCAGTAATAGCCATTCTCGTCGGTGATGGTGCGCCCTACCCCGCCGAAATTCGGATCGAGTGCCGCCAGATAGGTTTCCTTCTTGTGGCGATAACGCCCACCGGCATTGGCCTGCCAGAATTCAACCAAGGCACCGTTTACGCCGACTCCACGCTCATCCAGCACCCGGCCATGCACCAGAATGCGCTGGCCAATCGCCATTTCACCTGGTTTGGCATAGTTGAGGATCAGGTCGTTATCGGTCTCGTTCAACAGGCCGTGCCCGAAGACAGGGCCGGTAATTTCACTCTTGGTACCCTCAAGCGAAATCAACGCACGCTGCGGTGAGCGCAGCACACTGGTCTTGTACCAGGGGGCATAGGCCGGCGGATGCATATCCCGGTCACGGGCAAAAAACGGCCCGGTCTCCGGCAGGGAATTCTTCATATCTTTCCTCCTCAAGTTTCACCTTTGCAGTCATCCTGATCCCGGTCAGGCTCAAACTGCTTCGGCATCCATCTGCGCGTAAACGCCCTTGGCAATCTTGAACGCGTGGTTTGCGGCCGGAACGCCCGCATAGATCGCCACATGCATCAGCGCTTCGCGTATATCCTCGCGGGTTGCCCCGGTATTGACCGTGGCGCGAATATGCATGGCCACTTCCTCGTCCTGACCAAGGGCGGCCAGCAGCGCGATGGTCACCATCGACCGCTCGCGTTTCGTCCACTGCTCACCCGACCACACCGTTCCCCAGGCGCTTTCCGTAATCAGCGTCTGGAAGGGCTGATCGAAGGCGGTTGCCGCCGCTGTTGCCCGATCCACATGGGCGTCGCCAAGCACGGAGCGTCTGGTTTTCATACCGCGCCGATGTGCCTCTGATGCTGTGTCTGTTTTATCCGTCATGTCCGCTCTGTCTCCGCGACGATCTCGTTTGTTGTTTTTTGGTTAGGCCAACTCATCCAAAAACGGCAGCAAGGCCGCCACATAGGCGTCCGGTTGCTCAACGCAGGGAATATGGCCCGCATCAGCCACGACTGAAAACCGGCTACCGGCGATCAACTCCGCTAGCGATTGCACCAGGGACGGCGGGGTCGAGCCATCTTGGTCGCCAACGACACAAAGCGTCGCAACACCGATAGCCGCTGCCTGCTCCGTGAAATCGGCATCGCGCAGCGCAGCGCACGTGCCGCAATAACCTTCTGCTGACTGGCGCAGCAACATGGTGCAGCACCCCGAATAGACCGAATTATCCCTCGTGCGGAACGGTGCCGTAAACCATCTCTCCATGATCGGTTCGAGTAAGGAGCCAATGCCGTTGTCTTGAATTGTCGCAATACGGTTGTTCCACATCTCGGCAGAACCGATCTTATGGGCGGTGTTGCTGAGGATAAGCGCCCGCACCAGATCAGGACGGCTGGCGTAAAGGCCCTGAGCAATCAAACCGCCGACAGAAAGACCGACGACAATCACCTGTTTCAACGAAAGATGATCCAGCAATGCGGCCATGTCATCGACATGGGTGGCCATCGAATAGGGAGGATTTCCGAGATCCGACAGGCCATGACCGCGCTTGTCGTGCAGCACGAAGGCGAATCGATCCTTGAGACGTTCGATCACCTCGTCCCAGATCCGGAAATCGGTGCCGAGTGAATTGGCAAACGCAATCACCGGCTTGCCACTCTCCAGGCCAATCGCGTGATAATGAATAACTGCATCCGTGGTCTTGAGAAATTTCATCACTTATCCTCCGAAAGCGATCTTGCAGCAGCCGATCGGTTAAGTAAAATGACATTATCGCCACTAACGATAACCTGTAGGTTATGAAAAATATGATCGATCAGCGCATTAAGTTTCGTCATCTTCAAACCTTTGTCGAGGTTGCGCGGCAAAAAAGCGTGGTGAAATCCGCCAATCTGCTGCATGTCAGCCAACCCGCTGTGACCAAAACGGTTCGTGAGCTGGAAGAAATCTTGGGCGTCAGCCTGTTTGAGCGCGAGGGCCGCGGCATCCGCATCACCCGCTATGGTGAGGTCTTTCTGCGTCATGCGGGCGCAACCCTGACTGCCCTGCGCCATGCGGTCGACTCGGTTTCTCAGGAGGCAGCCAAGGCCGGGCCACCCGTGCGGGTCGGCGCGTTGCCAACCGTCGCAACCCGCATCATGCCTCAAGCCATGACAGCGTTCCTGAAGGAAAACACCGGAAGTCCGATCAAGATCGTTACCGGCGACAACTCAGTCCTGCTCGAACAATTACGGATTGGCGAGCTGGATCTTGTGGTCGGACGGCTAGCGGCACCGGAGAAAATGACAGGATTTTCCTTTGAACATCTCTATTCGGAACCTGTGGTTTTCGTTGTCCGGTCGGGCCATCCATTGCTGACGGGAGAAAGGGCGCCGTTTGAGCGGATGCGAGAGTTTCCGGTGCTGATGCCGACCCGCAATTCGATCATCCGTCCCTTGGTTGACTATTTCCTGATCGCCAATGGCGTCGCCACCCTGCCCAACCAGATCGAAACGGTCTCCGATTCCTTTGGTCGAGCCTTTTTGAAAATCAGCGACGCCGTCTGGGTGATTTCCGAGGGTGTTGTGGCGGGCGACATAGCAGAAGGGACGATTTGCGCCCTTCCGATAGACAGCTCCCCGACGCGCGGCCCGGTCGGGTTGACCATCCGCGCCGATGCCGTGGCAACGCTGCCGCAATCACTGCTCATGCAAGCAATCCGTGATGCGGCAGCAGCCATTATGCCTGCTCAGTACGGCAGGCCGACATAGTTTTCAGCCAACGACGTAGACGCCGCACGAGAATGAACGAGATAATCCAGCTCGGCTTCCTGAATGCGCTGCCCGAAATCGCCGGTATCAGGAAAGCGGTGCATCATGGTGGTCATCCACCACGAGAACCGCACGGCCTTCCACACGCGGGCCAGCGCCCGTACCGAATATTCATCAATCCCAGCGCTGGATTTATCACCGTAGAATTCAATCAGGCCTTCACTGAGATAATGAATATCGCTGGCAGCAAGATTGAGGCCCTTGGCACCAGTCGGCGGAACGATATGCGCGGCATCACCGGCCAGGAACAACCGACCAAACCGCATGGGTTCGGTGACGAAAGAGCGTAGCGGCGCAATCGATTTCTCGAAGGATGGCCCGGTCACCATGGCTTCGGCATGTTCTGCCGGAAGGCGACGGCGCAGCTCATCCCAGAACCGGTCGTCGCTCCAATCTTCAACCTTGTCTTCCAGCGGGCACTGCACATAGTAGCGGCTACGGGTGTTGGACCGCATGGAACACAGCGCAAAGCCGCGCGGATGGTTGGCGTAAATCAGTTCATGGGCCACAGGCGGCACCTCTGCCATCACACCCAGCCAGCCGAAAGGATAAATCCGCTCGAATTCCTTGATGGCGCCCTGGGGCACGGACTTGCGGCTAACGCCATGGAACCCGTCACAGCCAGCGATGAAATCGCAGTCGATCCGGTGGCTGACACCATCTTTCTCATAGGTGACATAGGGGCTTTCGCCCGAGAAATCGTGCGGTTCGACATTGGCGGCATCGTAGATGGTCAAGGCACCGGCTGCATCGCGCTGGTCCATCAAATCGCGGGTCACTTCAGTTTGGCCATAGACCATAACCCGGTCGCCGCCGGTCAGATTAAAGAGATCGATGCGGTGATCACGCCCATCGAATGCCAGCGAAAAACCGTCATGCGGCAGGCCTTCGCGGTGGAGGCGATCGGCAGCACCGGCCTTTTCCAGCATGCCCACCATGCCCTGTTCCAGCACGCCTGCGCGGACCCGACCAAGAATATAGTCGCGGCCAACACGGTCGATGATGACGGTCTCTATGCCTTTGAGATGCAACAATTGTCCCAGCAACAAGCCAGAGGGGCCTGAGCCAATAATGACGACTTGAGTACGCATGAATTCCTCCCGAATTTGCTCGTGGTCAAGAAATTGATCGTTTCGGGTCGTCAGCTCAATGGACTTTTCAATCCAAAACTTGCACTATTTGACCATCAACGAAGGATACTGCGACCATGGCTGCCATACCGACTTACAAGCTATATGGTGAGAAAACCGAGGTTTCCGGTGAGTTTTTGCTGCATTGCGAAACACTTTTTTCCCGCAGCAGCCTCTATCGCTTCGAGATCGACCTCCACCGCCATGAGAACTTTCTGCAAATTCTGTACATTTCAGAGGGTCAGGGAGATGCAACACTGGACGGCAAGGTGATAGCCATTACCCCACCCGCCGCCATCGTCGTTCCACCGCTGTTTAGCCATGGATTTCGGTTCTCGCGTGCAATCAAGGGCATGATCATCACCGTTTTGCCAGCCGCCCTGCCGCTTGCCGTTCGAACCAGCCTGAAACAGGCTTTGCCCCTGCCTCTCCATATGCCTTTGGAAGGCGAGCCGTGCGCAATCGAAATCGGCCTGTTGATGGAGCGGATCGCCGAAGAATATGCTGGCGCAAAGCCGGGCCGCAACGGATTGCTTGAGGCTTATCTTGCGACCGTCGTGCTTCTGCTGGCAAGGCAGGCCGCGCCGGACGCATCCCAAGACCTGATGACACTGACGGCCAATGACCGGCGGATGGAAAAGCTTGCGGCACTGATTGCTGCCAATTTTCGCAGCCACAAGACTGCTGCTTTCTATGCACGGGAAATGGGCCTTTCGCCGACCCATCTGAACAGGCTTGCCAAAGCGGGAACCGGCGCAACTCTGCAACAATTGATCGCTCGCAAGCAGTTGGAAATCGCCCAGCAGGAGTTGATCTTCAGTCAAACCAGTATTCAGGCTATCGCGCTCAACCACGGCTTTACCGATCCCGCCTATTTCACCCGTTTTTTCACCCGGGAAACCGGCCTCACACCGCGGGCCTGGCGCCTCGCGGAACGACAAAAACTCCAAAACCTGAGCGACCGAGCGCAGGCGGAGATCAGCGCAGCAACGCTTTTAGAATAGCTTGTGTCGCCAACAGCGCTGGAAGGTAACGCTCAGCCATTTCCGACGCGGGGATAAGAGCGGCTGGCGCGCCGATATTGATCGCCGCTGCCATCTGGCCGCGACTGTCATAAACCGGCACGGCAATAGAGCACAAGCCGATTTCCAGCTCCTGATCGATGATTGCATAGCCTTGGTGCCGCACATGGGCAATTTCGGCCATGAGGTCTTCCGGATCAGTTCGGGTGAAGGCCGTATTGGCCTTCAACACCGATGCCTCAAGCACGGCCCTGACCTCCGTATCGCTCACTCCGGCCAGCAAAACCCGCCCCATGGAGGCGGAATAGGCTGGCAAGCGGCTTCCCGGCATGAGGTTGATGGACATGACGCGCCGTTGTGACGCGCGAGCGATATAGACGATCTCCGTCCCATCGAGAACGCTCGCCGACGCGCTTTGACCGACTTTTTCACTGAGCTGATCGAGATGCGGCTGTAGAATGGCAGGCAATGGCGTGGCGGAGAGCCAGGCGTGACCGAGCCGCAAGATCTTTGGTGTCAGAGAGAAGAATTTCCCATCATAATCGGCATAGCCCAATTGGGAAAGCGTCAGCAGACATCTGCGGGCTGTTGCCCGGTCCAGGCCCGACAGCTTTGCTGCCTCTGCGATGGACAGGCGCGGGGCTGCCTCCTCGAAAGCCTCGATGATCTTCAGGCCTTTGGCAAACCCGCCCATGATATCCGTTTCGCGCATCACGCCCTCCTCGTTGATATGCACTTTGTGCGTTATTCGAACAAATGTCAATTATCGCACAAATTTGTTGCGAGGTCATCGGTCCGGGCCTATCTTCCATGTCGGAGGCGCGCCCGACTTTTCTCTGGCGCAATCGCAAACGGGAGAATCCCATGGATAAGACTATCGCCAGCACGGCAGACGCCGTTGCCGGTATACATGATGGTGCCGTCGTCATGATCGGCGGCTTTGGCGGCTCCGGCGCGCCTATCGAACTCATTCACGCCCTGATCGACAAGGGGCCGAAGAACCTGACGGTCATCAACAACAATGCCGGTAATGGCCGGATTGGCATCGCGGCAATGATCGATGCGGGCATGGTCAAGAAGATGATCTGCTCCTTTCCGCGCTCTTCCGATCCACGCGCCTTCACTGACCGCTATCTGGCAGGACAAATCGAGCTTGAATTGGTGCCACAAGGCACGCTAGCGGAGCGCATTCGCGCTGGCGGGGCTGGAATTCCAGCTTTCTATACGCCAACCGGTTACGGTACGGAACTCGCCGAAGGCAAAGTGATTGCCGAGTTCGATGGCCGCCATTATGTACAGGAACGCTGGCTGAAGGCGGATTTCGCCATTGTCAAAGCCCATCTCGGCGATTTGCATGGCAACCTGACCTATAGCAAGGCGGGCCGCAACTTCAATCCGCTGATGTGCATGGCTGCAACCAAGGCCATTGTACAGGTCTCCAAAATTGTTGCGCCTGGCGAGATCGATCCTGAAATCATCGTCACGCCTGGCATTTTCATAGATGGCGTCGTTGAGGTCGCCAATCCGCAACAGGAAGAAGCGCTGATCCGCGCCGGAGTGGCCTACGCATGACAATAGACACTCGCGAAGACATCAAGCTTTCCAATGCCCAGATCGCCTGGCGCGCCGCCCAGGACATTGCCGACGGCGCCTATGTCAATCTCGGCATCGGCTTTCCCGAAATGGTGGCGCAATATCAGCCGCCGGGCCGTCAGGCGATTTTCCACACGGAAAACGGCATCCTGAACTTCGGCGAAGCACCGCCGGAAGGCGAGGAAGACTGGGACCTGATCAATGCCGGCAAAAAGGCGGTCACCCTGAAACCGGGCGCTGCCTTCTTCCACCATGCCGACAGCTTTGCCATGGTACGCGGCGGCCATCTGGATGTCGCCATTCTCGGTGCCTATCAGGTCTCGCAAAATGGCGATCTCGCCAATTGGCGGGTCGGCAGCAAGGGCGTGCCTGCTGTGGGCGGTGCGATGGATCTTGTCCATGGCGCAAAACAGGTTTTCGTCATCACGGAACATGTCAGCAAAAAGGGCGAGTTCAAGCTTTTGGACAAATGCACCTTCCCGTTGACCGGCGTTGGCTGCATTACCCGTGTCTATACCAGCCATGCCGTGATCGATATCGACAAGGGTCACTTCGTGGTGCGTGAAATGCTCGCCGCCATGACGCTGGACGAATTGCAGGCAATGACTGGCGCAAAGCTGCATGTCGATGGGCCGATTGCCGATCTCACCGTACCCGCGCTTTGAGGAGATCCCGATGACCGAAGCTTTTATCTGCGATTATATCCGCACGCCCATCGGCCGATTTGGCGGCGCACTTTCCTCGGTTCGCGCCGATGACCTTGGCGCGGTGCCGCTCAAGGCCCTTCTTGCCAAACACACCAATCTGGACTGGGAAGCAGTCGATGACGTGATCTTCGGCTGCGCCAACCAGGCCGGTGAAGATAACCGCAATGTGGCGCGCATGTCGCTGTTGCTGGCAGGCCTGCCGGTTTCAGTGACCGGCACGACCATTAACCGGCTTTGTGGCTCAGGCATGGATGCCGTGATCGCAGCAGCCCGCGCTGTTAAATCCGGCGAATCAGAATTGATGATTGCCGGTGGCGTCGAAAGCATGAGTCGGGCGCCTTTCGTCATGCCAAAAGCAGAGACCGCCTTTTCCCGCAATGCCGAAATCTACGACACCACCATAGGCTGGCGCTTCGTCAATCCGCTGATGAAAAAGCAGTATGGCGTCGATTCCATGCCGGAAACCGGCGAAAATGTTGCTGAAGATTACAAGATCTCCCGCCAAGACCAGGACGCCTTTGCCGTCAGAAGCCAGAACAAGGCATCGGAAGCGCAGACCAATGGTCGATTGGGCCGAGAAATCACCCCGGTGACCATTCCCCAGCGCAAGGGTGACCCGGTCATCGTAGACAAGGACGAGCACCCCCGCGCCACGACAATTGAAACGCTGGCAAAGCTTGGCACGCCTTTCAAGAAGGAAGGCGGCACAGTCACCGCTGGCAATGCCTCCGGCGTCAACGATGGAGCCGCCGCGCTGATCATCGCCTCGGAGGCTGCTGCTCGCAAATACGGCCTGACGCCAATTGCCCGAATTCTGGGCGGAGCGACTGCCGGTGTACCGCCCCGGGTGATGGGCATTGGCCCGGCTCCCGCCAGCCAGAAGCTGCTGGACCGGCTCGGCCTGACCCAGGACCAGTTGGATGTGATTGAGCTGAACGAAGCTTTTGCCTCCCAAGGACTGGCCACCTTACGTCAACTCGGCATTGCCGATGACGATCCACGCGTCAACCGCAATGGCGGCGCAATTGCCCTCGGCCATCCACTCGGCATGTCCGGCGCGCGGATTACCGGCACGGCGGCACTAGAATTGTCTCTGACAGGCGGACGCTACTCGCTGTCCACCATGTGCATTGGCGTCGGCCAAGGCATCGCAGTAGCGCTGGAACGGGTATAATCCGGTTTCTAACCAGCAAGATGACAGATGAAGGTGGAGGAGGATTTCTCCACCTTTTTTGGCTTTAGGTTCGTTTCATCAGACGTTGCACAATGCCTATCTATGCGATGGTTGTTGGCATTTACACAACAGCACTTGACCTTGCTCGCATGGCTGGTAGTTAACATATGCTGCCGCATTGCCAGACATCGGTCTGTGCGGAGTGAACTTATGGTGCCGGGCCCCTCTGGCGAGAGTTTACGGCGCTCTCGTGATGTCGGTACCGCCAGCAATCATGGCCGGCGGATTATAACGCAATGACAATTTCATCCACGTGTTTTTCGCGTGATCGATCCGGCATGGCCGGTGCTCGTTCACGCGCCACCCCGCTTTTCCATCGTGTTTTGGAGGTGCGGACATGAGCACGGCAACCTCGTCCAATTCCGTTCTCAGCTATTTCAAATGGGCCTTCATCGTCACCATTGCCGGTCTTGCTCTCGGTGCCTGGCTCGGCTGGAACATGACAGGCACGCTTGGCGGCATGGCCAGCGTGTTCTTTATCTGCACGGTGCTGGCCGTTCTGGAAATCTCGCTTTCGTTTGACAATGCTATTGTCAATGCGAACAAGCTGAAGGAAATGACCCCGGTTTGGCAGCAACGCTTTCTGACCTGGGGTATCCTGATCGCCGTGTTTGGTATGCGGATCATTTTTCCCTTGGCAATCGTCGCCATCGCGGCCCAGATTGGTCCGATCGAAGCGCTGAAACTGGCGGCCGCTGAACCGGCGGAATACGCCAGAATCATGAATGAAGCGCATCTGCCGATTGCGGCCTTTGGCGGCACATTCCTGATGATGGTTGGTCTCAACTACTTTTTCGATCAGGAAAAAGACGTCCACTGGATCGCCTTTATCGAAAAGCATATGGCAAGATATGCGAGCATCAAGGGTATCGAAGTGGCGTTCGTCCTGGTGCTGATCCTGCTGTTCTCGTCCTTCCTGGAGGGAGCGGAAGCGATTACCTTCCTTTACAGCGCCATCTATGGCCTGTTGACCTTCCTCGCCGTCGAATTGGTCGGCGGCCTGCTCGATGCGTCGCAACAGACGATGAGCGCTGCGGCCAAAGGTGGCCTGGGCGCTTTCATCTATCTTGAGGTGCTCGACGCCAGCTTCTCCTTCGACGGTGTGATTGGTGCGTTTGCACTCACGCAAAACCTGTTCGTGATTGCCATTGGCCTTGGCATCGGTGCCATGTATGTCCGCTCGATGACGATTATGCTGGTCGAGAAAGGCACACTTGCGGAATATCGCTATCTGGAACACGGCGCTTTCTACGCAATCCTGATACTCTCGGTGATCATGTATTGCCAGACGCTGGTGCATATTCCCGAAGTGATCACCGGCCTTGGCGGTGCAGCGCTGATCGGCATCTCGCTCTGGTCATCGATCCGTTACAACAAACGCGAACACCAGAAGGGCTGACAAGCTTCACTGCATAAGACAAAAGCTTTTCCTGCAACAAAAAGCCCGCCAGTTGGTTCAACTGGCGGGCTTTTACATGCGGATATGAAAAAATTCAGTCAGCGCGCTTGATATTGCGGAAGCTTAGGGGATCGATACCCAGAAGACGCAGGTCGCGGTCACGCGGCTGGCGATGCCCATCTACAGCCGCGGCAGCGGCGGTTGCTGCGCCAAACACGGCGATGGCACGACCGATAAAGCCTTTACGGGGGAGGGAAGCCATTTTCGTTCTCTTTCCTTGTTAAATCTTACAGAAGAAAGATGGGCCTTCCATTAGCTTGTTTCAATGCACACAAACGCACTGTAGCCATGCAACCTGAACAGATCGAACTGATTTACCCGTACGATTTTATGGATATAACCAATAGCATCGCTTCCTTTGCGCCTGGAAAGGCCTGAACTCGCCCATTTTGGGAGAGATTTGCAGAGAATTTGCCCGAATGAAACAAAACAGCCCCCTGCGCCATAATGGCGCAGGGGGCTGTTGGCTGTTCATTTTTGCCGAGACTGAAACTCAATCTTCGTTGGCAGCAAGCTGCGACAGAACCTGCCCACGCCCTCTGATTCTCATAATCAGCGGAATCAAGAAGGCCGCCGCGGCCACGAGGAAAAGGCCAACAGCGATCGGTGACATGAACAGCACCGTGAAGTCGCCCTGCCCTATCGCCAGCGCCCGACGCAATTGTTGCTCCGCCAGAGGTCCAAGAATGAGGCCGATAACCACAGGTGCAATCGGATAACCGAAGATGCGCATGACATAGCCGAGAATTCCGAACGCCAGCAACATGCCAAGCTCAAACACCGACGGATTGGCGCCAATCGTGCCGAGTGTGGCAAACAGCAGGATGCCAGCGTAAAGCCAGGGCTTCGGGATGGTCAGCAGCTTTACCCAGAGACCAATCAACGGCAGGTTCAAAACCAGCAGCATGAAATTGGCAATCAGCAGGCTGGCAATCAGGCCCCAGACCAATTGCGGATTGGTGGCAAACAGCAAAGGACCAGGTTGAAGGCCGAACTGCTGGAAACCGGCCAGCATGATGGCCGCCGTCGCCGTAGTCGGCAAGCCCAGCGTCAGCAGCGGCACCAATGTTCCGGCAGCCGACGCATTGTTGGCCGCTTCAGGACCAGCCACACCTTCGATGGCACCATTGCCAAACTCCTCAGGATATTTCGTCAGCTTTTTTTCAGTGGCGTAAGACAGGAAGGTGCCAATCTCGGCGCCGCCAGCTGGCATCGCGCCAATGGGGAACCCGATAGCCGTGCCGCGCAACCAGGGCTTCCAGGACCGCGCCCAATCCTGCGCACTCATCCACACGGAGCCTTTGACCGCTTCGACCTTATCGGGGCCAAGATTACCCTGGGCAACGATGTACAGGGTCTCGCCAATGGCGAACATGGCAACCGCCAGCGTCGTGACTTCGACACCATCCAGAAGATCTGGCACGCCGAAACTCATCCGGGTCTGGCCCGTCAATTGGTCGATGCCAATAATTGCCAGCGTGAAGCCAATGAAAAGTGAGGTCAGTCCCCGCAATGCCGAGTCACCGAATGCAGAAGACACGGTCACGAAAGCCAGAACCATCAGCGCGAAATATTCGCGTGGGCCAAACACCAGTGCAAGCTTGACGATTGTCGTGGCAACAAGCGCCAAGGCAATCGTTGCCAGAAGCCCGGCCACGAACGATCCGATGGCAGCCGTTGCCAGAGCGGGGCCACCGCGCCCGGCCCTGGCCATCTTGTTGCCCTCCAATGCCGTGACAATCGAAGCGCTTTCTCCCGGCGTGTTGAGTAGGATCGACGTGGTTGAGCCGCCATACATGCCGCCGTAATAAATGCCGGCAAACATGATCAGCGAGCCAGCAGGATCGAGCTGATAGGTCACGGGCAGCAGCAGCGCCACGGTCAGGGCGGGTCCGATACCCGGCAACACGCCAACGGCAGTGCCAAGCGTCACCCCGATCAAGGCATAGAACAGGTTCATGGGTTGCATTGCAACGACAAGACCCTGCATCAGGAATTCAAATGTACTCATGAAGGTAAGTCCCTGTCGGGTATCAGAAAAACAGATTTTCCAGCGGCCCGGCGGGCAGCGACAATTGCAACAGGCCAGCAAAGACCAGCCAAACAGCAAGGCTAAGCGCTATGCCTATGGGTATCGAGAACCACACTTTACGTTTGCCGAAGGCCCTTGCTGTCGCTGCAAAAAGCAGGCCGGTTGCAATGGAGAATCCAGCAACATCGAGCAGAAGCATCTGCGCGGCAAGGCCACCCACGACCCAGATCACCGGGGCGATTTCCTGCTTTTCGCGCTCAGGAAATTCACCGCGCCATGCCTCAAACACGGTCCAGATCGCCAGTCCGATCAAACAGATCGCGATTGCATAGGGAACGGTCGCGGGGCCGACGGGCGAGTAGCCCGCCACAGCACCAAGCCGGGCAGAGTCCCAAAGAATGACACCGGCGATGGCAACGAGAAACACTGCGATGGCAAGCGCCGCCCAGTCAGGGCGGCGCTTCTCATTGGTCAAGGGGTTAGGGCCGGTGCTCATTTCACCAGACCGATATCTTTGAGGATTGTCGAGGTCGAGGCGATGTCCTTGTCGAGCTGCGCGTTGAAAGCATCGCCCGCCAGATAGGTATCCTGCCAGCCCTTGGTCTTCAGCAGGTCTTTCCAGCCTTCGGACTTGGCCAGTTTATCAATATCGGCAGAAACAGCAGCTTTCTGTTCGGCCGACAGCCCAGGAGCGGCAGCCACCATGCGCCAATTTTCAACCACGACATCAAGACCGGATTCTTTCAATGTCGGCGCATCGATGCCAGCGATCCGCTCGGCGCTCGAAATGGCGATCAGCCGCAGCGTTCCCGACTTGACCTGGGATTCGAATTCCCCGTAGCCGGAAATACCCGCCGTCACCTGCGCACCGAGAATAGCCGCCAATGCCTCACCACCACCGGAATAGGCGATATAGTTGATCTTGGTCGGATCGACGCCAGCAGCCTTGGCGATCAGGCCAACAGCGATATGATCGACACCACCGGCAGAACCACCTGCCCATGAAACCTTGGCCGGATCTGCCTTCAGCGCAGCAACCAGATCCGCAGCATTCTTGATCGGCGAGGAAGCTGGCACAACGACCGCCTCATATTCGCCGGTCAGGCGAGCAATCGGCGTTACGTCCTTCAGCGTCACCGGCGCATTGTTGGTCAGGATTGCGCCCACCATGACATAACCGCCGACGATCAGGGCATTGGCTTTGCCCTTTTGTTGGCTTGCGAATTGCGCAAGACCAATGGTGCCGCCCGCACCCGGTACATTTTGAACCTGCACCCGCTTTGAGATGCCTTCCTTCTGCATGACAGTCTGGAGGGAGCGGGCAGTCTGGTCCCAGCCGCCGCCAGGATTGGCAGGTGCGATAATGGTGTAATCGGCCGCTGCGACCGGCAGCGCCATGGCTCCGGCCAGGATGGTTGCGAGAATGAACTGCTTCAAAATAATGTCCTCCTGCGAGTGCGCCTCTATGCGCAGTGTTCGTCGATGCCGAAGGAAGAGTGTGTCACGGGACCCTCCTGCAAGCCGCGGCAAGACACCGTGCTCGTCCATCCCTTGAGTATCCTCCCTCAAGCCGCAATCATCCGCCTCCACGGATAATCGAGATCTGGAACGCACCATACAAAGCTGTCATCGAGCTGACATTGCACTGCGTTTTATCAAGCGGCGGCGCACGCCCCACAATTCAATGGGTTATTGCAATCGCAAAACCTCGTTCCAGCGGGCGATGAGACGCATACGCTTGACCTGATCGAGATAGACCATCAGGCCGGGACTGACGGGGACGGGCCGCAGCTGAGCGCCCAGCACGGATTGCATGGTGTTGGCGGTATTTTCGCCACCAACATCGGGACTGACCGCCGCAATTTGCAGTTCGCGCGCCATGATGCCCTGCCCTTCCTTCGACATGAAGAATTCCAGATAGCGCCGACCAAGTTCCGGCGATGCGGCCGCCTGTGGCACGAGCCCGATTCGTGACATCACCACGGTGTAATCCTTGGGCAGCACAATGCCGACATCGGGATGGCGCGAAGCCCAGTCGGCAGCGTAGGACCCCAGAATATTATAACCAAGCACGAATCGCCCATCGGCGACCCGCTCCAGAATGGCCGAACTGTTGGAGTAGAGCTTGACGCCCGCCGTACCCATGCTGCGGATCACCGACCAGATATCGCCAAACTGCTCCTGGTCACGGGCCATAAACAGAAAGCCGACCCCTGAACGCTCGATATCGTAGGTTCCAATCCGGCCATAGACGGCATTTCCTTGGCTTTTCAGGTAATCCACGAATTCCGCTCGTGTCGAGGGCGGCTTCTGATTGGCGAAACTCGGCTTGTGATAGACGAAAACCGCAGGTTCGAATGTGAGAGCATAGGCGGTGTTGCGCCAATTCGCCCAGGCGGGCCAGCTTGCGCTCATCGGCAAATCACTGCGCTGGGCATAACCATCGTTGCTGAGCTTGACTTGCAGGTCCATGGCCGATGAAAAAGCAAAATCTGCTGTTGTCTTGCCCGCATCGGTTTCCTGAACGATCCGATCGTAGATTTCGCTGGTCAGCATATCCTCGTAGCGCACCGCGATATCGGGATTTTTCGCCTGGAAGCCCGCAATGATCTGCTTTGCCATCGGCTCATCAAGAGAAGAATAGACAAGCAGCTCGGGAGATTTCGCATTACCCGACAAGGCAGGAAATAATACGGGGCTGGCAGCCGCTGTCCCGGCCACGTATGGCAAGGCAAGGCCCAGCAGGATTGAAATACACAAGATAAAACGCATAGACGGATCATGCCGCAGCCCAGCGTTGTTCACAAGCACCATGGACGGCACCATAGCATAAATGCTTCAAAAGACCTCGAAGTGGAATGCAAAGTATCATTTTCAGCGTTTCATCGTATTCCAGACCAAATATAAAATGCTAGAGCAGTGACTCAGGAGGCATTCCCCAGTGCGCATCTTGCTCGTTGAAGACAATAAGGCTCTCGCCGATGGCCTGTCTGCCATTCTGCGCGGCACCGGCTATGCGGTCGATACCGTCAGCGACGGCGCGTCTGCTGACGCCGCGATTGCGACGGAAAACTTCGATCTTGTCATCCTGGACCTCAACCTGCCGGAAATGGACGGCATAGAGGTGCTGCGCTGCGTACGCGCCCGCCATGACAAGGTGGCAATCCTGATCCTGACGGCGCGCGGCACACCGGAAGACAAGGTCAAAGGCCTGGATCTCGGCGCTGACGACTACATGATCAAGCCTTTCGATATTGGCGAATTCGAAGCACGGGTGCGCATGTTGTTGCGTCGGCAGGCCGGACTGCGGTCTTCGATGGTCAGCTACGGAGCGGTTTCGCTCGATTTGAATTCGCGCAGCTTTTCGGCAGCAGGCGTGCCCCTCGACATTCCCGCCCGGGAACTGGGACTGCTGGAAGTGCTTTTCATGCGGGCGGGCAAAGTCGTGGCGAAGGAAGCTATCATTCAGTCGCTGGCGGCCTTTGACGACGATCTCAGCGCCAATGCCATAGAACAATATGCCAGCCGGTTGCGCAAACGGCTTGCGCCTCACGGCCTCACCGTGCGCACTGCGCGCGGCATCGGCTACTACCTCGAAAAAACCCTGACCGAGACGGCATGACCGGGGTCGCCTACTCGCTCCGTCGCCGTTTGCTGGGCTGGTTGCTGCTATCAACTGCACTCATCGGTGCCGTCGCCCTGATCGATACCTATTACGAGGCCGTCAAAACTGCCGATACAGTCTCCGACCGGGTTCTGGCCGGGTCCGCATTGGCGATTGCCGAACGGGTCATCGTCTCGGAAAATGGAGAGTTGGCGGTTGATATTCCCTATGTTGCACTGGAAATGCTCACGTCAGGGGCGCAGGATCGGGTATTCTACCGCGTCGATGGCCCTGGTGGCCGCTTCATCACCGGTTACCAGAACTTACCGACAGTTTCCGATTTCAAGGGGCAATCGGCTGTGTATATGGACGCAGCTTTCCGCAACGAACCGATCCGCATCGCGGCCCTGCAACGGTCTGCCTCGACCGGTATCGATTCGCTGCCCTTCGTGGTGACCGTGGCTGAGACGACGATTGCGCGCAATCAGCTCACCCAGGCCATTCTGTTGCGCTCGGCTTTGCGGCTTTTGCTGATGATTGCCGGTGCTGGTGCCATTGTCTGGGTTGCTGTCACCTATTCGCTACGCCCGCTTTACCGGCTGGGAGAGGCCATTGCCGAGCGCAGTCCGAACGATCTGCATCCCATCGAGCAATCCGTTCCAAGCGAAGTCGAAAACCTTGTCGAAACCGTCAATTCCTTCATGGTCCGGCTGCAATCGGCGTTGGATGCGCTTCGCCATTTCACCGGCAATGCCAGCCATCAATTGCGCACGCCGCTGGCGATCATTCGAACACAGTTGGCGCTGTCTGCCCGCGCCACAAGTCTTGGTGATGCGCAATCGGCAGCGCGCAAAGGCGATGAGGCACTCGCCCACGCTGAACACATTCTGGCGCAACTGCTGTTGATGGCCCGTGTCGATGCCGCAGGCTCCAACGACCCGCAAACGCTGCCCCGGATCGATCTGGCCCAACTGTCGCAATCGATCACCGCCGATCATGTGCCTCGCGCCGCCGATGCCGGTATCGATCTCGGGTTCGAGGGGCAGGATGGCCCTGCTTTCGTGCTGGCTGAACCCTTACTGATCGGAGAATTGCTCAGCAATCTGATCGCCAATGCCCTTGCCTATGCAGGGAATGGCGCGGAAGTCACTGTGCGCATCCGCCACGACATGCGAAACGTTTCCCTGATCGTCGAAGACAATGGTCCGGGTATTGCTCCCGAACGGCGCAGCATCGTGCGCCAACGATTCGCCCGGGGTGAGCAGAGCCCATCTCCCGGACTTGGACTTGGCCTGCCGATCGTTGAGGAAATCGCCAATCTCTTCAATGCCAAACTCACGCTTCAAGACACATCCGAGGGGCGTGGCCTGACGGTATCGGTCACATTTCCCAATGCCGCAAAAGTAGCGCAGGCATAAGCCTTCCAAGGTCTTGCAGGAGCATCAAAGCACCCTGTCCGCCCTCGACTGCTTGCGGGTCTCGGCCAGTTTACTCGCTGTCCAGATGCAATCTGCAATCAGTCGCGGTGTCAGTTTAACCGGGACAGAGTGAATGACGCTGGCTGGAGCCATGGCGATCTCACCGACTTTCAACAGGTCTTCCGCTGTGACCGTCTCCAGCCCGAGATCGCCAAGCATTGTCGGCAATTTCAGGTCCTGGCAGAAGTCGATGGCCTCGTTGATCTCATCCAACGGACGGTTTTCCAGCACCAGCAGGCCGATAATGCCGAAAGCAACCTTTTCGCCGTGGAAGAAATGATGGGTCGGCTCCAGCACGGTCAACGCATCATGGATGCCGTGGGCACCGGAGACACCGCAATTTTCAAACCCGAGACCGCTCAAAAGCGTATTGGCCTCAATGATATTTTCAACCGCTGGCGTCAGCTTGCCATCGATGGCGGCAGCGTAAGCGGCCCGGCCATCGCGCATCAGCACCTTATGGCAACGCCGGGCAATGGCTGCCCCCGCCGCCGTGGTTCCATAACCATCGCCGATATAATTGTTTGAATGGCTTTCGAAATTAGAGCGCGCCTCATACCAGGTCGATAGCGCATCGCCCATGCCGGAAACCAGAAACCGGGCGGGGGCCTTGATAATCAAGGCACTATCGACCAGAACCACATCCGGATTACGGCCACAACGCACCACCCGGTCATAGACGCCATCCTCACTGTAAATTACGCCCAGCGCACTGGTCGGGGAATCGGTCGAGGCGATGGTGGGGACAGTTACAGTGCGCGCACCAATATGAAGCGCAGAAATCTTGGCCGTATCGAGCGCCTTGCCGCCCCCGATGCCAATCACAACGCCAGCACCAGCAGTTTTGCCGAGGCTCACGGCCCGCTCAACTTCCTTATCCGTGGATTCGCCGCAAAATTTCATGAAATGGCTTTTCACCCCATGGGCATAAAGGTTTTTCTCCACTTCGGGCCGCAGATTATCCCAGAAAAACCCATCGATGACGATCAGTGCCGAGTTTGACAGCGGCGCGATGTAAAGCCCGATTTCATCAATGACACCCGGTCCCTGAACATACCGCAGCGGTCCGCCATAGCCTCTTGAAGTCATGGTTTTATCCTTTTTCTAAAAATGCATTGATCAACGCAGCGTCAAGCCGCCATCAATGGTGATAATTTCACCTGTGGTGAAGGAACTGGCGTCGCTAGCCAGATAAACGACCGAACCGGCCAGTTCCTCGACGGAACCGATTCTGTTCTGCACGGCACCTTTTGCCCAATGATCCCTGACGACATCGGGATGCTGCCGCAGCACGTCATCGGTCAGCTCGGTGCGAATATAGCCCGGAGCAATCGCGTTGACGCGGATATTGTGCTCGGCCCATTCCGTTGCCAGCGCCTTGGTCAACATATGGACGCCAGCCTTGGATACATTATAGGCGGCGTGACGAAAGGGCCAGTTGACGATCCGCCCCGACATCGAGCCAATATTGATGATCGAGCCGCTTTTCTGCGCGATCATTTGCCGTCCAACATGTTTGGAGGCAAGGAAAACGCCGTCCAGATTGACCGCCATGGTCTGACGCCACTGGTCGAGGCTGCAATCTTCTGCTGGCGCGGGCAGCACAATACCAGCATTATTGATGAGAATGTCGATACGCCCGAAGCGATCAACCACCGACTGGGTCATGCGCTCGACATCTGCCTCCTGTGCGACATCGGCTTGCAGGGCAAAACTGTCGCGCCCTTGTGCCCTTATACTGGCGGCCAGTTCCTCGGCGCGATCCAGCGTCGAACGCACAACAATGGCGACATCTGCCCCATGGGCTGCGAGCGCCTCGGCCAGCGCCTTGCCAATGCCCCGCGACCCACCGGTCACAATGGCCTTACGTCCGGTCAAGTCGAACATTTGACGGTAATCGGATGCTGTGTTTGACATGTAGGCTCCTCCCTGTCTGTCTTGTTTTTGCCGATCAGGCCACGGTTGGTGAAGCCTGTGGTGTGACGGCGGTTTCGCCCCATTGGGCCAAAATATGTTCAGCGGTGCGCTGCGCCTGCGCGACAATGGTCAGCGATGGATTGACAGCGGTGGAGGACGGCAGGAAGGACGCATCGACGACATAGAGATTATCGACATCCCAAACCTTGCAATGCGTGTCCAGAACCGAGGTTTCCGGTGCCTTTCCAAAGCGCGCGGTGCCGCATTGATGCATGGACACCTTGATATCCATCTTGTTGGTGATGATCAGCGGATAGCCCAACGCGCGCATATGCCGTGACCAGACCTTCACCAGTTCATTGTGCGATTTGAGATTGTTGGCCGTATAGCTCAAACGGATGCGGCCATCCGTATCGACGGTGACGCGGTTTTCAGGATCGGGCAGGTCTTCCGACATCAGCCACCAATCGACACTGCGATCGGCGAAGATCGACATCAACCATTCAGGCGCCCAGGCCGCACCAGCGGTCAGCATGCCGCCCTGCAATTTGCCAAGCCCCTGGATATTGCCGAGTGGATAGGGTTTTTCGGCATTGGCGAGATAATAATCGTTGATCGCCATGGATTTCTGGAAGATGACCCGGTTCTTCTTGAAGGGCGAAATCGCCATCAACGCCGTATTGTTATGCGCCATGTAATTGCGGCCGAGCTGGTCGGACATGCTGTTGCCGATGCCGCGTTTATGGGACTGATTGGCTGATCGCAGCAGCAGGGCTGCTGAATTGATCGCACCTGCACTGGAGACGAACAGATCGGCTTCAATCAGCTTTTTCTCACCGCCATGGGTCAGTTCAACGCCCGTCACCCTCTTGCCAGTCGGATCGGTCAGCAAGCGATGCACAAAGGCTTCCGTGACAAGCTCGATCTTACCTTTACCACGGGCGAGCGCCGGATTGACGAGACGCACTTCCGCATCCCCCTTGGCGCCCAGCTTGCAGGCAAAACCGTCACAGGTCCGACATCGGATACAGCTGCCGCCTTGGTGGTAATCGATGGCAATCGGCAACGGAAAGGGATGAAGCCCTCTTTCCTTCAGTTTCTTTTCAAAGAAGGCAATTTCCGGTTCATGGCCGATAGCCGGATGCGGCATGGGGCCGGATCGTGGCGGCTCGGTCGGGTCGAGGCCCGCCGTTCCATGCGTCCCCATCAACCGTTCGGCCACAGCATAATAGGGTTCGAACTCGTCGTAGGAAACCGGCCAGGCCGGGGCAATGCCGCCTTCATGCGGCAAATCCTCAAAATCCTCCCGGCGAAAGCGCAGGGTCGCCGCACCAAAGAATTTGCTGTTGCCGCCGACATAATAAAACGTGCTGGGCCTGAAGGACTGACCATCCTTGTCGCGCCATTCTTCCGTCGTTGCATATTTTTTCTGGTGGAAAACCGCATCGACGCTCCAGTTGTCGTCTTCGCGTGGCAGCCGTGGGCCACGTTCGACCATCAGGATATTGCGGCCCGACTCTGCTAACCGGTTTGCCAGCGCTCCACCGCCGACACCTGATCCAATAATGATCACGTCGTAAAATCGCTTCAACTCACTCATGTCTCTCTCCCGTGCCTGCCCTTGGCTGCACCTGCGTCTGAATGAATGCCTTTCTCCTCCGAAAGGCGCTTTTCGACCAAGGCTTGAAGATGCTCCAATGCTCGTTGGTGTTACATGATCGCGCCGACCTGCCAGGGGACGAATTCGTTGTCGCCGTAATTGTAGATCTCGCTCACGGTCCGTTCTCCCGAGGCTGTAGCGATCACAGCCTCGAAAATCCGCTGCCCGACCGCCTCCACCGTCTCATCGCCGGTGACGATGGTGCCGCAATTGAGGTCCATGTCTTCCTGCATCCGCTCATACATCGGCGTGTTGGTGGCTAGCTTCAGCGACGGCGCCGGTTTGAAGCCAGACACCGAACCGCGCCCGGTGGTGAAACAGATGACATTGCAGCCGCCCGCCACCTGGCCGGTCACTGCAATCGGGTCATAGCCAGGGGTATCCATGAAGACGAAGCCGGGTTCCTTGATGCGCTCGGCATATTCATAGACGGCGTTGAGCCTGGTCGTGCCACCTTTGGCCACCGCACCCAGCGACTTCTCCAGAATTGTGGTCAGCCCACCGGCCTTATTGCCATGGGATGGATTGTTGTTCAGCTCGGCCCTGCCCCGCGCCGCATAATCGCGCCACCATTCGATGCGCTCCAGCAGCTTTTGTGCCACATCAGGGCTTTTTGCCCGCCGGGTCAACAAATGTTCAGCACCGTAGATTTCCGGCGTCTCGGCGAGGCAAGCGGTTCCACCATGGCGGACCAGTAGGTCGGCGGCATAGCCAAGCGCCGGATTGGCGGAAATGCCGGAATACCCATCAGATCCGCCGCATTCGAGTGCCAATTTCAGCTTCGACACCGGTTGCGGCGTGCGCTCCAAGGCATTGATGGCGGGCAGCATTGAATCGATGGCCGCAATTGCGGCTTCAATGGATTTGCGGGTGCCGCCGGCTGCCTGAATGGTCAGCGTGTGGAATCTGCCGCTCTCGATGAGGCCATGAGCGGCAAGCAAAGCCGGAACCTGGTTGGTTTCGCAGCCAAGGCCAATCATCACCACGCCGCCGACATTGGCGTGGGCGGCATATCCGGCCAGCGTGCGGGTGAGATAGAGATAACCCTCGGTCGCGGTATTGATGGCACAGCCGCCAGCATGGGTGAGTGCAATGACCCCATCGACATTGGCGAAATCGTCAAGCCTGCCCGGCTGGGCGTAATGCTGCGCCACGGCCTTGGCTACGGTGGCGGAACAGTTCACGGAAGAGACGATGGCGATGTAATTGCGCGTACCGGCCTCACCATTCTCCCGCTGATAACCCATAAACGTTGCGGGCTGTGGCACAAAAACAGGCTCCTGCGCATCCACGCAAAACTCGTGGGCCAGTTCCACATCCCCCATCGCCATATTGTGCGTATGAACATGATCGCCAACGGCAATAGGCTGCATGGCAAAGCCGATGATCTGGCCGTATTTGATAATGGCCTGCCCCGGCTGAAGGTCCGTGATGGCAACCTTGTGTCCCTGGGTGATCCGGGCCGAAAGCCGCACACCGCCAAGCTCTGGAAGCGTCACCGGCTCCAGCGTCAGCCGAGCAACGGCAACATTGTCGCGCATATTGAGCTTAAGCAGCGGCGAAGAAACCGAAGTCACTGTCATGGTCCTTCCTTTCCATCAAAGAGCGCGCCCTGATCCTCATGCATTTTGGCCATGACGGCGAAGGAGGAATCGAGGTGGATGCGCATGGCCAACTCGGCCTGATCAGCGTTGCGGCTGGCCAGCGCCCGCACGATTGTGTCGTGTTGCTCGGTCACAACAGCCAGATGGCCCGGCACAGGTGCGCTGAGCTGGCGCATCCGGTCGAGATGAACCTTGGCGAGCGTTATGAACTTCCAGATACGCGGATAGCCGCTGATCGTGGCAATGGCACTGTGAAAGGCATCGTCACAATCCAGGTATTTGTCCAGCTGGTCGCTATCGAGGATGGCCTGCATCTGCGTGATGATCGACTTCAGCTGCGCGACGTCGCGATCTGTTACATTGGCCACAGCCTTTCGGACACTTTCGATTTCCAACGCACGGCGAATGACAAAACCCTCTTCCGCGACGGTGAAGGAAATACGGCTGACATAGGTGCCGGAATGGGGAAACACATCCACCAGCCCTTCATCCGCCAGCCGCTGCAAGGCCTCTCTAACCGGGGTACGAGACACACCAAACTCGGCGCAGAGGTCCTTTTCGGAGATAATCGCGCCCGGTTGCATCTCTAGATGGACGATGGCTTGCCGCAACAACCAATATATCTGTTCAGCCTTTGGAACTGTCTTCATTTTTTCCGTACGCATATCAATCTCGTTATTATCAGGGCTTTTAGCACGAGAAGAGAAGTTTTCGAAAGCCTGTTGACAGGCGAATAATCATCTGACTTAGATAACTCATATATTGGTTGATGGCGCAAGTGAAATTTTCAGCCCGCAGCCAGGAGGACTAAACCGAGCTGGCAAGGAGGCCGGCAGGCGCTTTCAAAAATTGGGAATGACGATTCTGGCCGACACTGTTTGCGCGTTGCGTGATGCAATGGCGACGGGAGATCTGTGTCTCACTTCGGCTGACAAACTATGGATGCAAGCGGATCATGGCGACAATCAATTATCTGACGCGGATTGAATTCAACGAGGGCGCAATTTCCACACTGCCTGTGTTGCTGACTGAACTTGGCGTGAAAAAGCCGCTGATCGCAACAGACAAAGGACTGGTTTCGACTGGTCTGGTTGCGAACGTCCTCCGCCTGTTTGATGAAACACCCGCGGTGTTTGACGGCACTCCGGCCAATCCGACGGAAGAGGCTGTTACCCAAGCTTATGACCTCTATAAAAGCGCCGGATGCGACGGCATTGTCGGCCTCGGCGGCGGATCATCACTCGATCTGGCCAAGGCCGTCCGGCTTCTGACTGGCCACGCCGCACCACTGGCGCAATATACGGCGGTAGAAGGCGGCGCCTCGAAAATCCATGGGCGCATCTGTCCGATGATAGCCGTACCGACCACATCAGGCACCGGTTCGGAAGTGGGGCGCGCTGCCGTCATCATCACCAGGGAAGGCCGCAAGCTTGGCATATTGAGTGGCCACATGCTGCCCTCCATTGCACTCTGCGACCCGGAACTGACTTATGGCCTGCCGCCCTTCCTGACGGCGGCAACCGGCATGGATGCCCTCTCCCATTGCCTGGAAACCTATATGGGACCCTCCGTCAATCCGCCTGCTGACGCCATTGCGCTCGACGGATTGAAGCGCGGCTTTCCTGCCATTCGCAAGGCGGTTGCCAATGGAGGCGACCGGCAAGCGCGCTGGGACATGATGATGACTGCGCTGGAAGGGGCCATGGCGTTCCAGAAAGGTCTCGGTGCTGTCCATGCCCTGACCCATCCGCTGGGCGCGATCCGCGAGCTTAATCTGCACCATGGCACGCTGAATGCGGTGCTGATGCCCGCCGTGTTGCGCTTTAACCGCTCGGTCATCGGCGCGAAATGGGAGGTGATGGCCGACATCATGGGCGGTGCGCCGGATGAGGTCACCGCAGCGCTGAACCAGGATATCGGCATGCCCTCCGGCCTGAAAGCCATGGGTGTGACGGACGCGATGATGGAAAAAATCGCCGGAGAAGCCCTGAAAGACCATTGCCACGCCACCAATCCCCGGCTCGCCAGCCGTGAGGATTACCTGGCGCTATTACAGGAATCGGCCTGAAAACCGAGGAAAACGACAACAATCGAGTGGGAGGAGAACACAATGTCTGACTTTGAGGAAACCAGGGATCGCGGCCGGTTTATGGGCGATCTGAAACTGAGCCGTCGTGGCGTGTTGAGCGCCGGTGCGGCACTCACCGTGGCCGCCGCCCTGAGCAGGCCACGGCTAGCCGGTGCAGAAGACCTGAAATTCTGCGCCTCGCTGGGCTGGACCGTCTGGGAATCCGGTCGCCATATCGTCAATGGCTATAAGGATGCCGTCTCGCGTCTGGGCGGAACCTTGACTATCGCCGATGCCAATTACGACATCAAGAAACAGGCCGATCAAATCGCCTCCTTCGTGGCGTCCAAGCCAGCGGCCATCTTCATAACACCAGCCGATGCCGCCGCGATCTCGCCTGCCGTACAGGCTGCGGTTGCCTCCGGCATTCCGATTTTCTGTGGTGACAGCTATGTGCCCAACACCACGGTAACATCCACGGCCATGTCGAATAATTTCGGCCTCGGGGCAGCCGGGGCGGAATATATTGCCAAACGGCTGAACGGCAAAGGACAGGTCGCGCTCGTCAGCCTGCCCTCCAACGAGTCCTGGGACCAGCGCACCTTGGGCGCAAAGTCGGTTTTCGTCCGCTTTCCCGATATCAAGGTCGTCTCGGAAATCGCCTTTGCCTTGGGCGGTACGACAACGCCCCGTCAGGTGGTGGACAATATCCTGACGGCCAACCCTGAATTAAACGCCATCTGGTGCGCCTGGGATGGCGCAGCCTCCGAAGGCACGCTCGCCATTCGTGCGGCAGGCCGCAAGGTGTTCATCACCGGTATCGATGGTGGCCGCCAGTCGTTTGAATATATCAAGGCCGGTTCACCCTTTGCCATGACCATGGCGCAGAGCTTCTACGAAATGGCCTATATGAACGCCTTTTATGCCCATGAAGTCGTGGCAGGCCGCAAGGCGCCACGATTCGTCATCACGCCGTCCTATGCGGTGACCGAAGACAGCCTGAAGCCCCTCAAGGACATTCCCGACAATTACGACCAGCCGGGCGAAGCCATCAAGCTTGGCTGGGCGCGCGCGCTTTAATCTGTCACTCCGGCAGGCCAGCAGGCCTGCTGGCCCCATGAATACAGCCGGCCAGAAATACTGCCGGAAAGGTGTGAGTGCAGGATATGACGGCCATTCTCGACATGAAGGGAATCGAAAAACGGTTCGGCGTTGTCAAAGCGCTGGACAATGTCGATTTCTCGCTGGACGCGGGCGAAATTCACGCTCTGCTCGGCATTAATGGCGCGGGCAAATCGACGTTGATCAAGATCCTCTCCGGCGTCTATTCCAAGGATGCCGGTACAATCGCCATTGCCGGGGAGACGGTGGAACTTGGCAGCCCGGCAGCAGCGATTGCCTGCGGCATCGCCTCTGTGCAGCAGCATCCGGAACTGGTGGATGACTTCACCGGGGTGGAAAACATTTTTCTCGGTCAGGAGGCGGCGACGGCCGGTATTGGCCGCCGCATAGACCGCAAAGTGCTGAAGAGCGAGGCGGCCTTGTTGCTGAAACGCTTTCCCATCGACGTCGATCTTGACCAGCGTGTCGGCGAAATGCCTGCCGTTGACAGGGAAATTGTCGCCATTCTGCATGCGCTCAGGCGCGAGGACATCCGTATCCTCATTCTCGATGAGCCGACCTCGACACTGACAGAGCGCGAAAAGACCTCCCTGTTCCAGTTGATGCGACATCTGAAGGCCGCAGGCATCGCCATTATCTACATCACCCACCGGCTGGAAGAGGTTTTCGAGATCGGCGACCGCTTCACGGTGTTCCGGGCAGGCAAACGCGTTGCCACCTTCACCTGCCGTGAGGCGCGCGACAGCAACATATCCATTCCCGAACTGATGCTGGACGAAAAGCCGGGCAATATCTTTCCTCCCAAGGCCGAGAGCGCCGCAGGGGAAGCACTTCTGGAGGTCGAGGGTCTTGAACGACCGGGCCTATTTTCCGGCGTAAGCTTCACCCTGCGACGCGGCGAAATCCTTGGTATTTTCGGCTTGGTTGGCTCCGGTGCCGATGAATTGTCGAAAGCGCTGTTCGGCGTCATCCGGCCCGACACCGGCACGATCCGCATCAAGGGCAAGCCGGTGACGTTGAAAGACCCGCATGACGCCTTACGCAAAGGGATTTTCCTGGTTCCCGGTGATCGCCGCACAGAAGGCCTGACCCTGTCACGCAACGTGATTTTCAACATGACGCTGGCCCATTTGAAGAAAGCCTCGTTTTTAGGCGGGCTGTTGAAATTCTCCTCCAGCCGCAAGATTTCCGAACAATTGGCCCAGCGCGTCGCTCTTCATCCGCTGACGCTGGACCGCCCGGCCAGTGCCTTTTCCGGCGGAAACCAGCAGAAGATCGTGATCGCCAAAGGCCTCTACCGCGATGCTGACATTTATATCTTTGTTGAGCCGACGGTGGGCGTCGATATCGGCGCACGAGCAACGCTCTATGCGCTGATGCGGGAATTGTCGCAGCATGCAGGCGTGCTGGTGATTTCATCTGACTGCGACGAAGTGCATGGCGTCGCCGACCGGATGATCGCCCTTTACAAGGGCCGCCCTGTCGCCGTCGCCGACCAGCGCCCCAGCCGCGATCAGCTGCTGTCCGCCGGAATCATGGGAGCACGTTCATGATTGCCTCGTTCAAATCCTCACCACTCGCCTTGCGGCTTTCCGCCTTCCTGATTCTGCTCTGCGTCATCGCTGCGGTCTTTCAGTCCTTCGCGCCCGCCTATCTGACCGAAAACAACCTGCACGCCCTGCTGCGCCATATGTCGGTCAACGGCTTGACGGCCATCGGACTGACCTTCGTCATCGTCGTTCGCCATTTCGACCTCTCCTTTCCGGGCGTTGCGTCTTTGGGCGCAATGACACTCGGTTGGCTGCTTGCCAATGACTATAGCCTGTCTGCAAGCGTGCTGGGCGGCATCGGCGTCGGGCTGCTGGCCGGGCTGATCAACGGCACGGTCATTTCCTATCTGCGGCTGCCTGATATTGTCACCACTATCGCCACCGGCGGCGTGGCAGTCGGATTGTCCTATTTCTACAGCAACGGCACATCGATTTCGGAAAACTTCTTCATGTCGGGCATTCTCGACCTGAACGATTCGAAATTCCTGGCGCTCGACATGCCCGTGGTCATCCTGCTGGCAACGGCGATCGTGGCTTTCGTT